>NZ_JBKQOI010000045.1:0-5305 GCF_052145595.1 Mycobacterium sp. | reverse complement strand
CCGAGCGGGTGCGCCGGCAGGCGGCAGACCTTCCGGGGGCGGCTCAATTACTCGGTGCTGCCGTGGTGGGTCAGGCCGCCCTTGGTGCCGGACGCCTTCATTCCGCGGGTGCGTTGCTCGAACAGGCGGCAGTAGGACTGTCCGCCACGCATGCTTCGGGTTGGGGGTACCGCTATCACGTGCCACGCGCGACTGCGCTCGCGATGTGCGGTGCAACCGTGGAGGCAGCCGCCGCGGTTGCCGCGCTCGACAAGCTGCGACGTCCTTTTCGGTTGCTGGACTATGAGCTCAGCCTGGCCCGGGCGTGGGTGGTCGCGGGCCAGGGCGCCGTCAGTGAGGCGATCGCCGTCTGGTGGTCGGCGGCCCAACGGGCCGCCGCTAAGGGGCAATTCGCAGCGGAAGTGATGTGTCTGCAGACCGCCACCCAGTTCGGGGACTGTTCGGGCGCACCTCGGTTGCGTGAGCTCGAGGGGATCGTCGAGGGGCCCCGTGTTGGCGTGGCCGCGCGGTTCGCCGAGGCCCTGCGCGATGGCGGCGCCGCCCAATTGGCCTCGGTGTCAGAAGAATTCGAGCGTCTGGGCGATCTTGTTGCTGCCGTCGATGCGGCCGCCCACGCCGCCCTGGCATATCGCCGGCAAGGCCTTCGGGGATCGGCGTTGGGTTGCTCGATACGCGCCGCCGCTCTGGCCGAACAATGCGGCGCCAGTACTTCGGCGCTTCGTCAGGCTGGCGAACCCTTGCCGCTGACCGATCGGGAACGCGAGATCGTGATGCTGATCGGTGAGGGATTGTCCAGCCGCGAAATTGCCGATCGACTGACTCTGTCCGTACGCACCGTCGAAAGCCACGTCTATCGGGCGATGTTGAAGACCGGAACCACCACCCGCGACGAACTCGCCGCCCTGCTACCCCGCCCCAGGGCGGGAACACAGTGACGGCCCTGACGGCATGCGCTTGGCGCCGGTAGTGATTTCAGTATTGCCATACTGAGTCGGCACGACGACAACCGGTGGCCGATAGCCGTTGAGAACCGATTAGGAATTCTTGGGTCCAGCTGTGCTTAATCGTGTCGAGGAACGCGGTTCTGATGGCATGACAGCCTCACAGATTAGCCCTCAAGCTTGGATTCAGCCGAGGATGAGGATTGGAAGGACTGGAAGGAGGAGCAAAATCGATAACGCAGTGAATAGAGGTTCAAGTTGTGTTATCACCGCAGCTGCCAGTGCCTGGAGCAACGGGTTCGGGATAGTGCTGGGCAAAAGAGCCAAATACTGCAAAACAGAGGAGTAACCCTCCAGCAAATAAACGTAGCCGATAAGCAAATCATAGAGTAACTGCTGTGACACGGCGCTCGCGCTGGCATGCGATGCTGTACTCGCATTCAATGACCGCAACGACGAGGCGTTGGCGGCCTCAGCGCTGGCATACGAGTGCGCACTCGCATTCAAGTGCTGTACGAACTGCTCATGAAACGCCGCCGCCCGCCCGGCCAGCGCCTGATAGTCCTGGGCATACGCGGAGAACAGGTGCGTGATACTCGCCGACACCTCATCGGCGGCCGCGGGTACCAACGCAGCGGTCGGGGCTGCCGCGGCCGTGTGCGCTACGCTCAGCGTCGAACCGATAGTCCCCAAATCCGCTGCCGCCGCCGCCATCATTTCCGGCGCCGCGATCACATACGACATGTCCATCCACCCATCAGCTCGTCGGGCCGACCTGGACGAGACCGGAGCGCAGCCCGGCACCGATGAGAGTCTTGCCCTGCTGGCGTGGCTCGCGTTCGGGCGTGGTTGCGCTGGCGGTCGTGGTGTGACCAGGTATTGCGCAAACCAACCTCACACGAATCGACGGGGCGGTCTGCAGTAGTCGTCTACTTCAGGGCCGGGCGGGCTGCGTAGTTGACTACTTAACCGGACCATGTTCGAGACAATTCGGATGGACCTCCGTATAACGCGACGGCGCAAACCTCAGTACGCGAAGCAAACCTGTCACGCGGTCATTACAGATTTCGCCGGCCTGCCGAATGACATTCAGAAGTAAACCGATTGCCGGAACACGTGACACCGGTTCGAATCACGCATCAAACCGCCAGCCGGGAAGCCGAATCCATGGGGCCAAAATGGGGCCCAAACCCGTGGGTCAGCTGCTCCAACGCGGCCAACTGATGCTCTTTGGCCTGTTTCGACCGGCTGAAACACGTTGGTGTAGGCCGGAACTCCGCCTGAAAAGCGGAAGGTCGGCGGTTTCGATCTCGCCCCTGGCCACTGTTGTTGAGCTGGCGGCCGTGGGCTTGTCTTCCGTTGCGACTAGTAACCGGAAGCACATTCACGTTGTTGTTGGGCGGCTCGCAGGATCGAGCCCGCGGTAAGAAATGCGGGCTTGTCGCGGTCCGCAGCCTCGACGGGTAGGTTAGCGGCGCAGCGCATCACCATCAAGGCGAGCGCGCTGTGGGTCGCATACGAGACGATCAGCAGGTTGATGCAAGCGTGTGCGCCGCTGACGGTCATTACGTGCTGGCGTTTGTGTTCCCATCCCGGCCAGTTGAGGTCAGGTGGTCGTTGCAGCGGTGACCAGTTGACGTTGATGGAGGTGATGTCTCCGAGCAAGGGAGTCAGGACCGCGACAAGGTTCGGTAATTCGTTGGTGATGCGATCTGCACGCGGCCACCACGCGCCGTCGATGTCGCGGCCGAGCTCGTGAGCAACCGACAGCCGGAGCGGATTGGCTTGGCGTCGGGCTCGGATCGGATAAATCATCGCAGGTGCCCCTGTTGGCACTGGGTGCGCCCGATGATCACGGTGACACGTCTGCTGCGCGCGAAAGCCGGACTCGGTACATCCAGGTGTCGCACCATCACCAGGTGCTGATAATCCACGGGTGGTTCCCTCACGGTCGGCATCGTCTGTCCCGCGGGCGCGGGGCAGACGGAGGAATCACATTGCCCGTGGGGGTCACCCGGATCGAGTCGCGATGGACCACCGTTGACAACGAAACGGCTCACAGTTAACGCTACGCCCACCAGCATCGGTTCCGGCGACAGCCCCATGGTGCCTGTCAGGTGACCAGTGACAGCGCGTACGCCCGGCGCAGCTTGCCCGACGGTGTCTTGGGGATCGCACCCGGGGCCAGTACCACCACATTGCGTGGCCGCGCCGCAACTTCGGTGAAGACTTCGTGGGCCACCTCGTGCTTGATGCGCCGTACCTGCGCAGGGTCGTCGACGTTGTTTGATTCCACGGCCACGGCAAACGATTCCCGGGAATGACCGGCGTCGAGTCGTACCGCCGCCACACAACCTGCGCGCACGCCGACGACTCGCCGAGCCGCACGTTCTACATCAGTGGGGTAGATGTTGCGTCCGGCCATGATAATCACGTCCTTGGCACGACCACAGACCACAACATGGCCGTGCTCAGTCAGATATCCCAGATCCCCGGTGCTCAACCAGCCTTGGTCGTCTTGGGCGGCCACAAAACCGCCCGTCGTGACGTATCCGGATGTCACTGGATCTCCTCGTACCTCGATGAGCCCTACACCGCGGATTGGCTCGACGGCGCCATCCTCATCGACGATGCGGGCCTGTATGCCGTTGAGCATTGGACCCAGTGACGCGAGTCGGCGGGTGTTGCCCGTGGTGGCGGGCACCGCCCGGCGCAGTACCGCGAGCATGTCGGCGTCCACTTCATCAACGACCAGTCCGCCGCCGCATTGCGAAAATGACACTGCCACTGTGGTTTCGGCCATCCCATAGGCGGGCAGGATCGCCTCGGGGCGCAGCCCGAACGGCACCCCGGCCTCACACAAGTCCTCTACATCGGCCGGTTCGACCTGTTCAGAACCCGACAGTGCCCACCGCAACGACGACAAATCAAAGTCGCCAGGCTTGGCATGCCGTCGTAACCGCTTCGCCAGCAATGCGTACGCAAAGTTCGGCGCCGCGGTCATCGTGGCCCGGTATTTGTCGATCAACCTGGGCCACAATAAGATATCGGTCAAGAAGTCGACCGGGGTGATCTTGACCAACTCGGCACCGAACAACATCGGCACCGTCAAAAACCCGGTCATACCCATGTCATGAAACAGCGGTAACCAGCTCACGATCACATCGGTATCCAGGTCGTAGTGGGCGCCGGAGAACATCGCCTCGGCGTTGGAAATCACATTGGCATGGGTGATCACCACTGCTTTGGGGCAACCCGTCGAGCCCGACGTCAACTGCAACAGCGCCAGATCGTCCTCACCGCTGCCCACCGCGTCGATCGGCGCAGCGGCCAGCAGCTCGGCGATCGTCACCACCGTAACGCCATGCTCGGCCAACACCGCGGCGACAGCCATGAACGGATCCGAGACGATCACCGTCGTGGCTTCGATCATGCGGATGACCGCCAACGTGTCCTGCGCCCACAGTTGCAGGTGGGTGCGGGGGGTCGGCTGATGCAACATCGTCAAACACGCGCCCCGCAACCACACACCCTGCGCGGTCGGCGCGATCTCGACCGGGGCACCGGCCAGCACACCGACCCGATCACCCGGGCCGACCCCCAATGCGGCCAAACCACCAGCCACCCGCCTGGCCCGCTGATGAACCTCACCCCAGGGAGAGCGAACCGGCGCACCTGGCTCACCGGTCACCAGGCCATGAGTACTTGACTCCGCACTGCTGAGCATCGACTCAACGAATCTGCTCATCGCCACCTCCCCCATAATCCAGGGCTGGCGTCAGACCAGCTTCGGCCATCTCGGGGGACCTATGAGGTCAAAAAGTGACACTACCGGCCGTTAAGCCCAAACGAGCGCACTCTGGGTAGGCGCGTCGAATTCCAGCCCCGCCGTCGCCATGGACACTTCCGGTTCAAAACTGTGCAGATGATTGCGGAACAAACCGCGCGCGATTCGACTGAAACCGATAGCGCCACTGCGGCGAAGTCTTGTCTGCGGGCGCCACTCAGGGACATGCGCCAGCCTTACCTAACTGGCGCGGCGCCTACCGATCTGCCAACTGTCGGCGAGGGACGCAAATCCCGGGTAGTGTGAAAGCAACACAGATGAGGACGGGTGGGCATGGCCATACAGAGCGGGTGCGAGGCGCCCCAGATCCATCCCTCGCAGATCCGGGTCGGTGACATCATCGGAACGGCGCGTGCCATCGGTCTGCGCTACACGGTCAAGATGATCAGCGGGCCGCAGGCAACTCCACGGCAGTGGACATTCTTCGGCCGCGACGCCGAAGGCTTGCAGCACACGAGCACGTTCGGGGAAGACGACTTAGTCAGCAGGTACGCCAAAACATCCTGACGTCCGGGAA
>NZ_JBKQOI010000044.1:0-8817 GCF_052145595.1 Mycobacterium sp. | reverse complement strand
TGGCAAGGTCGCCGGTGGCCGAGACCTGCATGGCCCCAAGCACCGCGACGTCGAGGTGTCCGCCGCGGATGATGCCGAATGAGGCCGAGGAGCCGAAGAACGCCGCGCCCGGCAGCGTGGTGACGGTCTCCTTGCCGGCGTTGATCAGATCCGCGTCGACGTCCTCGCGCCAGGGATACGGCCCGACCCCCAGGATCCCGTTCTCCGAGTGCACGACGACAGTGACGCCGTCGGGGATGTGATTGGGGATCAGGGTGGGCATTCCGATGCCGAGGTTGACGTACTGGCCGTCCTCGAACTCGGCGGCCACCCGTGCGGCCAAACCTTCCTTACTCCATGTCATTCCGCGCCGCTCCTCCTCATCGCTGCGCTCTGCATCGTCGTCGGCGCGCTCACCGCCGCACCGTCACCTTCTCGATCCGCTTCACCGGGTTGGGCACGTGCACGATCCGCTGAACGAAGATACCCGGCGTGTGCACCGCGGCCGGGTCGATCTCTCCGGGCTCGACGAGATGCTCGACCTCGGCGATGGTGATCCTGCCGGCCTGCGCGCAGTCCGGGTTGAAGTTGGCGGCGGCCCCGCGGTAGACGAGGTTGCCATGCCGGTCGCCCTGCCACGCGTGCACCAGCGCGAAGTCGGTGCGGATCGCCCGCTCGAGAACGTAGGTGAGTCCGTCGAACTCGCGGGTCTCCTTCGGAAGCGACATCACCGCCACCGCGCCCGAAGCGTCGTAGCGCCACGGCAGCCCGCCGTCGGCGACCGCGGTGCCGACCCCTGCGGCCGTATAGAAGGCCGGGATCCCCATCCCGCCGGCGCGCAGCCGCTCGGCCAGGGTGCCCTGCGGGTTGAGCTCCACCTCGAGTTCGCCGGCGAGGAACTGGCGGGCGAATTCCTTGTTGTCGCCCACGTAGGAGGCGATGGCCCGGCGAATCCGCTTGTGCTGCAACAGCGGGCCCAAACCGACACCGTCGCCGCCACAGTTGTTGGACACCGTCTCGAGGTCGCGGACCCCGGTGTCGACGAGCGCCGCGATCAGCGCCTCGGGGATGCCACAGAAGCCGAATCCCCCGACCGCCAGAGATGACCCGTCGGTTATGTCAGCGACCGCCTCAGCGGCCGTCGCCACCACCTTGTCCATCGCCGCAGCAGCCTCCTTGCCGTCGAGCGGTCTGCATCCGGCCCGGCGCAAAACCGGACTGTAAGAGACTTTCAGTTAATGTTCATTAACTGGGGTGAGAATACCACCGCCCGCAGCGCTGCGTCCAGGGATCCGGTACCACGCCGCGACTCGAGTTAACGGCGAATAACTCGTGCTAAGTTAGTGACGATTAACCGATCGGACGAGTGGACGGAGGTCCGTCGTGACAACCTCCCTCCCGGACCGCCAGCCCGGCCATCCTGACGCCCCGAACCGTCGCAGTCAGTTGAAGTCCGACCGGCGCCTGCAACTTCTGTCGGCGGCCGAACGGCTATTTGCCGAACGCGGTTTCCTCGCGGTGCGACTGGAAGACATCGGTGCGGCCGCCGGCGTCAGCGGTCCGGCCATTTACCGGCACTTCCCCAACAAGGAGTCGCTGCTGGTCGAGTTGCTTGTCGGGATCAGCACCCGGCTGCTCGCCGGCGCCCGCGATGTGACGGCCCGTAGCCCCGACGCCGCGACGGCGCTCGACGGTCTCATCGATTTCCACCTCGAATTCGCGTTCGGCGAACCAGACCTGATCCGGATCCAGGACCGGGACCTTGCGTACCTGCCCGAGGCGGCCGAGAAGCAGGTGCGCAAAGCGCAGCGCCAGTATGTCGAGGTCTGGGTGGGCGTGCTTCGTGGGCTCAACCCCAAGCTGGCCGAAGCCGATGCCCGGCTGACGGCCCACGCGGTATTCGGCCTGCTGAATTCCACACCGCACAGCATGAAGGCGCCAGACAATTCACGCACCAAGCCCGTCCGCGTGGCGCGGTCGCGCGCCGTCATGCGGGCTATGACCGTCGCCGCGCTACGAGCCGGGAATCAGTGCCCCTGAGTCGCGCGTCATAACGTGAGCCACCGGTCAGGGGCCCGGCCCAGGTACCCTGCAAGCCATGAGGTGGAGATGAACGATCCACGTCGAGGCGAGCGGTTTAGTCCGCCTCTACCGGGGTCAGGACCGGCTGGGCCCCAGGATTACCTGTATCCGCCGCCCGTCGACTACCCGGCGTACGCCGACCAGGCGCCCTACGCGCCCACGTACGGCGGGCATATCCCGCCATGGGCACCGAGCCTGAACGAAACCAGCCCGACCAAACAGCTGCCGCCGTACTGGCAGCAAGACGTGCCCCCATCGGGCCAACTGCCTCCTGAGGGTCTGGCTCCCCCGCCGCCGGGAGGACCGAAATCGCCACGCTGGTTGTTGATCTTCGCCGGCGTGGCGGTGCTGCTGGCCGTCGCCCTGGTGATCGCGCTGATACTCGTGAACAACGCGATCAAGACGCAGACCGCCGTCCCGCCGTTGCCCGCCATGCCCGAGACGAGTTCGCCAACACCGACCCCGTCAACACGCACATCATCACCGTCGCTAATCCCCGCCCCGGCGCCGCCCACCGGCGGCTCTGGCACGCCCACCGAGACGACCGGCCCCGCCGCAATGCAAGACATCGTCTACAACGTCACCGGCGACGGCCGTGCGCTCAGCATCGTGTACATCGGCACCGGCGATGTCATACAGACCGAGTTCAATGTGGCGCTGCCCTGGAGCAAACAGGTCAGCCTGTCGAAGTCGGCCGTCCACCCGGCGAACGTCACGGTCGTCAACTTCGGCCACAACGTCACCTGCTCGGTCACCGTCGCAGGGGTCCAGGTGAGCCAGCGAGTCGGGGTGGGCCTGACGATTTGCGACGCCAGAGGCTAAACCTGCTAAGACCGTTCGGGTACCGCGACCCCGCGCACCGGAACACGGACCAGCAGCATCGATAGCACTCCGGCGGTCAGCACCAGCGAGATCCCGCCCAGTCCGGCGCGGACGGCGCCGAAACCGTCGACGAAGACCGAGAACAGCCACGGTGCCACGAAGGCGACTGCGCGTCCCGTCATCGTGTACAGGCCGAACGCGACCCCTTCCCTGCCGTGCTGTGTCATCTGCAACAGCAGGGCGCGCGACGACGACTGCGACGGCCCGATGAATAGGCACAGCAGCAGTCCGCACACCCAGAAGGCCAGCGAGCCGGAGAGCGTCATCAGGGTGAGCTCCGCGATGATGATCACGATCAATGACCCGACGATGACGGGCTTGGATCCGATCCGGTGGTCGACGAGCCCGCCCAGCACCGCGCCCACCGCGGCCACCACGCTTGCCACCACGCCGAACACCAGGACATCGCCTTGTGAGAGGCCGTATACGTTGACACCGAGCACGGCGCCGAAGGCGAAAATGGCCGCCAGCCCATCCCGGAAAAGCGCGCTGGCACCAAGGTAGTAGACCAGGTTGCGGTCGCGCCGCCATTCCGCGGAGAGCTCCGTCCACAGCTTGCGATAACCACCCAGCACACCCGTGGGCCGGTGGACCTCTCCGGAATCGGGTAGCCGGTGTGCGACCAGCAGCAACGGCAGAGCCAGCACCGCCAGCCAGCCCGCGGCCATCAGCATCGACACCCGGACGTAGAGGCCGTCGTGAACCGGCAGCCGCAGCAGCCCACGCACCGCATCGGGGCCGGAGCCGGATCCGGAGATGAATCCGGTGTAGATCACCAGCAGCAGCATGACGCTGCCGAGGTAACCGGCTGCCGCGCCCAGTCCGGAAATCCGCCCGGCGGTCTCCGGCGTCGAGAGTTGGCGCAGCATCGCGTTGTACGGGACGCTGGCCAGGTCGCTGCATGCCGCCGTTGCCGCCAGCAGCACCAGCCCGGCCCACAGGTAGCTGGGGCGATCGTGGATAAAGAACATCGAGCAGGTCAGCGCCACCACAAGGCCGGTCAACACGCTCAGGACCACCCGTCTGCGATGCGGGGCCTCCACCCACACGCCGACGACCGGCGCCAGCAGCGCGACGGTCAACCCGGCGACGGCCCCCGCCCGGCCCAACCAACTGGCCGGGGTTGTGCTGCCGGATATACCCACACCCACGCTGCTGGTCAGGTAGACGGCGAAGACAAAGGTCGCCACGATCGCGTTCAGACCGATGGCACCGGAGTCCCACAGCGCCCATGCCAGCACCCGAGATGCCGCGGGCGTGCCGGGCCGTTCACTCATGCCCGGCACTCTATTGGTTTGGCAGCCGACCCGCCGCGCCCGGCCACGTGTCTACGATTGGCGCATGCCGATCCCAGCTCCCAGCCGCGACGCGCGCGCCGTTGTCACCGGAGCTTCGCAAAATATCGGCGAAGCGCTAGCCACCGAACTCGCGGCGCGCGGACACAGCCTGATTGTCACCGCACGACGCGAGGACCTGCTCAATGACCTGGCCACCCGGCTGGCCGACAAATTTCGGGTTGCCGTCGAAGTGCGACCTGCCGATCTGGCCGACCCGGGCGAACGGGCGAAACTGTGCGACGAACTGGCGGCACGTCCCATCTCGATCCTGTGCGCCAACGCGGGCACCGCGACGTTCGGTCCCGTCGCGGGCCTTGACCCGGCCGGGGAAAAGGCTGAGGTGCAGCTGAATGCCGTTGCGGTGCATGACCTTACGTTGGCTGTGCTGCCGGGCATGATCGAGCGCAAGGCCGGCGGTATCCTGATTTCCGGTTCGGCGGCGGGCAATTCGCCGATTCCCTACAACGCCACCTATGCGGCCACCAAGGCATTCGCGAACACCTTCAGCGAATCGTTGCGCGGTGAACTGCGCGGCTCCGGCGTGCACGTCACACTGCTGGCACCGGGCCCGGTGCGCACCGACCTTCCCGACGACGCCGAAGCCTCGCTGGTCGAAAGGCTGGTGCCGGACTTCCTGTGGATCTCCACCGAGCACACCGCCCAGGTATCGCTGGATGCGTTGGCGCGCAACAAGATGCGCATCGTACCGGGCTGGACGTCGAAAGCCATGTCGGTGGCAAGCCAGTACGCCCCGCGCGCCGTCGTCGCGCCGATCGTGGGCAGCTTCTACAAAAGGCTCGGCGGCGGGTAGCAGCCGTTACTTCCGCCGGCGTCCGGAACCGAAGATGCTGCGGACCGCCTCGCGTACCCCCGTGTTGAGGGCGCTTTTCACGGTGGGATTTTTCAGCACTTCTTCCCACATCGCGGGACCCTTCGGTGCCGTAGGTGCGGGCATTGGCGGCAAATCCAAGTCCGTTGGCAACGGTGGATAATCCGACTCGTCGGGCAGTTGTTCAGGCGCCGGAGCGGGCGGGGTTTCCGGTGCCTGCTCGATCGTTTGGCCGTATTTGACTTGCAGTGGGCTGGCTTTGGCCGCGGCGGCGATCGCGTCGGTACCGATAGCGCCCATCAGTGACCGGGGTACCCGCATGCGGGTCCACGCCACCGGTGTCGGGGCGCCTTTCTCGGACAGCACCGTCACAACGGCCTCGCCGATTCCCAGCGAGGTCAACGCGGATTCCAGGTCGTAGATATCGGTTTTCGGATAGGTACGGACGGTCCTGCTGAGCGCCTTCTGGTCGTCGGGCGTAAACGCCCGCAACGCGTGCTGGACCCGGGCGCCCAGTTGGGAGAGCACGTCGTTGGGTATATCCGTGGGTAACTGGGTGCAGAAGAACACCCCGACGCCCTTGGAGCGAATCAGCTTGACGGTCTGTTCGACCTGCTCGAGGAAGGCCTTCGACGCGTCGGCGAACAGCAGGTGCGCCTCGTCGAAAAAGAAGACCAGCTTGGGCTTGTCCACATCACCGACCTCGGGCAGGACGGTAAACAGATCGGCCAACAACCACATCAGAAAGGTGGAGAAGATGACCGGGCGCAACGACTGACCACTGAACTCGAGCAGCGAAATGATGCCGTGGCCCTGGTCGTCGGCGCGCAGCAGATCCTGCGGATCGAGCTTCGGCTCGCCGAAGAACGTGTCGCCGCCCTCGCCTTCGAGGTTGACCAGCGCTCGCAGAATGACGCCCGCCGTCGTCGATGACACCCCGCCCAGGGATTTCAGGTCCTCCTTGCCCGCGTCGGTGGTCAGGTAAGAGATGGCTCGGCGCAAATCGTCCAGCGTGACCAGCGGACGGTTGGCTTCCTTGGCCCAATGGAAGATGAGCCCTAGCGTGGATTCTTGAGTTGCATTGAGCCCCAACACCTTTGACAACAGAACCGGGCCGAAGCTGGCAATGGTCGCTCGCACCGGCACGCCCACTCCTTCGGTGCCCAGCGACAAGAACTCCACCGGGAATCCAGTCGCCTGCCAGTCGTCACCGGTGTCCTTCGCACGCGCGGCGGTCTTGTCGTTAGCCTCTCCGGGGCGCGACAGACCGGACAGGTCGCCCTTGACATCGGCCATCAGCACCGGAACCCCCGCCGCGCTGAGCTGCTCGGCGATCAGTTGCAGCGTCTTGGTCTTGCCGGTTCCGGTTGCCCCGGCCACGAGTCCGTGCCGGTTGACGGTGGCCAGCGGAATGCGAATCTGGGCGGTCGGGTCGACTTCGCCGTTGACGACGACCGCGCCGAGCTCCAGTGCCTGGCCTTCGACGGCGTAGCCGTTTGCGATCCGCTTCGCGGGCCCGTCAACCCCACCGGCCGCTGATTCGGTAGTCATCGTGCCGTACTCCTCTTCCCCAGTCGTCCCCGTGCCGTTGCGCACCGCTCACACTACTTGCCAAGGGCAGGCGGGGGCAGGGCGAACCGGGGCCTGACGTCCGCCTACGCTGAGCGCTGTGCGGGACGAATTGGTGTGGATCGACTGCGAGATGACCGGGCTCGAGCTCAGTTCGGACAAATTGATCGAGATCGCAGCCCTGGTAACCGACGCCGATCTGAACGTGCTCGGGGACGGAGTCGACGTGGTGATCCACACCGACGATGCCGCGCTGTCGTCGATGATCGACGTGGTCACCGAAATGCACTCGCGCTCAGGCCTGATCGATGAGGTGAAGGCATCCACCGTCGACCTGGCGACTGCCGAGGCGATGGTGATGGACTACGTCACAACGCACGTCAAGCAACCGAAGACGGCGCCGCTGGCCGGCAATTCGATCGCCACCGATCGCTCATTCATCGCCCGCGACATGCCCAAGCTGGACTCGTACCTGCACTACCGGATGATCGACGTCAGCTCGATCAAAGAACTCTGCAGGCGCTGGTACCCGCGCATTTACTACGGTCAGCCGGCCAAGGGGCTCGCACATCGGGCACTCGCCGACATCCACGAATCCATCCGTGAGCTGCAGTTTTACCGGCGTACCGCGTTCGTGCTCCCGCCCGGGCCGTCTACCAGCGAAATCGAGGCGGTTGTCGCCGATCTTGGCGACACAGCGAACGCAGCGGAAACAATCGATTCGGACACCGAGCCACCGACCGGCTAGTATCGACGTCGCCGCGCGTTGGCCCCGACCTGGGTCGGCTTGCGGCCATGGTGAGTGTAGTTCAGTTGGTAGAGCACCAGGTTGTGATCCTGGGGGTCGCGGGTTCGAGTCCCGTCACTCACCCCACAGGTCAGAGGTGGTATTTAGCCCCTCTGAGCTTTTTCTTTGGCGGGGTTCCGTGCGATTAGCCTGCTAATCAGGGAAGTTCAGGCCTGCTGGTTGGACGGGTTTTCACATTCGCAGAGCCATGAGCCGTCGCCGTCGGTGCGCTCAGGTACCACATCATCCACTACGCACTGAAGTCCGTGACCTGCCGTTTCTATCGACATGGTGAACGTGGACACGACGATCGCGTCAAGCGGCGTGCTGTTGGCGCCGACGGTGGTGGTCGCGCATTTACGACGGGAACCAGTAAAGGAAAGGAAAGGGGCTGCTGCCACAAGCCGCACTCCGGGAGCGCACGCGAACACTGTTGCCGCGTTCACCATTGGGATTGTTTGCTAGCCGCACCCCATCCGGTAGCGCGTGTCAGTATGGCCAACGAGTGCCCTTGCCAACCTCGTTGTGTCACTTGCCATCCGCCATCGCGGGAACAGCCAAGGGGCGGGAGTCGGTCGGAATCCCTCCAGTCGGCGATTGGTCGCGACGACCGTACGGAGCTTTGCTGCGTGCTGACCAAACTGAATTATGTTGCAGAACAACCGAATTAAGAATCGTCAGGTGGGACGACCATGCAAACCGGCCCAAACCGCACCAGCAGGCGGGGGATATCGGGGTTGGTGGTGGGCAATAGCTTCTCCACCCATCTCGGCAAAAGGCCAGGTGCGGCGGGTTCCTTCAGCAGGCAGCCCGTCTCTGGGCCACCCGGGCAAACCAAGGTTCTCACCTAGGGCGCGGATAAATGCGATTTTCCTGAAATGAGCTCAGATACATACTATCGTTTCGGGTTGAACAGCCTAGGTTCTTCCTAGGCGGTTTTTGGGTAGACGGGCCCTCCCCCGCAAACCCGTTTACTCAAGTCCGGGTCCCGCATGGCCCCGGCGAAACGGCCCAGGGCGCAACGGCCCGGCGGCGAACTAGGCGCTGGCGCCCTGGACCACCCCAAAGCATCCGTTTACGTTGACGTAAATATTTGCACTTATTGGAAGGGGCCCCGGGGTCGCGCATCCCGGCGCAGCGTCTCGGGCGACTAATCCAGGGAGAATCGACTCATGAGAGAGCACAGACCTGAGCGGTCAACCTAAGAACCCGGCATTGCGCCCGAACTAGTGGTCACGCCCGTTAGTTCGTCGGGGTTATGCCGCGATTCTGGTGAGGAGTCGGTTGAGGTCGTTGCGGTTGAAGCGCCAGTCGAATGGTCGGGCGGCGCTGTTGTAGCGGGCTTCGAACGC
>NZ_JBKQOI010000043.1:0-2730 GCF_052145595.1 Mycobacterium sp. | reverse complement strand
CTTATCGGCACCTAACTAAACTAACGCTTGTATCCGCGGATTCTTGGCCCAGAGGATCGGTCGGCGTTACCGCCGACGAGATCTGAAAGCAAGCGGGAGCTTTTCGCGAACCGCCCGGCCGCGGCGGGCGGCTCGGTACCCGAGGACTTGTGCCACATGGGGTTTCCCGACTCCGACGGTTCCCCAAAGGATCGTGACGTCAGGGGATCGGGCGGGGTTGACAACGGCGTGGGGCTACCGGTTCTCGCTGTCAGACCTGCATCGAAAAATGGTCGCGCACCTGGGTCGCTGAGACTTTTCGCGGGCGCACGGCAAGTCGACGGGCGTCATCCCTGGCGGGTTGGCGGACCGGGCAGGCGGGTGCCACCTGCGACCGGAGGCCCGTGGTGGTGGCGGAAACGGGGTCTAGGATTCCTGAGGGGTGCCTGGTGCGCGCCAGTGTCAGCCGGCCCGGATGCTAGGCATCGAGGCTTCACCTGCGAAAGGCTAACCAGTGAGCGATAAGCCGAATGTCCTGATCATCTGGGGCGACGACATCGGGCAGAGCAATCTCAGTTGCTACAGCAACGGGCTGATGGGGTACCGGACCCCCAACATCGACCGCGTCGCCGCCGAAGGGGTGCTGTTCACCGACTATTACGCGGAGCAGAGCTGCACCGCCGGACGAGCCGCGTTCATCACCGGGCAGAACCCATACCGCACCGGCCTGACCAAGGTGGGCCTGCCCGGGGCGCCACTGGGCCTGCAGGCGCAGGACCCGACGATCGCGACGGCGCTCAAGGCGCAGGGCTACGCCACTGGCCAGTTCGGCAAGAACCACCTCGGCGACCGCGACGAGCACCTACCCACCATGCACGGCTTCGACGAGTTCTTCGGCAATCTCTATCACCTCAACGCCGAAGAGGAACCCGAACTGCCTGACTACCCAAAGGATCCCGAGTTCCGCAAGAAGTTCGGGCCGCGCGGCGTGCTGCACACCTGGGCCAATGGCGATGGCACTCAGCGCATCGAGGACACCGGCCCGCTCACCAAGAAGCGGATGGAAACCTGCGACGGCGAATTTCGAGACGCTGCAGTCGATTTCATCAAGCGCCAGCACCAAGCCGAAACTCCGTTCTTCGTGTGGTTCAACACCACGCACATGCATTTTCGCACCCACACCCAGCCCGAAAGCGTTGGTCGCGCTGGGCGCTGGCAGTCGCGCTACCACGACACGATGTTGGATCACGACGACACGGTCGGCAGCATGCTGGATCTGCTCGACGAGCTGGGCATCGCCGAGAACACGATCGTCATGTATTCCACCGACAATGGTCCCCACATGAACAGCTGGCCCGACGCCGGCATGACCCCGTTCCGCAACGAGAAGAACTCCAACTGGGAGGGCGCCTACCGCGTCCCGGCGCTGGTGCGCTGGCCGGGGCACATCCCGGCCGGCTCGGTGTTGAACGGCATCGTCAGCCACAACGACTGGTTCGTCACCCTATTGTCGGCGGCGGGTGTGCCCGACATCGCCGAGCGGCTGCGCGCGGGCACAGACCTGAACGGCACGACCTATAAGGTGCACCTCGACGGGCACGACCAATTGGCGTACATCACCGGCCAGACCGACGAGAGCCCGCGCAAGCACTTCTTCTATGTCTCCGACGACGGCGACCTCACCGCACTGCGGTTCGACAACTGGAAGTTGGTCTTCCTCGAGCAGCGCTGCGTGGGCACCCTGCAGATCTGGGCGGAGCCGTACGTTCAACTGCGCGTGCCCAAGCTGTTCAACCTCCGCACCGATCCCTATGAGCGGGCCGACATCACGTCGAACACGTACTACGACTGGATGATCGACCGCATCTTCCTGTTCGTCCCTGCTCAGGCTTACGTCGCGAAGATGCTCGAGACGTTGGTCGAGTTTCCGCAGCGGCAGAAGTCTGCGAGCTTCAGCCTGGACCAGGTCATGGCCAAATTGCAGGACGCCACTACCGGCAGCAGCTGAGCGACGCCGATGGAACGCCACGATCCGCTCCCGTCCTGGCGCCCCGGCGGCACGCGGGAGGCATTGGAGGCGTTCTTGGCGGCGGCCGGGGAGGTGCCGGTCGCCGATCGGGTCGCCTACTTCGACAACGACGGCACGCTGTGGTGCGAGCGGCCGAGCTATGTACAGTTCGACTTCTTCCTCGACGCGCTGCGCCGACGCGTGGCCCAGGACCCGTCGATCGGCGAGCGTGCCGAGTTCGCCGCCCTGCTCAGCGGTGATCAGGCGGCGGTCGCGGGGATCGGGCTAGAACGCATCGCGCTCGCGCTCGCCGGTCTGTTCGAGGGCATGACACCGGAGGAGTTCGCCGCCGCGGCAAGGGAATTCATGGGCAGAGCAGCGCACCCGACGCTAGGCCGGCCGACGCGCTCGGTGATCTACCAGCCGATGTCAGAGCTCATTGCTGAGCTGCGGCGCCACGACTTCACGGTCGGGATCGTTACCGGCGGCGGCACCGAGTTCGTCCGGGCGATCAGCGACGACCTCTACGGTGTGCCGGCCGAGTTGGTGGTGGGCACCCTCATCGGCTACGACGTCAGGCGCGACCGCGACGGCCCACCGGTCATCCGGCGCACCAGCAGCGCCAAGGTCGCCAACATCCAGACTCAGCTGGGCCGCCGGCCGATCCTGGCCGCCGGCAACTCCGGGGGTGACCGGGAGATGCTGGAATGGGCGCAGGCTAGCGGCTCTCCCAGCCTTGCCCT
>NZ_JBKQOI010000042.1:0-8253 GCF_052145595.1 Mycobacterium sp. | reverse complement strand
CTCGACCACCTCGCGGGCGATCACGTCGCCGTCGACACCGACCCCGCCGCACTGCGAAAACGTGGCCGAAACCGCCGACTTACCGGCGCCGATGCCGCCGGTCAGCCCGATCCGAAGCATCGATGGCTACGCCGGGTTAGGCGCTACCGGCGAGCTTCTCCCGGAGCGCGGCGAGTTGCGCGTCGCTGGCCAGCGAGCCACCCTGCGGCTCTTCACCCGACGAGCCGTTGGCCTGCGGCCGCTCGGCAGCGGCGGCCTCGGCTGCGGCGAATTTCTCCATCTGCGCGGTGTGCATTTTGTGCCGGCGCTCGGCCTCCGCGTAGCGGCCTTCCCACTCGGTGCGCTGCGTGTCGAAACCCTCGAGCCACTCGTTGGTGTCGGGGTCGAAGCCCTCCGGGAAGATGTAGTTGCCCTGCTCGTCGTAGCTGTCGGCCATGCCGTACTTGGCCGGGTCGAATTCCTCGGTGTAGTCCTCGTTGGCCTGCTTGAGCGACAACGAGATACGGCGACGCTCGAGGTCGATGTCGATGACCTTGACCATCGCGTCGTCGCCGACGGCGACCACCTGGTCGGGCACCTCGACGTGACGCTCGGCCAGCTCGGAGATGTGCACCAAGCCCTCGATGCCCTCCTCGACGCGGACGAACGCACCGAACGGCACCAGCTTGGTGACCTTGCCGGGCACGATCTGACCGATGGCGTGGGTGCGGGCGAAGTGCCGCCACGGGTCTTCCTGAGTCGCCTTGAGCGACAACGAGACCCGCTCGCGGTCCATGTCGACGTCGAGCACCTCGACGGTGACCTCGTCGCCGACCTGAACCACCTCGGAGGGGTGGTCGATGTGCTTCCAGGACAGCTCGGAGACGTGCACCAGACCGTCGACGCCGCCGAGATCGACGAATGCGCCGAAGTTGACGATCGAGGACACCACACCCTTGCGGATGGCGCCCTTCTGCAGCTGGTTGAGGAACTCGCTGCGCACCTCGGACTGGGTCTGCTCCAGCCAGGCCCGCCGCGACAGCACCACGTTGTTGCGGTTCTTGTCCAGCTCGATGATCTTGGCTTCGATCTCCTTGCCGATGTACGGCTGCAAATCACGGACACGCCGCATCTCGACCAGCGAGGCGGGGAGGAATCCGCGCAACCCGATGTCGAGGATCAGGCCACCCTTGACCACCTCGATGACGGTGCCCTTGACGGCCTCGTCCTTCTCCTTGAGCGCCTCGATGGTGCCCCAGGCGCGCTCGTACTGGGCGCGCTTCTTGGAGAGGATCAGCCGGCCCTCTTTGTCCTCCTTGGTGAGAACCAGGGCCTCGACCTCGTCACCGACGGTAACGACCTCGTTGGGGTCGACGTCGTGCTTGATGGAGAGTTCGCGAGCGGGGATGACCCCTTCGGTCTTGTAGCCGATGTCGAGGAGCACCTCGTCCCGGTCCACTTTGACGATGGTGCCCTCGACGATGTCGCCATCGTTGAAGTACTTGATCGTTTTGTCGATTGCGGCGAGAAAATCCTCGCTCGAGCCTATGTCGTTGACGGCTACTTGCGGCGAGGTGACGGTGGGACTCGGCATGTTGTTGGGTTGCTCCGGACAGGTTGGGTCGTAGGGACAAAAAGGGATTTACCTGTTGAGGCTACTCGACAGGGCACACGCTGGACAAACTCGCCCGGCGCGCCCATTGCACGCGGCCTGGTCAAATGTCCCCCGCGAATGTAACGTCCCGGCGAATTTTCGGCCGGTTTTCGCCGTGAGGTTACGTTCGGCGACCAATGACCAGCTAATGTGCCGCAGCGTCCCAGCTGCGCCCGTAACCCACCGACACCTCGAGCGGGACGTCGAGCGGGTAGGCACCGCCCATCTTGTCGCGGGCCAGAACTTCGATCTGTTCTCGCTCACCGGGCGCGATTTCGAACAACAGCTCGTCGTGTACCTGCAGCAACATCCGGGATGCCAGTCCGGCCTGTTTGATCGCCTTGTCGACCTCGATCATCGCCACCTTGATGATGTCGGCCGCGCTGCCCTGGATGGGGGCGTTGAGCGCCGCCCGCTCGGCGGCCTCGCGCACCTGGCGATTGCTGCTGTCTAGCTCGGGAAGGTAGCGGCGGCGGCCCAGCACCGTCGAGGTGTAGCCGTCCTTGCGGGCCTCCTCGACGACGTTCAGCAGGTAGTCGCGGACCCCGCCGAAGCGGGCGAAGTACTGGTCCATCTGGACTTTCGCCTCCTCGGTGGAGATCTTCAGCTGCGCTGCCAGTCCATACGCACTCAAGCCGTAGGCCAGCCCGTACGACATCGCCTTGACCCGGCGGCGCAAATCGGCGGTGACCTCCTCGATCGGCACGCCGAATGCGCGCGAGGCGACAAACGAGTGCAGGTCCTCCCCCGTGTTGAACGCCTCGATGAGGCCTTCATCGCGGGACAAGTGCGCCATGATCCGCATCTCGATCTGGCTGTAGTCGGCGGTCATCAGCTCGCTGTAGCCGTTTCCGACCACGAACGCGTCCCGGATCTGCCGCCCTGCGTCAGTGCGGATCGGGATGTTCTGCAGGTTGGGTTCGGTCGACGACAGCCGGCCGGTCGCCGCGATCGTCTGGTTGAACGTGGTATGGATCCGGCCATCCGCGGCGACCGCTTGCAGCAACCCGTCGACGGTGACCTTCAGGCGGGTGACGTCACGGTGGGTGAGCAGGTGCTGCAGGAACGGATGCCCGGTCTTGTCGAACAGCGATTGCAGGGCGTCGGCGTCGGTGGTGTAGCCGGTTTTGGTCCGCTTGGTCTTCGGCATCCCGAGTTCGTCGAACAACACCACCTGCAGCTGCTTGGGTGAGCCCAGATTGATCTGCTTGCCGATCACGGCGTAGGCGGCCTCGGCGGCGTCGCGGATGTGGTCACCGAATTGGCTTTGCAACTCGCCCAGCAGCTGCAAATCGACAGCGATGCCAACGCTTTCCATGTCTGCCAGCACCTGCTGAACCGGCAGCTCCATCTCGGCCAGCAATGCGGTGGAGTCGATGCGGTCCAGCTCGGCGTCCAGCGCGTCGGCCAGGTCCACCACGGCCCGGGCCCGCAGTATCAGGGTCTGGACAGCTTGCTCGTCCACCCCGTCCATGTCATCGAGAAGCGAAAGCTGTTGCTGTTCAGCAGTTTCCGCGCGCAGCTCGCGACGCAGGTAGCGCAGTGAGAGGTCGTCCAGGGTGAAGCTGCGCTGCCCGGGGCGCACCAGGTAGGCCGCCAGCGCGGTGTCGGAGGTGACGCCGCGCAGCGTCCAGCCGCGGCCCGCGAGGTCATGGATGGCCAGCTTCGCCTCGTGCAGCGCTTTGGGTTTCGCGGGATCGGCCAGCCAGGCCGCCAGCGCGGCGTCGTCGTCGGGAGTCAGCGTCGCGGTGTCGATGTAGCCGCCGTCGCCGTCGCCTGCGGCGATGGCGAGCGCCGTGGCGTCCCCACCGTGGGGCAGATGGGTACCGGCGACGGCCAGTCCGGCCCGGCGCCGGTCGCTTGCGTGCTCGGCCAGCCACTGCCCGACCGTGCCGGCCTCCAGCGCACCGCCGCGCACGTCAAAACCCTCGTCGACCTCGGGCTCGACGGCGACCAGGGTCTCGAACAGCCGGTCCCGCAGAACCCGGAACTCCAGGTCGTCGAAGAGCCGGTGAATCTGGTCGCGATCCCAGGGCTGCAACCGCAGCGTGTCGGGGGTCTGGGCCAGCGGTACATCGCGAACCAGATCGGTGAGCTCGCGGTTGCGCACGACGCTGGCCAGGTTCGCCCGCAGTGCGTCGCCCACCTTGCCGCGGACCGAGTCGACGTTGTCGACCAGCTCTTGCAGCGAGCCGTACTCGGCGATCCACTTGGCGGCGGTCTTCTCCCCTACGCCCGGTATGCCGGGCAGGTTGTCGCTGGGATCGCCTCGCAGCGCGGCGAAGTCGGGGTATTGCGTGGGCGTCAGCCCGTATTTTTCGACGACGGCCTCGGGGGTGAAGCGGGTAAGTTCGCTCACCCCCTTGCGGGGGTAGAGCACCGTCACGTCATCGCTGACCAACTGCAGGGAGTCTCGGTCACCGCTGACCACCAACACCCGGTATCCCTCGTTTTCGGCCTGCGTGGCCAGCGTCGCGATCAGGTCGTCGGCTTCGAACCCCGCTTCGGCGAGCACGGTGATACCCAGTGCGCCCAGCACTTCCTTGGTGATGTCGATCTGACCGTGGAACTCGTCGGGGGTCGACGACCGGTTGGCCTTGTACTCCGGGTAACGCTCGGAGCGAAAGGTCTGCCGCGAGACGTCGAACGCCGCGGCTATGTGCGTCGGGGCCTCGTCGCGGAGCAGGTTGATCAGCATGGCGGTGAAGCCGTAGACCGCGTTGGTGGTCAGGCCGCCGCGGGTCTTGAAGTTCTCGGCGGGCAGCGCGTAGAACGCCCGGAATGCCAGCGAATTGCCGTCCAGCAACATCAGCGTCGGCTTGGCGGTATCCGCGGTGGCCTTTTTAGCGGTTGTCGGGGCGGTCACGGCCTTAACTCTATGCATCCGGTGTGACGATCCACGCGCCCGAACCACTCGAGCCAGAACTGCAACACGTTTCAGTTTTGCGGTTTCGCTCGGTACGCTGGCCCGGTGCCAGAGGTCACCCGCCAAGAACCGGCGATCGATGGATGGTTCGCCACCGACGCGACCGCCGAAGGGGCCGGCGGTCCCCATCTGATTGGCAGCAAATGCCCCCAGTGCGGTACCTACGTCTTCCCGCCCCGCGAGAACAACTGCCCCAATCCGGCCTGCGACGGCGACACGCTGGAGCCGGTCGCCCTGTCGAGGCGCGGAAAGCTTTGGAGCTACACCGAAAACCGTTACCCGCCGCCACCGCCCTACCCCGCTCCGGACCCGTTCGAGCCGTTCGCCATCGCCGCGGTTGAACTGGCCGACGAGGGCCTGATCGTGTTGGGCAAGGTGGTCGAGGGCACGCTGGCGGCCGACTTGAAGGTCGGCATGGAGATGGAGCTCACCACCATGCCGCTTTACACCGACGACGACGGTGTGCAGCGCATGGTGCACGCGTGGAGGATCGCATCCGCCGGCGACGATATACAGAGCAGTGCGATCGGAAGAGGGGCGGAGGAGCGGCGCTAATGACGACGAGCACGCCAGAACCGCTCTATATCCTCGGCGCCGGCATGCACCCGTGGGGCAAGTGGGGCCGCGACTTCACCGAGTACGGAGTGGTCGCCGCCCGGGCCGCTCTGTGCGAGGCCGGCTTGGACTGGCGGCAGGTCCAGCTGGTCGCCGGGGCTGACACCATCCGCAACGGGTACCCCGGCTTCATCGCCGGGTCGACCTTCGCCCAGAAACTCGGCTGGAACGGGGTTCCGGTCAGTTCCAGCTACGCCGCCTGCGCGAGCGGCTCCCAGGCGCTGCAGAGCGCGCGCGCCCAGATCCTGGCCGGTTTCTGCGACGTCGCACTGGTGATCGGCGCCGACACCACCCCGAAGGGGGCTTTCGCCCCGGTCGGCGGGGAACGCAAGAACGACCCCGACTGGCAGCGTTTCCACCTGATCGGCGCGATGAACCCGGTGTACTTCGCGCTGCTCGCACGGCGCCGGATGGACCTGTACGGCGCGACACCCGAGGACTTCGCGCAGGTGAAGGTCAAGAACTCCCGGCATGGCCTGCAGAACCCTCATGCCCGCTACCGCAAGGAATCCTCCGTCGACGACGTGCTGGCGAGCCCGGTGGTGGCCGACCCGCTGCGGCAGCTCGACATCTGCGCCACCTCCGACGGCGCGGCGGCGCTGATCGTGGCCAGCGCGGACTTCGCCCGTAAACACCTCGGCTCGCTCGACGGCGTCCCTTCGGTGCGTGCGGTCAGCACGGTGACCCCGCGCTACCCGCAGCACCTGCCCGAATTACCCGATATCGCAACGGATTCCACCGCCGTGGTGCCGGCGCCGGACCGGGTCTTCAAGGATCAGATCCTCGATGCGGCGTACGCCGAAGCGGGCATCGGGCCCGAGGACGTGAGCCTGGCCGAGGTCTACGACCTGTCCACCGCGCTGGAACTCGACTGGTACGAACACCTGGGCCTGTGCGCCAAGGGTGAAGCCGAGGAGCTGCTGCGCAGCGGTGCGACCACCATCGGCGGCAAGACCCCGGTCAACCCGTCGGGCGGGCTGGCATGCTTCGGCGAGGCCATCCCCGCCCAGGCGATCGCCCAGGTCTGTGAGCTGACCTGGCAACTGCGCGGTCAGGCCACCGGCCGGCAGGTGGAGAACGCCACCGTCGGCGTCACCGCGAACCAGGGCCTGTTCGGGCATGGCTCGTCGGTGATCGTGGCGCGGTAGCGGCCTCGCGAGCGCGCGCAAATGTACGGCCGTAACGGCGTGTCGTAGTACAGACACGCACGCTCGCCATTCGGCGTCAGTCGTCGGAGCCGAGTGTTTCCAGGACGACTTCGGCCACCCGCTTCATGGTGGTCCGCCGGTCCATGGCGGCGCGTTGGATCCACTTGAACGCCTCGGGCTCGGTCATGCCCTGTTTGGCCTGCAGCAGGCCCTTGGCGCGCTCGACGATCTTGCGGGCCTCCAGCCGATCGGACAACGTCGCCACTTCGCGTTCCAGTTCGGTGACCTCGGCGAACCGGCTGACGGCCAATTCAATGGCCGGGATCAGGTCGCTGACGGTGAAGGGCTTCACCAGGTAGGCCATCGCCCCGGCATCGCGCGCCCGTTCGACCAGGTCGCGCTGACTGAAGGCGGTCAGCACCACGATCGGCGCGATGCGTTTGCTGGCGATCTCCGACGCGGCATCGATCCCGTCGCGGCGCGGCATCTTCACATCCATGATCACCAGGTCCGGCTTGTGCAGCTCGGCGAGTTCGACGGCTTCCTGTCCGTCGCCGGCCTCCCCGACGATCTGGTAACCCTCCTCTCGCAGCATCTCGGCGAGGTCCAGTCGGATGAGCGCTTCGTCTTCCGCGATCAGGACCCGGCGCGGCACGGCGGCGTCGGTGTCGGTCGTGGGGCCTGTCATGACGGACATTGTGTCGTGAACGCCTGGGACCAGCGACCTCGGGGGCGGTGAGATGGGACGACGGCAGCAATCATCTATGGTGGGAGGCTGCTTCTAAGGTAAGGGGCCGGCCCCTCCTTGAGAGCCCTCGTATCCCAACTGGCAGAGGAAACGGATTCAAAACCCGTCCAGTGTGAGTTCGAATCTCACCGAGGGCACCATCACAGGCGGTAGGCAGCCAGCTCAACGGTTACGCTCGTATTGTGGGCGCGAAGAAGTGCGGTGCCTCATCAGCGGGAGCGGACGGCTCGGTACGCCGCCCAGACTGCGTCGCGGCCGTGCGCGAACAGTCCCGCGACCGCAACCAGCACTACGCCGACAGCGCCGCGCGACGTGCCCGGGTGCTCTCCATCACCGCCTGGCTGGCCGTGATGGTGACCGCGAGCTTTGTGGTCGTGCAAATTGCCACCGATTCCTGGTCCTGGCAGGTCAGCTCCATCAACGTCGGGGCCGCGATCATCTTCGCGATGGTTCCGTGGCTGCATCGATTCGGGGAATTGGTTGCGCCGCTTACGTTTATCGCCGCGGCCTATGTCTCGGTCTTCGTCAGCTGCTGGGACGTGGGCACCGGTTCGGGATCTGAGTTCTTCTTCCTGGTGGCAGCCTGCCTAGTGGTGCTGCTGCTAGGGATAGAACGCATCGTGTTGGCGTCAGCACTGGCGGCCGTTGCCGCCGGCCTGATCATCGCGCTGGAGTTCCTGGTCCCCCGCGACACCGGGCTTCAGCCGCCCTGGGCCCACTCGGCGGGCTTTGTCGTCACCGCGATCTCCAGCGTCGTGATGGTGGTCGTGACCGTGTGGTTCGCCCTGCGTGACACCGCACGCGCCGAGGCGGTGATGGAAGCCCAGTACGAGCGCTCCGAGACCCTGCTGACCAACATGTTGCCGGCCAGCATCGCGGAGCGGCTCAAAGACCCTGACCGAAGCGTCATCGCCGACAAGTACGACGTCGCCTCGGTCTTGTTCGCCGACATCGTCGGATTCACCGAACGTGCCAGCGGCACCGCACCGGCCGACCTGGTGCGCTTCCTCGACCGCTTGTATAGCGCTTTCGATGCACTAGTGGACAGGCACGGGCTGGAGAAGATCAAAGTCAGCGGCGACTCCTACATGGTGGTCAGCGGTGTTCCACGGCCGCGGCACGCTGGCCATTCGCGTCCCCATGGTGGTCAACATCTGCTCCGTGGTCGCCATCTATTTCTTCG
>NZ_JBKQOI010000041.1:0-4030 GCF_052145595.1 Mycobacterium sp. | reverse complement strand
TGGCGGAGCAGCTGGCCGAACTCGATCCAGTCCACGACCAGGGCGATGTCCGGCACGTCCGGCCACCCACCCAGCCGGTCGGCCACATCCGACTCGGGCACCTCGGGTAGGGGGTGGGTGGCTTGAGACATCAGCCCCCACAAGTCGATGTCGGGGTGCTGCTCGGCCCCCACGAACAGGGGCTCCAGCCACGCGGAAACGTCTTCGCTGGTCATCAGCGCACCTCCTCGGAGCTCGGGATGTTGGTTCGTGCCGTGGTAATGGCCGGCCCGGCAGCCACACCCCTCGATTCGTGGCAGCCGGAGGTTTGGCACACCGGCCCGTCGTACACGACGCACACGGGTGGCGTTGTACCCGCGCGGCCCGGTGCCGCCGTTCAGCCAGGCTGGGCTTCGCCAGCCTGGGAAAGACTATTCCGGCCCATTTCACCGGTGTCTGTCCGCCGACCAGCCGGTGCGCGGGATGAATCGCGCGTCCCCCGATTGGGGGAAACTGCGGCAACCGCTACGGGACTGTGGTTGGCGGCTGCGATGACCTTCCCCGGCGTGACGAGCTGCCTAGTCAATCCCTAAACGGAAATACGGCTTTCAAGTAGCCGACTACGCTAGGCCGCCTCGTGACATTGCCACAGCATTGGAAACATCAGGTCCCGCTCTACCGAGGGAGCAATGCTGTGGCAGAGATCAAAGTTGCCCCCATATACCAAAAAAAGCAGGCAACGGCCCAGCAGGCCGAGGCGGTGGTCGACGCGCTGTTGAAGGTATTCGAGCAGCCGCTGTTCGACTGGGAGCGGCCGCGCGTGATGGTGGACACCTGGGAGCACGGGCGCACCGTGGTCGTCTGGGAAAAAGGCCCGCACGGATGGATGTGGGTCTTTCCGTGCGGAGGCATGTTGAGCGGGACCCTCTGGGAAATCCCCGAGGCCGAGCTGCCGAAGGGCGTGTGGGTCGAGCCCAACGACGGCTGCGCGGTCCGCGTCTACCAGGAGGCCGCGCGCGGGATCGCGGAAGCGAGCTAGCCATGAAACCCAACCTTGTACCACCCACCGGGGCGATCTGGGTCGACGAATGGGACACCACCGGGGCAGCCTTCAGGGCATTCGACGGCCCGAAGTGGACAATCAAGCACACCACCGACCACCGGCGACGCGCCGATATCGTGGTATCGGTCATCGGGCTGCAGTACGCGGACGGGCACGTTGACCGCAACGTCGTCATTGACTGTCCCGACACCCCGACCATCACGCCGGCCGAAGCGCGGAAGCTGGGCAGGGCGTTGATCGCCGCAGCGGACGCCGCTGACGGGCGACTTGAGCGCCACACCCGGCCTACTTAGCTTCGGCGAAATGCGTGACATCGAGACCATCGATGCCGCAGGGAACCAGATCGCCCGGGCGGCCCACTCTCGGCGGCGCCCGGCAGAAACCCACTAGTGGAGTAGGTGACCGCTCGCGTCAGACGTGACAAGGTCGCCCGATACTTTTGCCCAGCCCCGCTGATTTCTCTACCGAGCGGGTGGGAGGACAGACATGGCGTATGTGATCGCGGCCCCGGAGATGGTGGCTGCGGCGGCAACGGATTTGGCGGCTATCGGCTCGAACGTCAGCGCGGCGCACGAGGTAGCGGCGGCCCCGACTGTCGCGGTGGTGCCCGCGGCCGCCGATGAGGTGTCGGCGGGTATCGCGCACCTGTTCTCCCAGCACGCTCAGGGCTATCAGGCGCAGGCGGCCCAGGCTGCGGCGTTGCACGAGCAGTTTGTGCAGCACTTGACTGCGGGCGCGGGGTCGTATGCGGCCACGGAGGCCGCCAACGCCTCGTTGCTGCAGCCCTTGAGTGCGAGTGCGGGCTCGATTAGCAGCGCCATCGGCGACCTGATATACAATTTTGCAATTAACGAATTATCTTTGCAACTAAACGCCGTCTCCGCCTTGGCTCAGTTAATCATCCCGTATTCCTTTTTGCTCCCACCTTTTGAACTATTAGCTGGCTTATACTTTCTAGAGGAACTATTTACTTATGTGGCATTAGGCGTTATATTAACCGCTCTGGGTGTTCCTTTTTAATGTAAGTGTTCTAGGTGTTCTCAAACCTGCCTCACAAAGCAAAATGGCCGTTTTCCGGGATGGCGGCACTTTTATCCCAAATAAAAAGCGACAGGGTGCGTTGAGCCACGGCAAGTATTCGTGTCGGTCAGATCGCCCCAGTCCGCGTCTGAATAGTTGATCGGTCGCGCGGACGCCGACGCCTCTGTGCTGGTCCAACGACCCGACATTTACCAGCTGCCTAGGAAATCACTAAAGGGAATTACCCAGTAGCGGTTGCCGCCGCGTCCCCCAATCGGGGGACGCGCGATTCATCCCGCGCACCGGCTGGTCGGCGGACAGACACCGCTGAACCGCGCCGGAATAGTCATTGCCAGGCTGGCGAACACCGGCAGAAGGATCGAAGGCCCGGCGCGCACGGGAGTCTTCAACCGCGTCACCGAGCACCGCGCACATGGAAGGAGAGCCGGGCGTGCGTGACATTGAGATCATCGATGCCGAACTGCGGCTATTGGCCCGCGCGTGGCGTTGTCGCGAGTTGTGTGACCGCACGCCAAGTACCGCGCTGATAGACCAGTTGCTGGACGAGCGAGCAGCGGCCCAATCCCCCCCGTTAGATTAGGCAGAGCAGAGCTAAGCCTTGTAGCTGTAACTCCATATACCCATGCCGGACATGGTTGGGTGCGGCTCGGACCCAACCGGGCGATAGTCCGCGTAGGCCTTAAGATTCAGCGTCTCCTCGATGTGCTTTAAGCCCGCCCAGTACGCAGCCTCTATCGTGGTCCCCTGGGGCAACTCGAGCTTGAAGCTGTGCGTCTCCATAGCGCCAGACGATACGCCGCACCGCCGGGCCAGCCAGGCCAGCCGTTTTTTCGGAAAAAGGGGTTCGGACGTGGCAGCCCAGCTGCCTTGGCTGTCGTACCAGGGAACGACCTGCCAGGCGAGAAAGGGATAAGGAGAGTCGTGGTTTCACCAGCTGCACGCCGACGATCCGCTCACGCTGCGGCAGGCTTTGCAGTTGGGCCGGGCGTTGATCGCGGCCGCCAGCGAGGTCGACAGGTGGACGGCCTGACACAATGACCGCCATGGACACCCCGTTGATGCGCCTCGCGCGCTACATCCGCGACCGCTACGGCGACCCGCTACTATCCGAGCCCGGTGACGATGTCCGCATCTATCGCACCGCATCAATGACGCTGTGCTGTCGCGGTTTCGGCCCCGAAGACCGAACCGACCCGGTGACGGTGCCGATCGAGACCGCCGCCGCCACACTGTCCTCGACACCCTCGGAGATCGTCGACGTCGCCCTGTCCGACAAAATCACAGCCCCAGACAACCCTGGCGTCGTGCTGGTCACTGACGGGTGGCGTTTGCACGTGCAGCGCTCATGGCTGGATGCGGTGGCCGACGAGTAACCACACCACCCCAACCACGAACGGCCCGTCACTTCGGTGGCGGGCCTTTCCACTATCGAGCAGTTTGGCCGTTTCCGTGTTTGTGGGACCAGAGATGGATTCGCGAAGGCGTTAGCTATGGCTAGCATGGCCGAGGCGTAACCTGCACAGAGATGCGGGGATACGTGCGATGAGGAGTGTTGATGATGGCTGATCGCCTCATGAGGGGCAGTCGCCTCGGAGCCGTGAGCTACGAGACCGACCGCACCCACAACCTGGCGCCGCGTCAAATCGCGCGGTACCGCACCGAGAACGGCGAGGAGTTCGACATACCCTTGGCCGACGACGCCGAGATCCCCGGCACCTGGGAGTGCCGCAACGGCATGGAGGGCAGGCTGATCGAGGGTGGTGAGCTGGAACCCAAGAAGGTCAAGGTGCCGCGCACACCCTGGGACATGCTGCGGGAACGCCGTTCGATCGATCAACTCGAGGAACTGCTCAAGGAACGCCTCGAGATCATCAAGTCACGCCGCGGCAGGTAGTTCGAACTGCCACCGGCAGTTGTGAGCGGAACCAGATCGGCCTAGTCGGCGTC
>NZ_JBKQOI010000040.1:0-4745 GCF_052145595.1 Mycobacterium sp. | reverse complement strand
CTCTGCATCGTCGCCGGCTCCGGTCATGGGCGCCGCTCCTCCTCATCGCTTCGCTCTGCATCGTCGCCGGCTCCGGTCATGGGCGCCGCTCCTCCTCATCGCTTCGCTCTGCATCGTCGCCGGCGCGGGTCACGGTGTGTCCTCGCTGGCGTGGGCGACGGCATCGACGACGATATGCGCGAGGTGGTGATCAGCGAGCCGGTAAAGCACCTCGCGGCCGGATCGCTCCCCGGCGACCACGCCGGCCGCCTTGAGGATCTTCAGATGCTGGCTGACCAGCGGCTGCGGCACGCCGAGTGCGTCGACCAGTTCGTGCACGCAGCGGTGCGATTCGCGCAATTGCAACACGATGGCGATCCGCACGGGCGCGGCCAGCGCGCGCAGCAGTTCGCCTGCGGCGTCGAGAATCTCCCGTGGCGGCGGGACGGAGTATTCGGGGTATGCGGAGTGTCCACCGGATCCGGCTCCGCTGTGTTGGTGGGCTACGTCGGCGGTGGTCGGCGTTGGGGAGGACATCACCATGGGGAGTCATCACCTCGAGAAGCGCCGGATATTGGGAGTGCCCGCGATTAGGACCACCATCGGCTGCTCTCCACTGTCACATGCATGATGACGCATGTCAAAGACCGCGGCGCCGGTCGATACCATGGCTGATGTTTTGCGAGCAGCGGTTTGCCGCCGCACTTGTCTGCCTCGATCCGGAAAGGGAGTGCACGATAACGTGGCGTCCGTCATCGACACCGTAGTCAACCTGGCTAAACGGCGGGGTTTTGTCTATCCCTCGGGCGAGATCTACGGCGGCACAAAATCGGCGTGGGATTACGGCCCGCTGGGCGTGGAGCTCAAAGAGAACATCAAGAGGCAGTGGTGGCGGTCGGTAGTCACCGGCCGCGACGACGTCGTCGGCATCGATTCGTCGATCATCTTGCCGCGACAGGTGTGGGTGGCCTCCGGCCACGTCGAGGTCTTCCACGACCCACTGGTCGAGTGCCTGAACTGCCATCACCGCCATCGCCAGGACCACATGCAGGAGGCCTACGCGGCGAAGAAGGGGATCGACGACGCCGATTCGGTGCCGATGACCGAGATCGTCTGCCCGGACTGTGGCACCAAGGGGCAGTGGACCGAGCCCCGCGAGTTCAACATGATGCTCAAGACCTACCTCGGACCGATCGAAACCGAGGAGGGGCTGCACTATCTGCGTCCGGAGACCGCGCAGGGCATCTTCGTCAACTTCGCCAACGTGGCGACAACCGCTCGCCTCAAGCCGCCGTTCGGTATCGGGCAGATCGGCAAGAGCTTTCGCAACGAGATCACCCCGGGCAACTTCATCTTCCGAACCCGCGAGTTCGAGCAGATGGAGATGGAGTACTTCGTCGAGCCGTCGACCGCGAAGCAGTGGCATCAGTACTGGATCGACACCCGGCTGCAGTGGTATGTCGAGCTCGGCATCGATCCGGACAACCTACGGTTGTTCGAACACCCCGCCGAAAAGCTGTCGCACTACTCCGACCGCACCGTCGACATCGAGTACAAGTTCGGCTTCGCCGGCAACCCATGGGGCGAGCTGGAAGGTGTCGCCAACCGAACCGACTTCGACTTGTCCACGCACGCAAAGCATTCCGGCGCCGACCTGTCGTTCTACGACCAGCCCACCGACACCCGCTACACACCGTATGTGATCGAACCGGCAGCCGGTCTGACTCGGTCGTTCATGGCGTTCTTGATCGACGCCTACACCGAGGACGAGGCGCCTAACGCCAAGGGCGGTATGGAGAAGCGGACGGTGCTTCGGCTGGACGCGCGACTGGCGCCGGTCAAGGCCGCGGTGCTGCCGCTGTCTCGGCACGCCGACTTGAGTCCCAAGGCTCGTGACCTGGCCGCGCAATTGCGCAGATGCTGGAACATCGATTTCGACGACGCCGGCGCCATTGGGCGGCGCTACCGGCGGCAGGACGAGGTCGGTACGCCTTTCTGCGTGACGGTGGACTTCGACTCACTCGAGGACAACGCCGTTACCGTGCGCGCACGCGACGACATGGCGCAGGAGCGCGTCGCGATGAGCGCCGTCGCCGATTATCTGGCGGTGCGGCTCAAGGGCTGCTAGGAGCCGCTACATCGCGGGCGCATTGCCGGCCCGTCATTGTCGCATTCGAATTCGGCGGATGTGTCGGGTGTGGCTTTTGATAACGGGCGGGCGTGTGGTTGTGAATAACTGGTGGAGGAGGGGGCACTGATGAGTTTTTTGGTGTTGCTTCTCTCCGGCAATGGCCTTCCCGGTTTCTTCACAAACTTGTTCCAAGCGCCGCGGTTTTTTTGTTGCCCCTTGCCCGGGACGGATCGGCGAGTGGACACCTGCCGCAATTCGTCCAGGTTTTCGACAGCGACCTCGACACCGTCCAGTCCACCGTCTGGACAGTTGTGCGGTTAACCGTGGCTAGGCGACTACGCCCGGCCGCTTAGTCAGATTCGCAGAAATCATTTGGTGAAACCCGACGTTTTCGGCGTCGATTGCCTTAGGCTCCAGCAGTGGTGGTAGGCGCGCGTCTAGTCACCGCGCTGAGTGTTGGTCTTTGCGGTTATCGGAGCCGTTGATGCGGCTGGATGTGTTGGGGTAGCGATGGTTCCTTCGTTTACGTTTTTGCCTCCGGAGATCAACTCGGCGCTGATGTTTGCTGGAGCGGGTTCGGGGCCGCTGTTCGTCGCGGCGTCGGCCTGGGACGGGTTGGCGTCGGATCTGTCCGGTGCGGCGTCGTCGTTTCAATCGGTGATCACAGGTTTGTCCGGTGGGCCCTGGTCGGGCCCGGCGTCTGCGTCGATGACGGCCGCGGCGATGCCGTACGTGGGGTGGCTGAGCGCGGCAGCGAGCCAAGCGGAGGCCGCGGCCGCTCAGGCCCGGGCGGCGGCGACGGCGTTCGAGTCGGCGTTGACGGCGACGGTGCCTACGGCGGCGGTACTGGCGAATCGGTCCCAGCTGCTGACGCTTATCGCGACCAATATCTTGGGACAGAACACGCCCGCGATCGCGGCGACCGAGTTCGAGTACATAGAGATGTGGGCCCAAGACGTGGGCGCGATGGTGGGCTATCACGCGGGAGCTACGTCGGTGGCGTCGGCGTTGCCGTCGTTCAGCCTGCCCCCGGTGAGTTTGGCGGGTTTGGCGGGGTTGGTTTCGTCGCCGCTGTCCGGTCTGTCCAATTTGGCCTCGGGGGTCACGGGCGGGACGGGATTGGTTTCGGAAATGGTGTCGTCGATTGAGCCCACGGTGTCCTCCGCGGTGTCGTCGTTGGCTAACCCGTCGGAATTGATGTCGGTGTTCCAGATTGCGATGTACCCGGCGAGCATGATGATGTCGCCGATCATGATGGCGGCCCAGGCTGGAATGGGTGCACATCCGGCGCTGGCTAGTGCCACGGACCTGGCCGCCGACGGTCCGAAGTTCGTTAATAGCGCTGTTCCCGCGATGAAAGGGCTGGGCGGCGGCGTTGGGGGTCTAGGTGCGGGAATCGGCGACGGCCTGGGTAAGGCGCGGTTAGTCGGGGCGATGTCGGTGCCGCCGACGTGGCAGGGCTCGGCGCCGGCTCGGATGGTCAGTTCGGCCATGTCGGGGCTGGGTGGCGAAATGGCCGGCGCTGTTCCGGCGGGCGCGGCGCCCGTGGGCGGCGGCATGCCGATGATGCCGATGCCGATGGGTATGGGCGGCGCCGGCGCCGGCATGCCCGGCGGAATGTTGGGCCGCGGCGGGGCCAGTCCGAACCATGTCGTGCAGTCGCGGCCGAGCGTAGTGCCGCGGACCGGGGTCGGATAAGAGCGGTGGATTTCGCCGCGCCGCCGCTCGAGGCCAAGTATGCTGCGGGTTCCGAACCCGCCGATCGGAGCCCGTGGCTGCGTCCGCCGGGAGCGCGACGCCCACAGCGGAATTTGACGCGGGACCAGTCGTCGGCTGGGCCCGGGTTGCTTGCTTCCAATAAAGAGAGCGAAATCGCTGATTCCCGGATATTGTCCTGAGGATTGACATACGATGCGGAGTGCTCGGTGGTGATCATTTCGCCGCTGAGTTCGAGTGCATGGAGATCGGCTGTGGAAGGAGGCAGCGTGCTTTTGCCTCTTGGTTCGCCGCTGCCAGACGATGCGGTGTCAGCGGTTCGGGGTGAGTCGGGCATGCTCGGCGGCTTATCGGTTCCGCTGAAGTGGGGCGTGGCGGTTCCGCCCGACGACTATGACCATTGGGCACCGGAGCCGGAAGAGGGCGCCGATGCCGATGACAAGGCTGCCGACGGGCTGAATCCAGAGGTGGCCGCTGAGGGCATGGACGAGTGGAACGAATGGAGCGAATGGAGCGAGTGGGAGGTCGAAGCTGAACCACGCTTCGACGTGCCGCGGACCATCAGCGTGATACCGCATTCTCCGGCGGCTGGTTAAGAGGAGAGGGGGACGACAGTCGGTGTTTCACACGTGGTCGGCGGCTCCGGAACCGGCCGATTACAACTCCCAATCTGCATGACAGGTCCAGGAAAATTAGTTCAGTAAGGAGAATGGCAACATGGCAACACGTTTTATGACCGACCCGCACTCGATGCGGGCGATGGCGGGCCGCTTTGAGATGCACGCCCAGACCGTTGAGGACGAGGCCCGCAAGATGTGGGCGTCGTCGATGAACATCGCCGGTGCGGGCTGGAGCGGTCAGGCCCAGGCGACCTCGTACGACACCATGGGTCAGGTCAACCAGGCGTTCCGCAACATCG
>NZ_JBKQOI010000039.1:0-11824 GCF_052145595.1 Mycobacterium sp. | reverse complement strand
CGCCTCGATCCGTCCGGTCGTGTAGCACAGCGACGCCATCACGTACAGGAACGCCAGCCGCGGGTGGTCGATGGCGCGGGCGAGCTCGATCAGCTCTTCAGCCCAGGCTATCGGCTCAAAGGTTTGGACCGCAGTGCCGAGCAACCCCGCATAGGTGGCGATGGTGGCGGCGACATCCAGATCGCCGTGGTCGGCGGCCCACCGAAACGCGGTGCGCAGATTGGCCAGCTCGACGCTGAACCAGTCGTAGGCCTCACGCTGTCGGGGGCTGTCCCACAGGGCCAGGATGTCGGCTTCGCGCCCGGCGAAGTGGCGGGCATGCGCGGTACGCGCCTCGGTGGCCTCACCGCGAGCGGCGAGTTGCTCCTCGGCGAACTGGCGGATCGTCTCCAGCATCGAAAACCGGGTCCGCCCCGCTGACCGGTCGGCGACCAGAAGGGACTTGCGCACCAACGCATCGAGCACATCCAGTGTGGCCAAGTCATCGCCGCAGCCACCGACTGCGCACCCAGCGGCGAGGTCGAACCCTCCGGCGAACACCGAACATCTTGCCAGCAGCGTCTTTTCGGTGCCGTCGAGCAGGTCATGGGACCACCCCACCGCATGACGCAGGGTTTGGTGGCGCTCCAGGCCACGGCGCGACCCAACCAGCAGGCGGAACCGGTCATCGAGCCGATCCCGCAGTTCGGTGACCGTCATCGACTGCATGCGAGAGGCGGCCAGCTCGATCGCCAACGGGATCCCGTCAAGGCGACCGCAGATCTCCACGACCGCGCCCGCCTCAGCTCCTGCTAGCGAGACACCGGGTGCGACAGCCGCAGCACGCTGCAGGAACAGGGTCGCGGCGGGCGAGTCGACACCGGCGAGCACATCGAGTGACGGCACCGGCCAAAGCTGTTCGTCAGCCACCCGCAAGCCTTCCCGGCTGGTGGTCAGAATCGTCACCGTCGCCGAGTGCGTCAGGATGGCCTCGATCAGGTCGGCGGCGGCGTCGAGAACGTGCTCGCAGTTGTCGAACACCAACAGCCGGACCCGGCCCTCCAACGCAGCCGCCACCGACTCGCTGACGGTCTTGCCGGGTTGTTGAGTAATGCCCAACACCGCTGCCACCGCGTCGGGCACCGACGCCGGATCAGTAACCGCAGCCAGTTCGAAAAACCAGACACCATCCGGGAATCCATCGCCGAGCCGCGCCGCGACTTCGGTTGCCAGACGGGTCTTGCCGACCCCGCCCACCCCAGTCAACGTCACCAATCGGTGCGCTCGGAGCGCCGCTTCGACCTCGACTACCTCAGTCTCGCGCCCGATGAAGCTGGTCGCCACACGCCGCAAGTTTCCGGGGCTTGTGTCCAACGCTTGCAACGGCGGAAAGTCCGTGCGCAGGCCGGGTGCTCGGACCTGGAACACCCCGACCGGCGTCGGTATATCCCGCAGCCGTCGCGGCCCCAGATCCAGCAGGTCCACGCCGCTGAGCAGAACCGCCGTCGACTCGACCAACAGGATCTGACCGCCGTGTCCGGCGGCCATCACCCGCGCCGCACGATTCAGCACCGCACCGAAGTAATCCCCATCTCGTAGCTCGGCCTCACCGGTCGCGATCCCCATCCGCACCGGCAACTCCGGCGCCCGCTGTGTGCCACCGCGGCATCAACCGCGGATGTTGGTGACGCGAATGCGGCGCACACCCCGTCCCCGGTGTGCTTGAACAACCAGCCCCCGTGCGCCTCGATCGCCTTGCGCAACACCTCGTCATGGGCGGCGAGTGCGATCCGCATCGCGTCCGCGTCGGCCTCCCACCGACGGGTCGAACCCTCCACATCGGTGAACAAAAACGTCACCACCCCCGAAGGAGCAGCCGCCGCAGGAGCCGACACCCCTGCAGAATCTCACACCAAGCCCGCTTCCACGCGGCCAACCACGACTGACTTTTGAGACCCTCATATCCCGTCTATTTCGAGACGGTTGTCGGCAGGGTTCTCGAATCTCAGCCGTTTAGGGCATGGCTGCGCTAAACGTCATTCCCCTTGCGCGTATCGCCTCAACGACATGCGCGCTCCGAGGTATGGCGACCTCTGTACCGCCTCGTAGTGGCCGAGCAGCTCGTCACAGATGACCGGCCAGCTGCGGCCGAGCACGCTGCGCCGGGCAGCGGGCGCGTAGCGGTGTCGCTCCTGGATCAGGTGGTCGACAGCGGCGGGCAGCCGCGCCTCGAATTCGTTGACGGGCAGCAGCAATCCGGTGCGGCACGGCGTGACCAGGTCACGTGGGCCGCCGGCGTCGGGGGCGATCACCGGCAACCCCGACGCCAGCGCTTCTTGTACGACTTGGCAGAACGTCTCATGCTCGCCCGGATGGACGAAAGCGTCCATGCTGGCGTACGCCGTCGCGAGCTCGTCACCGTACAACGCGCCGGTGAAAACCGCTGTAGGCATTGCCGATTCAAGCTTGCGGCGGTCGACGCCGTCGCCGACGATGACCAGCTGCACGGAGCCGGTGGAGGCCAGCGCGATTAGCCTCTCGACGTGCTTCTCCGGCGCGAGCCGGCCCACGAAGCCCACGATGGGCTTGCGGTCCGGCGACCACCGCTGCCTGAGCGCCTCGTCGCGCGCCGATGGCGCGAACCGTAGCACGTCGACCCCGCGCGCCCACCGATGTACCCGTGGAAATCGTTGGGAAATTAGGGATTCCATCGTCACGCTGGATGGAGCCAGGGTACGGTCGGCAAGGCTGTGCAGGTGGCGAAACCACGCCCACGCCGCCCGTGTCGTCATCGGGATGCCGTAGCTCGCCGCGAAACCGGGGACGTCGGTTTGATACACCGCGACCGTCGGCACCCCAAGCCAGCGAGCCGCTCGCAGCCCGCCGTAGCCAAGCAGCGCCGGCGACGCGAGATGCACAACGTGGGGATCGAATCCGCGCAACACGCTTACCATTCGGGGCATCGGCACGCCGAGCGGCAACGAGGTCACCTTCGGAAACATTCGCGACGGCACCCGATGTATCCGGATGCCGTCGTGAATTCGGTCTGCGCGGGGTTCACCCGGCGGATTGTCGGGCGCGATGACGAGGGCTTCGTGACCGGTTCGACGCAGATGCTCGAGGACGCGCAGCACTGAGTTGCTGACACCATTGACATTGGGGAGGAATGATTCGGCGACGATTGCAACGCGCACGCCTATACGTTCTCAGTCTCGGCTGTCGGAAAGGTTGCCTACGGGCATACGTCATGCGAAATCTGCTGGTCGGACGCCTCGGATGCGGGTTGTGCCGACCCGCTCCTGGCCTCGGCGCGGCGGTCCAGCCACCTGTCCAGGAACGCCAGGCCCATCAGGGCAGCCGTCGCAACCAGCCAGCCCACCACCGCGATGGATCCCGCCGGGATGATCGCCAGCCCGGCGTTGCGGTGCTGCACCCGAACCAAGTTCGGATCGTTCTTGTTGTATTCGACGTATATCCGCATACCCGTCGCCAATTCGGACGGATAGAGCACACCGAGCTCGGGACGGTAGGTGACGCGCTCGGGTGTGACGAATTCGATGGTGGAGCGCCGCGGCCCGGCACTGAGCACCTCTGCCTGTGCCACCCCCGTATTGTGTTGGATCGCAAGGTCGTCGCGCCAGGCGCCTGCCACCAGCAGCACCGACTGCAACGTGACCAAGCCGGCCACGATCAATACCCCAATCCGCGCCCACCGCAACACAATCCTGGCCCGGGTCTTCGACGGCTCGTCACTGCGGCCATGAATCAGTATGCGCAACAATTCTTTTGCAGATGTCATAGCGCCGCTTTGATGGCGGCGTGCAGCTGGCGCAACGACGACCGGTCCGCCTTGACTTCCAGCACCCGCATGCCTGATCCCGGTTCCTCGAGGGCCGCGTTCAGCTCGTCGACCTCGATCTGCCGGCTCTCCACGTGGTAGGCGCGGCACAGCGCGCCGACGTCGACGTCGTGCGGGGTCCCGAAGATCCGCGATGACACGTCGGAGAACCGCGGGTCGCCCTGCTCGAGCAGTTCGAAGATGCCGCCGCCGTTGTCGTTGGACACAACGATCGTCAGCCGGCGGGGGGTCGGTTCTGTCGGGCCGATCAGCAGCCCGGAGCTGTCGTGGACGAACGTCAGGTCGCCAATCAGCGCCACGGTGCGCCCCTCGTGCGACCCCTCATATGCGAGAGCCGCCCCGATCGCGGTGGACACGGTTCCGTCGATGCCGGCGACTCCGCGGTTGGACCGTACCCGGATGCCGTGGGTGTCTAGGCCGACCAGCGCCGCATCGCGCACCGGGTTCGAGGCGCCGAGCACCAGCTGGTCGCCCGGCCGCAGCGCGTCGGCCACGGCCGCCGCAACGTGCAGCCCGGTGGTCAGCGGGTGGGCCCTGAGTTGACCGCGCACTGCTTCATTCGCGTGCCGGTTCATGTCCGCGCAACGATGCAGCCACGCCGGATCAGGTGCCCCGGTGGTGACCGCCCGCGTGCCGGTGGCCTGTGAGTTACCCGAGACGTCCGGCCAGCGCGGCCCGGTGGTCAGCGCGTACACCGGCACCTGCGGGTCGGCCAGCAGCGCCGACACCGGACGATGCAATGTCGGCCGGCCGAGCATGATCACTTGCTTGGGGCGCAGCAGCGGCAGTGCCAGCGGGTGCAGCGGATTGTCCGGGGGCGGCGCCGTCGGCTCGGCGACGGTCGGCAACTGCGCCAGGTTGGGCTGCGCGCCCGCGCCGTGCCCGGCGATGACGACCGTGTCGGGCGACAGGTCGATATTCAGTGGCTGGTCGAACGTGACCGGCGGCGTGTAGGTCCACGGCTTACCGCCGGGCCGGCCCTGCGGGATCACGGCACCGTGGGGTTCTGGATCAGGCACCAGTGGTTCGCGCAGTGGGATGTCGAAGTGCACGGGCCCGGCGTTGGCGCTACGAGATCCGGTGGCGGCCACCAACACTCGGCAGGTGGCCGAACGCCAGGTCGCATTGAGCGCATCCAGCCGCCCGGGCGCGTCCTCGGCCAGGCCGAGGCTGATGGTGGCGCGCACCTGGGTGCCGAAGTAGCCCAGCTGCTCCATGGTCTGGTTGGCCCCGGTGCCCAGCAATTCGTAGGGCCGGTTGGCCGACAGCACGATCAGCGGCACCCGCGCGTAGTTGGCCTCCACCACCGCCGGACCCAGGTTCGCCACGGCGGTGCCCGACGTCATCGCGACACACACCGGCGTATCGGCGGCGATCGCCAACCCGATGGCCAGATAACCCGCCGTGCGCTCGTCGATGCGAACGTGCAACCGGATCCGGCCGGACCGGTCGGCGTCCTGCAGCGCGAATGCCAACGGCGCGTTCCGCGAGCCGGGGCAAAGCACCACATCGCGGACGCCGCCGCGGATCAGCTCATCGACGACGACGCGCGCCTGTGTCGTCGAGGGGTTCACCAGTACAGGGTGTCACAGCCCCCGCTAGCCGCGCCGAACGTGGAGTTGTTGAGCCAAGTCGCCGTGATTTCGCGCGACAAGTCGACGTTGGGCGAAAGACTACTTGCCGGCGAAGAACTGCAGCGCCGCGGCGTTGACAGCCTGCGGCCGCTCCAAGAACCCGAGGTGACCGGTGTCGGGTATCTGCAGGTAACGACCGTTGGGCATGGCGTCAGCGACCTCTCGCCCCAGGTAGGGCGGCGTGACTATGTCGTCGCCGAAGCCGAGTACCAGCACCGGCGCGGCGATGCTGCGGTAGGCGGGCAACCGGTTGGTCTGCGGAGCGACGTCCAGCTGACAGCGCAGCCCCGGGGTCTGATTGATCGGCCAGGTGCAAAACATCGCGATCCAGTCGTCGACGGCCGCGTCATCGTTCAGCGTCTTGCGCGAGAAGCTCTCCAGCAAGCGAGCTCTCGCGTCGTATGAGACTGGCACCTGGGCGCCGGAGGCGTAGAGCTCGGCCTCGGCGTCGTGGAAGAACTGGCGGGCGCGGTCCAGGCGGCCGCGGGTGGCCATCAGCGCCGCGGCGGTGACCAGCTCCGGCCGCGCCACCATGAGTTCCTGGGCGATGAACGCGCCCATGGACGCCCCGACGATTCGCGCCGGTGCCGCGTCCAGCGACTCGATCAGCGCGGCGGTGTCGGCGACCATGGTTTGCGTCGTGAATCCTTCGGCGTTTTCGGTGGCGCCGATCCCGCGGTTGTCGAAGGTGATGACCCGGTATCCAGCCGCCAGAAACGCCGGCAACTGATGCGGATGCCAGGTGCGTCCAGCGCCCCCGCGGCCGGCGATGAAAACAACCGGCTCGCCGGACCCGCGATCGTCGTAAGCCAGGTTAATCACTCGGACGACGGTACAAGCAGCGGATAGCAGGCCTTGACCCGGTCGATCCACCACCGCCGCCGCTCGGGTGGCGCGGCCAGCGCGTGCAGCCGCGCCGGGTCGGGCGTAACCGGCCCGACCGCCAGGTAGCCGTCGACGGGCACGGCAGCCTCGGCGACGTCTTCGACGAACAGTCCACCGGTGCCCAGCCCGCACGCATGACCGAGTTGTGGCAGGGCCGCTGCGGCGGTCAACCCGGCGGCGATCCCCACGGCCGAATCGAGCGCGCTGGAGACCACGACCGGGATGTCGATCTGGGCAGCGATGTCGAGCAGGGCCGAAACCCCGCCCAGCGGAGCGACTTTCAGCACCGCTATGTCGGCGGCGTGGGCGCGGACCACGGCTAGCGGGTCGTCGGCCTTGCGGATGCTCTCGTCGGCCGCGATCGGCACGTCGACCCGCCGCCGCAGCGCGGCGAGTTCGTCGACGGTCGCGCAGGGTTGCTCGAGGTACTCCAGCGGGCCGTCGGCGGTCAGTGCGGCCGCGGCCCGCGTCGCCTCCTCGACGCTCCACCCGCCATTGGCGTCCACCCGCACGGTCGGGACCAGTTCGCGAACCGCGTTGACCCGATCGACGTCGTCGGCCAGCGTCTGCCCGGGCTCGGCGACCTTCACCTTGGCCGTGCGGGCCCCGGGAAACCGGGCCAGCATCTCGCCCACCTGGGCGGCCGGAACGGCGGGCACGGTGGCGTTGATCGGAACGCGGTCGCGTCGCACCGGCGGGGGCCGGCGGTATGCGCCCTCGATGCCCGACGCCAGCCAGGCGGCCGCCTCGGCGGCCGGGTATTCCACGAACGCCCCGAACTCACCCCAGCCCGCCGGGCCCTCGATCAACGCGAGTTCACGGGTGGTGATGCCGCGGAAACGCACGCGCATCGGCAGCGCCACCACATGCAGGCGGTCCAGCAGATCCGCACACGCCGGTGTCACCGTGGGTAAACCTGGCGACCCGCCAGAAACGTGGCACGCACGTCGAGGTCGGCGATCTGCTCGGGTGGCACCGTCCGGGGATCGGCAGACAGCACCACCAGGTCGGCGTATTTACCGACCTGCAGCGAGCCGACCACGTCTTCGGCGAACAGCTGCCAAGCGGCGTCGATGGTCTGCGCGCGGATCGCCTGTTCGACGGTCAAACACTCCTCGGGCGCGAGCACCCGGCCGCTGGGCGCCGTCCGCGTAACGGCCACGCTGATGTTGCGCAGCGGCTCCTCGGGCGTGACCGGTGGATCGTTGTGCAACGAGATGCGCATCCCGGTGGCCACCGCGGATCCGGCCGGCATCCAACGGGATCCGCGCTCCGGGCCGAACAGACCGTCAACAATCACGTCGCCCCAGTAGTGGATCTGGTCGACGAAGATGCTACAGGTGACGCCGAGGTCGGCGGCGCGCTGGAGTTGCTCGTCCCGGATGGCACCGACGTGCTCGAGCCGCAGTCGGTGGTCGTCGCGCGGATTGCGTTGCAGCGCCTCCTCGTACACGTCGAGGATGGTGTCGACCCCGGCGTCGCCCTGCACGTGGCAGGCCATCTGCCAGCCCAATGGGTAGTAGGCGCCGACAATTTCGGTCAGCTGTTCGGCGGTGTAGTTGGCGCATCCGCAGGAGCCGGGCGTCACTCCGATGGTGCGCGTCGCCGCGGTGTCCAGGTACGGAAAGGACAGCGCGATGTTGCCGATCCACGGCGAGCCGTCGACCCAGATCTTGATGCCGACCTGGCGCAGCATGTCATCGCCCTGGCCAGGGGTGGCGGCGGTGGACATCTGCGGATTGGAAACCTCGTAGGTGCGTATCCGCACCGTCAGCTCATCGCGCAGCTGCTCAACCAAGGGCCCAAACGCCGGGTCGAAGGCCATCTCCGAGCAGGTGGTCAGGCCCGCGCGGTTGAGCCGGGCGCACTCGGCAAGCAGCATCGCCGGGTAAGCGCCAGGCTGGATGGCGCCGCCCAGCAACGGAAACACCGCGGCGATTTCCTCGGCGCTGCCGTCGAGTTCACCGTGGGCGTCGCGTCCGTATTTGGCGCCCTTCGGGTCCGGGGTGTCGCGGGTCAGACCGTTGAGCCGGGCGGCGTGCGAATTGAAGAACGCCTTGTGCCCGGAGTTGTGGATGATCACCAGCGGGCCGTCCGGCGCGACATCGTCGAGCCAGGCCAGCGTGGGCTCCGGCAGGCCGGACTGCAGTAGCGCGTCCCAGCCGTTGAGATAGGCGCCGGTCGGACCCCGTTGCGCCACCTCGCGGTGGATCGCCGCGACGACGTCGTCGGGGTTGGGGATGGTGACCGGGCGGATGTCGACGATCCGGTCCGACAGCGCGATGGCCTCCATCAGCGGATGGCCGTGCGCCTCAATGAATCCCGGCATGACGCAGCCTCCATCGAGACTGCCGATATCGATGGTCCGGGTGCCCGGACCGATGTGCGCGGCGGCGTCGGCGCGAGAACCGACGGCGACGATCCGGCCGTTGGCCACGGCGACCGCCTCGGCTGTGGGCCGCGCGTCGTCGACGGTGAGCACCGTCCCGGTGATGACGAGGTCTGCATCGGCCACGAGCAGAAATCCTAGTGATGCTCGCGCTCTTTGAGGGTGCGGCTGACCCGAATTGCAACACGTTCTAGTCTGGCCACATGAGTGACGAGCTGCTGCGCAACCCCACCCACAACGGCCACCTGCTGGTGGGCGCGCTCAAACGGCACAAGAACAGGCCGGTGCTGTTCCTCGGCGACACCACGCTGACCGGTGGTCAGCTGGCCGAGCGGATCAGCCAGTACACCCAGGCGTTTGACGCGCTGGGCGCGGGCACCGGCGTCACGGTCGGCCTGCTCGCGCTGAATCGCCCCGAGGTCCTGATGATCCTCGGCGCCAGCCAGACTCAGGGTTACCGGCGCACCGCCCTGCACCCGCTCGGCTCGCTGGACGACCACGCCTACGTGCTCTCCGACGCCGGTGCCAGCGCGCTGATCATCGACCCCAACCCGATGTTCGTCGAGCGGGCGCTGGGGCTGCTCGAGCGGGTGGACTCGCTCAAGCAGATCCTGACCATCGGCCCAGTGCCAGAGGCACTGCAGAAGGTGAACGCTCATGTCGTCGATCTGTCGGCGGAAGCGGCCAAGTACGAGCCGAAGCCGCTGATCGTCGCCGACCTGCCGCCGAACCATATCGGCGGCCTTACCTACACCGGCGGCACGACGGGCAAGCCCAAGGGCGTCATAGGCACCACCGGGAACATCGCCACCATGACGTCGATCCAGCTTGCGGAATGGGAATGGCCGGAGCATCCGCGGTTCTTGATGTGCACGCCGTTGTCGCACGCGGGTGCGGCGTTTTTCACACCCACGGTGGTCAAGGGCGGCGAGATGGTCGTGTTGGCCAAATTCGATCCGGCCGAGGTGCTGAGAGTCATTGAGGAGCAACGCATTACGGCGACCATGTTGGTGCCGTCGATGCTGTATGCGCTGATGGACCACCCGGATTCGCACACCCGGGACCTGTCGTCGCTCGAGACCGTCTACTACGGCGCCTCGGCCATCAACCCGGTGCGGCTGACCGAGGCGATCCGGCGGTTCGGCCCGATCTTCGCCCAGTACTACGGCCAGTCCGAGGCGCCGATGGTGATCACCTACCTGGCCAAGGGCGATCACGACGAGAAGCGCCTGACCTCGTGCGGCCGCCCGACGCTGTTCGCGCGCGTGGCGCTGCTGGGCGAGGACGGCAATCCGGTGCCGCAGGGTGAGCCGGGCGAAATCTGTGTCAGCGGGCCACTATTGGCCGGCGGTTACTGGCACTTGCCGGACGAGACCTCGCAGACTTTCCGAGACGGCTGGCTGCACACCGGCGATATGGCCCGGGAAGACGAGGACGGCTTCTACTACATCGTCGACCGGGTCAAGGACATGATCGTCACCGGCGGGTTCAACGTGTTCCCCAGGGAGGTCGAAGACGTCGTCGCCGAGCACGTGGCCGTCGCGCAGGTGTGCGTGGTCGGGGCGCCGGACGAGAAGTGGGGCGAGGCCGTCACCGCGGTGGTCGTGCTGCGGGCCGACGCGGCCCGCGACGACGCCGCGATCGAGGTCATGACCGCCGAGATCCAGGCCTCCGTCAAGGAACGGAAGGGCTCGGTGCAGTCACCCAAGCAAGTGGTGGTCGTCGACTCGCTTCCGTTGACCGGGCTGGGCAAGCCGGACAAGAAGGCCGTCCGGGCGCGGTTCTGGGAGGGCGCCACCCGCGCCGTCGGCTAGCGGGCTCACCGAGTGTGCGGCTGGCCGCACGCTCGGGGCCCAATGTGCGGCAGACCGCACACTCGGCCGGTTCAGCGGGCGATCCCGGCGACCAGCAGGTCGAGCATGCGGCCCGTCTGCTCCGGCGAACCACTGGTCAGAAATATGCCGAGCAGGCTCGACACCACGTCATCGGCCCGCACGTCGGAGCGCAGGCTGCCGTCGTCCACGCCGGCCCGCAACAGCATGTCGACCGCGCCGACGATGCTGTCGCGCGTCTGGCTGGGCTCCATTGCGCCGGAGTCGAAGATCGCGTGTAGCGACTCGGCCATCCCGCGCTTGGCGGCCACGAAACTCGCATAGCGGTCCATCCAGCGTCGCAGGGCAGTCTTGGGCGGATGGCGCTTGAGCTGCTGTTCGGCCGCCGCGGCCACTTCGGCGAGTTCGGCACGGTAAATCGCCTCGACGAGGGCTTCCCGGTTTGGGAAATGGCGGTAGAGCGTGCCGATACCGACGCCGGCATCGCGGGCGATCGACTCGAGTGAGACCGGGCGACCGTCCGCGCCGGCGAACGCCGCGGTTGCCGCCTCCAGTAGCCGTTCGCGGTTGCGGCGCGCATCGGACCGAATCAGTTCGGCCAAATCGGAGGCTCCTCCGTTTCTGCTAGGCTGGAACAAGCGGAGGATCCTCCGCATTTCTCCAGTGTGTCACGAGCTAAGGAGCACCATGACAGACGAGCCACATCCCGGCGGTATCGGCAGCATCGGCACCGCCGAGGTTCTCAGGGTTGCCCGCGTCGGCTACGGGGCCATGCAATTGTTCGAGGCCTCGCCTGACGACGCGGCGGCGGTGCTGCGTCGCGCTGTCGAACTCGGCGTCAACCACATCGACACCGCGTCGTTTTACGGCCCCGGCGAGGTGAACCGCCGAATTCACGCGGCGCTGTCGCCCTACCGCTCGCCCTATGGTGAAGACCTCGTCATTGTCAGCAAGGTCGGTGCGCGATACACCGGCGAACAACCGATCCCCCTGGCCGCCGCGCAAAAGCCCGCCGAGCTACGCGCCGCGGTCGAAGATGATCTGCGCCAACTCGGGCTCGACTGCATCCCGGTGGTGAATCTGCGCCGCCTCGACCTCGGACCCGGCTTGCAAGCCGAGGGCGACCAGGTTGTCGACCTCGACGACCAGCTGGCCGAGATGATCGCGCTGCGTGACGAGGGCAAGATCGGCGCGATCGGCGTCAGCAACGTGGCACTCGAAGTGCTGCAGCGGGCGCTGCCGGCGG
>NZ_JBKQOI010000038.1:0-5307 GCF_052145595.1 Mycobacterium sp. | reverse complement strand
ACGCGACGCGTGCGCCCCGCCAGTTTCAGCCTGGTTGCGCTCTTAGACGAAGAACGTCGATACGTTGGCGTCCATTGCCTGGGTGCCTTCCGCCGTGGAAAGCATCGTATTTCCGTGCAATTCGATGTGGTCGGCAAGATTCGCGAGACCCTGTAGGTGCTGCGCCAGGGCGTCAAAGAAACCCGTCGCGCCCTTACCCCTGAAATATTCGCTGAGCGATGCCGCGCGCTGTTGGATGTCGTTATGTATTTCCCTCAAGTAAGCCGCTCGCTGCCCGGTGTCGGAGGCCAGGCCGTCGATGGTGCCGTAATTCCATGTGATTTCGCTCATTTCGATAACTCCTTAAGTCTGGGTATGTTTTGAAATTGGGGATGCGGGCCAGGACTCGTCCCGGGTCTACTGGCTTCCGCCGCTGAACACACCCAGCAGGCCGTGCGCCGCGTCGTCTTCGTTGTGTTCGAACATCGTCGCGGTCTTGCCCAGGCCGTGAGCCAGCCTTTGACCACCGGTGATCGTCTGCATGAGATCGTGGTGAATTTGCCCCGCCGTGGTAAGCGACGCTCCACTGGCCTTGCCTTGCCACCCCGCGGCCTGGACGACGTCCTCGTGGCCGTGCAAGTACTCGTTTGCGATTTGTGTCGCGGTCTGCATTGCGTTCTCGACCTGCTGCTGCGTGGTCCGCAGCAAGTCCGTAAACGCCATCGTTGTAGCCATCTGACTTCTCCTTGACTTTATTGAGGGTCCCCCGAGCTGGGCTATGCCTAAAATTTAACCAGCTTCTCGCCGGCTGTCACTTCACTGATTTTTTGGGCCCACACAGGGTCCGAACAGGCATTTTAGTGCACACCAGCATTGGCAATCTTGTCAACTTGTGGCCGCCGACACTTGGACAATGCGCTGGTGACGGTCGCGGGCATGAACAAATCCGCACGGGATGGCGTACCGGCGATCAGCCCGTCGGTGCCCTGTGGCGGTGCCCCGTCGTCGCGGTTCGCGCGGTTTCGGGGTCGTGCCATTCCCCCAGGCCATATTCGCCGCGGTGGCGGGCGGTCATGCCGTCGCGCTGCAACGCATCGCCGTGGCCGGAGACCACGTCGGCGATGCTGAACAGCGATTCCGATCCGTCGTCGAAGTAGTGGGAATGGTCGTAGACCGGATTCAGGGAATTGCCGGGCACCTCGGCTTTGAACCGGGTGGAGCCGTAACCGTCTACGGCGGGGTCGTCTCCGAGGGTGCCCAAACTCAAACCGATGAGACCCGGCCCCGTCACCCGACCAGGCAGCCAGGTGACCGCATCGCCCGACGCCGCACCGACGTACAGGTGGCCGCCGGGCGACAGCTCAAAGTCGGCCGCCGAATGCGCCAGGTCGGTGCCCGGGGAGCCGACCAGCACTACATCGTTTGCGTGCATCCCGGACACCGCCGCATCCGAAACGACGGCGGATCCGTAGGAATGGCCGACCACAGTCACGTGCGTCGGCGCACCTTCGTGGGTGACCGCCAGCGCGTTCACATCAGCGGCCAGCGCCTGCCCGCCGGTTCGAGCCATGCTCGGCTGCAACAGGCCCAGGTCATGCCAGGTGTTGGGGGTGTTGTAGCCCACCCACATCACGACCGCAGTCTGCTCGCCCCAGCCGGCGCGGGCGGACTCCTGGTACAGCCGCACGCCGTCGGGGTTGGCCAGCGTGCCCCCGCACACGCTGGTGCCCAGCCCCTTCACCAACACCGCGGTGTTGGCCGCCGTGTCGGGGTTGCCCATCGCAATGGCCGCGACTCCCTCACCGGCGAAAGCCTCGGGCAGATACTTCAACAGGAAGATGTCCGGATGTCGTCGGGTGAGGTCGTCGACGGCGTCTCCCGATGCATTCAGGCCCTCCCGGGTGCGGCCGGCATTGTTGTAGCGAGTGACAGCAACTGCGGTCAGTCCGAACTTGGCGGGATCACTCAGCACGTCGCCAACGGACACGTTGTGCCGCTTCGCGGCGTCCGCAACGCGACGGAGGTCGTCATTCATCACGGCCGTGTTCGCCCGGCTGCACACGTCGACCGGAATGCCGTTGAGGTTTCCCAGCTCCGGTGGGTGCCGGGCGATCAACTGGCCTTGTTGTTCCGGGTTGAGTGTCTTCCACCACCTGTTGATTTCCTCGGCACTGGTTCGCGGGGAGGGAATTTCGATCGGTTCGTCGGGTTTCGGCGGGTCGTACCAGTCGGTGCGCAGGATGGTCAGTGACGTCCCCAAGCGGTCTGAGAAGCGGCTGCGCAGTGACCGAAGCTGACCCAGGGCTGACTTGGTGCCGTCTATGGCTTGCTGCTCGAGGCAACCGACAAGCGCATCGAGCGCGGATCTTTCAGCCGCGGCGAGTCGGATGTCGCTCTCGAGATCCAGCGCTTGGCCGAGCCGGTAGTCGACCTGCCGCAGTTGAGCCTCCAAGGCCGAGATCAAGGCTGCGCCGCTGCGTTGCGCCTCAGCCAGGGCGGCTGCGAGGTATTCCAAGTCGACCCCGATCTTGGGCAACTGTTTGGACTGCGCGCCCAGCGACGCGGCCGTGCTCTGCACTTCGGCGGAGTCGTTGATCGGGTGGTCGCCACGCTCCCGGTTCCATGACGCCTCAAAACGACGGCGCGCTTCGTCGAATGCAGTGCTGGCCTCGGCCGTCCACCGCCCCGCGTTGTGAAACGCCTGCGCCAGATCGGAGATCTGCGCCGGGCGCCCGGCTTGCAGGCTGTCGTTGATCGCCCAGGGGTCACCGCCGGCTCGGGCTGTCAGCTGCGGGATGCTTATGCACCCAAGCTGCATCGCATCGCCCGCAGTTTCGCGGCGTTGCGGTAGTCCATGTCGACGAACTCCGTGGCAGCGTAATTCGCCTTACGACCGAGCTCTGTCAGTGCCTCCCGGTTGGCCAGCAGGGTTTTGACGTGTAGAGCCTGGGCTGAGCCGACCGCGTCGTGAAAGTCCTCGGCGGCGCGGAAGTCACCAAACATTCCCGATAGTCGCGGTCCCCGCGATAGGTGGTCCGCCCCGTCTTGTGCGAGCCCGCCCGCGCGGTGCGACTCGTTGGCTCCCGAGCGCAGCAAGTCGGTGTCGACGAACATCGCTATCGCGTCCTCACAGGTTGGCGGCCCCGTCGGCCAAACCGTCGCCGTCGGTGTCGGTCAGCCGGACGTCCCATTTGCCGTCGCCGTCGGTGTCGACGTATCCCGTCACGCCGTCCTCCCCGCCGCACAGCACCCGGTCGGCCACCCCGTTCCCGTCGGTGTCGAGCAGTCGGTCGTCGGCATGTCCGAGCCCGTCGAAATCGACCAGCGGACCGCCGGTGTGCTCGACCCCGTCAAGCCCATACCAGCGCAGTTGCCCTCCCCGATCGACGGCCACCGACCACGTCCCCGATCCGTCATCGGTGAAGTAGCTCTCCGGGGTGCCGTCATTGTCCAAGTCGAGGACGGCGTGATCGACCACCCCATCGCCGTCGAAATCCGCCAGCGCGTCGTCGAGCATCCCGTCGCCGTCGAAATCCAAGCCGATCGCATCGAGGCGGCCGTCCCCGTCAAGGTCCAGGTCGGGCTGGCCCTTCCAAATGGCCGCTGCGCCATCGTCGCCGGCCAGACAGTAGTCCATGCCCTCTCCGACGCTTGGCCATCGCTACGGGTTCCCGCGCGATCTCCACCAGGCCAACAGCTCGGCGGTTGCCTCCTCGCCGGTCAACGGCCCGCGCTCTAGCCGCAGTTCTTTCAGATAGCGCCACGCCTCGCCGACTTGCGGGCTCGCCGGGATGTTGAGCAACTGCATGATCTGGTCGCCGTCCAGATCGGGGCGTATCCGGGCCAGATCCTCCCGGGCGGCCAGTTCGGCGATCCGCCCCTCGAGCCGGTCATAACTTGCCTGCAACCGGGTGGCCCGGCGCTTGTTGCGGGTGGTGCAGTCGGCACGCACCAGCTTGTGCAGGCGGGGCAGCAGCGGCCCGGCGTCGGTCACGTAGCGGCGCACCGCGGAATCGGTCCACTTGCCGTCGCCGTAGCCGTGGAATCGAAGATGCAGATATACCAGCTGCGAGATGTCGTCGACCATTTGTTTGGAGTACTTCAACGCCCGCAGCCGCTTTCGGGCCATCTTGGCCCCGACCACCTCGTGGTGGTGGAAACTCACGCCGCCGTTTGGTTCGTGGCGCCTGGTGGCGGGCTTGCCGATGTCGTGCAGCAGCGCGGCCCAGCGCAGCACCAGATCGGGGCCCTCATCGGGATCTTCCAAGGCCATCGCTTGGCGCAGCACCGTCAGCGAATGCTGGTAGACGTCCTTGTGCTGGTGGTGTTCGTCGATGGCCATCTGCATCTCGCCGACCTCGGGGAGCACCACCTCACCCATCCCGGTCTGCACCATGAGATCGATGCCGGCCACCGGGTCGTCGCCGAGCAGCAACTTGTCCAGCTCGGCGGCCACCCGCTCGACGCTGATCCGCCCCAGCTGCTGGGCCATTTCTTCGATCGCCTCGCGCACCCGCGGCGCGACGGTGAAGCCGAGCTGCGAAACGAAACGCGCGGCGCGCAGCACCCGCAACGGGTCGTCGCCGAAGGACACCGACGGTTCCGCTGGGGTGTCCAGCATTCGCGCCCGCAGTGCCGCCAAACCGCCTAGCGGATCAAGGAATTCACCCGGCCCGGTGGGCGTGATGCGCACCGCCATCGCGTTCGCGGTGAAATCCCGGCGCACCAAATCGTCGTCGAGGCGATCGCCGAAACGCACTTCGGGATTGCGCGACACCTGGTCGTAGGTGTCAGCGCGGAATGTGGTGATCTCCAGGCGGTGCCCGCCCTTACCGACGCCGACCGTGCCGAATTCGATCCCGGTGTCCCACACCGCGTCGGCCCATTGCCGGACTATTTGTTGGACCTGCTTGGGGTGGGCGTCGGTGGCGAAGTCCAAATCGGGACTCAACCTGCCAAGCAGGGCATCCCGCACCGAACCGCCGACAAGGTACAACTCGTGGCCCGCGGCATCGAACGCCGAGCCCAGCTCGCGCAGCACGGGGGCGTGCCTGTTGAGCGCGACCGCGGCAGCGGTCAACAGGTCGGCATCGGCTTCGGGCACGTTCGACCAGCCTAGACATCCCAGGGATTTAAGTGTCAAGCGGCTGCTGGTGTGCGGTGTGCCCAGGCTTTGTGTTCGTCGTAGAGGGTGTGGTGGGGTAGGCAGCCATGGAGAATGCCGACGAGGCGGTTGCCGAGGGCGCGGAGTGCTTGGTGATGGGTGTCGCCGGTGTTGCGATGTTGGTTGTAGAAGGCCCGTGCACCGGGGCTGGTGGTGAGCGTGCA
>NZ_JBKQOI010000037.1:0-11073 GCF_052145595.1 Mycobacterium sp. | reverse complement strand
ACCGGGTCTTCGTCGGATACCTCGGGCAGCAGGGACGGGAAGTAGCGGATGTTCTCGTTGAACAGGTCGAGGATGGAGGTGATCCACCGTTCGCCGAACCACACCCGCGGTCGCACGCCCTGGGTCTTGAGCTCCTCGGGCCGGGTATCGGTGGACTGCGTGAACAGTTCGATGCGGGTTTCCGACCACAGCTGGTGGCCGAAGAAGTAGGGCGAGTTGGCGGCCAGCGCCAGCTGCGGACCGGCCAGCACCTGGGCCGAGTTCCAGTTGGCGGCGAAATCATCCGGCGCCAGCTGCAAGTGCAATTGCATGCTGGTGCAAGCGGATTCGGGGGCGATGGATGCGGCATGCCAGCTCAGCGGCTCCGGGCCGGTGATATTGATCGGGATGTCTCCGCCTCGGGCTGAAAAGATCGAGTCATTGAGGGCCGCGTACCGCATCGATTCGCTCATCCAGCCGTCGTTCAAATGATCGGGCATCAGCGTGGGCAGGATGCCGATCATCACGATGTGGGCCCCGCTGGAGTTGGCCTTGGTCTCGGCATCGTTCAGGCTGGCGCGTACGTCCGCCTCCAGGTCCAGGCCGGTGTGTCCGGGCAGCGGCCTGGGGGGCACATTGAATTCGATGTTGTAGGCCCCTAATTCGGTCTGGTAAGCGGGATCTGCGATGGCGTCCAGCACGCACCGGTTCGACATGGCCGGCTGGTAGTCGGCGTCGACGAGGTTGCACTCGATCTCCATGCCGGTGAGCGGGCGGTCCGAATCGAAGCGCGACTGGGCGAGCATTGTCTCGAAGACGTCCAGACACAGCCGCACCTTGCGCCGGTATTCCTGCCGATGTGCGCCGGTGTACGTGGTGCGCTTGACCTCTTCGCCCACATCGCCGATGCAACAGGTTTGCCGGCGGTAACGCAAGGGCAAGCCGGGTAATCGCAGATCCGCCGACCGGGTAGACCATCATGGACGATGACATGCTGTGTCGGACGTCACCCTAGGAGGGCAGTTGGCCGAGTCCCCCGATTTCGTAGCCGCGATCGACCAGGGCACCACCAGCACCCGCTGCATGATTTTCGATCACGACGGCGCCGAAGTGGCTCGCCATCAGCTCGAGCACGAGCAGATCATGCCCCGCGCCGGTTGGGTCGAACACGACCCGGTCGAAATCTGGCAGCGTGCCTCGTCGGTGCTGATCTCGGTGTTGAACAGGACCAACCTGTCTCCAAAAAACATTGCAGCCCTCGGAATCACGAATCAACGCGAAACCACGCTGGTGTGGAATCGGCACACCGGAAGGCCCTATTACAACGCGATCGTCTGGCAGGACACCCGCACCGACCGGATCGCGTCGGCGCTCGACCGAGACGGCCGCGGTCAGGTGATTCGCCGCAAGGCGGGCCTGCCGCCCGCGACCTATTTCTCCGGCGGCAAGCTGCAATGGATGCTGGAGAACGTCGACGGGGTGCGCGAGGCCGCGCAACGCGGTGACGCTCTCTTCGGCACCGCGGACACCTGGTTGCTGTGGAATCTGACCGGAGGTCCGCGGGGTGGTGTGCACGTCACCGATGTGACCAATGCCAGCAGGACCATGCTGATGGACCTGGAAACGCTGGACTGGGACAACGAGCTGTTGTCGTTCTTCTCCATCCCGCGTGCGATGCTGCCGGCCATCGCGCCGTCGTCGCCGCGGCAGCCCTACGGTGTCACGCTGGAGGCCGGGCCCGTCGGTGGCGAGGTGCCGATCACCGGAATCCTCGGTGACCAACATGCGGCGATGGTGGGTCAGGTGTGTCTCGGCCAGGGGGAGGCGAAAAACACCTACGGCACCGGCAACTTTCTGCTGCTCAATACCGGTGAGACGATCGTGCGATCGGACAACGGCCTGCTGACTACCGTCTGTTACCAGTTCGGGGACGCCAAACCCGTGTACGCACTTGAAGGTTCGATCGCGGTCACCGGCTCGGCGGTGCAGTGGTTGCGCGATCAGCTGGGCATCATCAGCGGCGCCGCGCAAAGCGAGTCGCTGGCTCGTCAGGTCCCCGACAACGGCGGGGTGTATTTCGTCCCGGCGTTCTCCGGGTTGTTCGCCCCGTACTGGCGATCCGATGCCCGCGGCGCGATCGTGGGGCTCTCGCGGTTCAACACCAACGCACACCTGGCCCGCGCGACGCTGGAGGCGATCTGTTACCAGAGCCGAGATGTGGTTGATGCGATGACGGCGGATTCCGGTGTGCGCCTTGAGGTGCTCAAGGTCGACGGTGGTGTCACCGGCAACGACCTGTGCATGCAGATTCAGGCCGACGTGCTGGGCGTGGACGTGGTACGGCCGGTGGTCGCCGAAACCACCGCGCTGGGCGCCGCCTACGCGGCGGGTTTGTCGGTCGGGTACTGGGCCGATCCGTCCGACCTGCGGGCCAACTGGCAAGAGGACAAGCGCTGGACACCTTCGTGGAGCGACGACGAGCGCGCCGCCGGATATGCGGGTTGGCAGAAGGCGGTGCAGCGGACCCTGGATTGGGTCGACGTGTCCTAGAGCCCCGGACGCCGCGAGCGCGCGTGTCTGTACAACGACACGCCGGTTTTGCCGGCATTTTGCGCGCGCTCGCGGCGCGGGGGGTTACGCGATCAGTCTTCGCCGAGGATGCCGTAGATCTCGCGCCTCGCATTGTTGATGATCTCGACGATGCGCTGCTGCTGTTCGGCGCTGGCGGTGTGCGCGGATTGCGCGACCGCGCCGAACAACTGGCCGATGGCCGCTCGCAGGTTGACGTGGCCCGGGTCGGCGCCTTCGGCAATCTCGTCCCACGGCGGGGTCTCGACCTTCTCGGCTGCCGCGCGGCCCTCGTCGGTCAGTTCGAAAAGCTTCTTGCTGCCTTCGGTTTCACTCGCGGTGATCAGGCCTTCATCGTCAAGCAGCTGCAGCGTCGGGTACACCGACCCGGGGCTGGGCCGCCAGATTCCGTTACTGCGTTCGGCGATCTGCTGGATCATCTCGTAGCCGTGCATCGGCCGCTCGGCGAGCAGTACCAGGATGGCCGCCCGCACGTCACCGCGGCGTCCGCGGCCCGAGCCGCCCCGACGCGATCCGCCGCGACGGCCGCCCGGGCCGAAGCCGAAGCCCGGACCGAAGCCCGGACCGAAGCCAGGGCCAAATCCCGGACCGAAGCCGGGGCCAAAACCTGGGCCGCCGGCGTGTTCACGAAGGTGTTCGCGGAATTCCCGTCGGGCCTGCCGCCTGGCGTCGTGCAAGGCACGCCGCTGCGCGGGGCCGGGACCAAAGCCGAATCCGAAACCCGGCCGGCTGCCGAATGGTTCGTCGGGGGGAGTGAATGGGTTGCTCATTGTTGTGTTCCTTACGTCTTGTGTATGCAACGCACCGGTCGTGCGCTCCGCTATATCACGATATATCGGAAACTAACGCGATGCAACGAGATATCCCCGCGCGGCCGGTCGCGGGGGCCTGACCTGCGGAAACCGCAACGGCGGTGCATTCTCAAACGCGACGCGACGCCGCGGTTTGCATCCATCAGGCGGCGGGTACGCACTCCGTGATGAACGCTGACAACAACGTGCAGGTCGGCACGGGAACCCACAGCGCGGCTGCATCGGCGCAGGGCGATAGCCGCGGCCGCAACGTGTGGCCCTGGGTCAACTGGGGGTTGGCGCTGTCGCTACTGCCCGCCGCCGCCATTGTGATGCTGTTCGCACTAGGCGCGGTGATGAGTACCGACGGCTGCAGCGATCGCAGTTGTCCCAACCTGGGCCACGGCGGGATCAACTTCGGCGTCGCGTTCTACGGCGCGCCGGCGGTGGCCTTGGTCGTCATCGTCGTATCGCTTGTCACCGCAAAGCGCCGCGGCGGGATCGTGGTTCCGCTGTGCGGATGGGCGCTGTTGGTCGCCGACGTCGTGCTCATGGCGGCGAGCGTTTCCGGCTAGCAGACGATTCAGTGAGGCGGCGCGAAACCGCCGGGTTGCGATGGTCCCTGCCCCGGCCACGGGACCGCCTGCGGTTGGTGCGACGGTCCCGGTGGCCCCGGTGGCCCTGGCGGCGCACTTGGCGGACCGGGTGATGGCCACGGCGCCGGCCCCGACCGGGGAGGCGTATTGGGGCGCAGTCGCGCCAGTTCGCGGCGGTGCCGTTCGGCGAGAACTGCGGCGAGCACCAGCTCCGGCGGGGCGCCGGGTGGGGGCGGCGGGGCGATGCGGGACACCACGTCACCGGCGATGCGGTATGCCATCTGCTGGCGCAACTGGCGATCGAGTTGCGTTGCGCGGGACAGGAATTGGCGTGCGACTTCGGCTTGGCCGGCGTTTAGGCCCGACAGTTGCAGCGACGACGCCCACCACGCCAACGAAGGCGGCATCATCGGCGGCGGCACCGATCGGGGCCCGCGCTCGCTGATTACCACTGTGCCGGCGAAGATGTCGCCGATGCGCTTGGCTTTCGGCGACAGCATGCTGCAGATGACGGCGGGGCTCCCCGCCAGCATCCAGATCTCCACCACCGACGCCAGGGCGCGGAATAGCACCTGCCGGAAACGTTCTGGACCACCGTCGTCGGACACAACTCGCAGGCCCATCACGATCTTGCCCACCGACCGCCCCCGTGTGGCGGTTTCGAATGCCAGGGGATATCCGACAATCACCAGCACCGTGAAGATGAGCAGGATGGCGGTGCTCAGCGCGGAGTCGAATTGGGTCAGGGTGGCTGCCCACAACATCAGCCCGAGCACGTAGCCGACGAAGATCACCGCGATGTCGATCAGCGCGCCCACGGCTCGCACCGGCAACTGGGCGATCTGCACATCGAGCACCACGGCGTCCCCGGTCACCACCTCCGACATAACACTGAACGTACAGGTTTCTGGGGCGCGATTAGGCTGCCCAAGGTGGACGTCGACGCATTCGTGCTGACCCATCGCGGTACTTGGGACCGGCTCGACCAGTTGATCAAGAGGCGCCGGTCACTGACCGGCGCCGAAGTCGACGAGCTTGTCGAGCTCTACCAGCGGGCGTCCACTCATCTGTCGATGCTGCGGTCGGCGTCGTCGGATTCGTTGCTGATCGGTCGGCTCTCGAGTCTGGTTGCGCGTGCCCGCTCCGTGGTGACCGGTGCGCACGCACCGTTGAGCAGTACGTTCACCCGGTTTTGGACGGTGTCTTTTCCGGCGGTCGCCTACCGTGCGTGGCGGTGGTGGCTGGGCACGGCGGCGGTGTTTTTCGGCGTGGTGGTAATCATCGCGTTGTGGGTGGCCGGCAGTCCGGAGGTGCAGTCCGCCGTTGGAACACCAAGTGACATAGAGGAATTGGTCAACCACGATGTCGCGTCGTATTACAGCGAACACCCCGCCGCGGCGTTCGCCTTACAGGTTTGGGTGAACAACTCCTGGGTTTCCGCACAGTGCATCGCGTTTTCCGTCCTGCTGGGTCTGCCCATCCCGATTGTGTTGTTCAACAACGCCGCCAACCTGGGACTGATCGCGGGGCTGATGTTCCAGGCCGGCAAGGGCGGCATCCTGCTGGGCCTGCTGGTTCCGCATGGGCTGCTGGAGTTGACGGCGGTATTCCTCGCGGGGGCAACGGGGATGCGGTTGGGATGGTCGGTGATATCGCCCGGGGACCGGCCGCGTGGACAGGTGCTTGCCGAACAGGGCCGTGCCGTGGTGTCCGTCGCCGTGGGACTGGTGGGGGTGTTGTTGGTCTCCGGGTTGATCGAAGCGTTGGTGACGCCCGCACCGTTGCCGACGTTCGTCCGGGTCGGCATCGGGATCATCGCCGAGGTCGCGTTCTTGACCTATATCGTGTACTTCGGTCGTCGCGCGGTGAAAGCCGGTGCGACTGGCGATATCGAGGATGCGCCCGACGTGGTCCCGACCCGGTAAGCCGCATCGACGGCGCGACTGTGAATTCCGCGACGCAACACACCGGAGAAGCGTCGCGAGATTCACACTCGCGACGGCGAAAACTAAAGCTGACCGGTGGCTTTCATCGCCAGGTAGCGGTCGGCAAGGGCGGGCGCCAGTTCGGACGGCGGGGCGTCAACGACTTCCACCCCGCTGCGGCGCAGCCGCGTGGCGATCGCGCGGCGGTCATTGCGGGATCGTTCGGCGGCCGCCGCGTCGTACACAGCGGCCGCGTCGGATCGCCCGGCTGCCATCTGGTCCACCCGGGGGTCCGCGACCGCGGCGATCAGCAGGTGGTGCTTGGCCGACAGCTGCGGCAGGACCGGAAGCAGGCCCTCGTCGAGCGCGGTCGCGTTGAGGTCGGTCAGCAGCACCACCAGCGACCGTCGCCGGGTGCGCCGCAGAACGGCCGCAACCATTGCGCGCCAATCGGACTCGACAAGCGCCGGCTGCAGCGGGGCCATCGCCTCGACCAGCTGGGCGAGCAGTTCGGTTCGCGACGCGCCGAACACACCGGTTCGGCTCACCCGGTCGTGGGCGAGGAAGTCGACATGGTCCCCGGCCCGCGACGCGAGGGCGGCCAGCAGCAGTGCGGCATCCATCGCCCAATCCAGCCGGGGCCACCCCGCCGGATCGGCGGCGGTCGGGTCCACGCCGACGCGACCCGCCGCCGTGCGCCCGGTGTCGAGCACGATCACCACTCGCCGGTCACGTTCGGGTCGCCAGGTGCGGACCACGACGTCGGCGCGGCGTGCGGTTGCGCGCCAGTCGATCGAGCGCACGTCGTCGCCGACGACATACTCGCGTAGCGAGTCGAATTCGGTTCCCTGCCCGCGAATCAGCGTCGGCAACAGCCCGTCGATCTCCCGTAGCTTGGCGAGCCGCGACGGCAAGTGCTTGCGTGACAGGAACGGCGGCAGCACCCGGACCTGACCCGGCACCGACCGCGAACCCTGCCGTCCCGCCAACCCCAGCGGCCCGATCGACCGGGCCGTGACCACGGCCGCGCGCTGATCGCCGCGGCGAACCGGCCGCAGGTGGGTCTGGACGTGCTCACGTTGCCCGGCGGCGATGTTGACGGGATGGGTGCGTGGCTCGGCGCGCGCGCTGGGCGGCCAGGCGTCGCGGATTTGACCGCGGAAGCGCCGGCGGCCGTCGTTGTGAATCAGCAAGCCAACGTTCACCTGCTGGGCCAGTCGGGCCGAGCTGTCCGGTGAACGGACATAGCGCAATGTGCGGGTGCTGGCCGCCAGCCCGGCGTCAATTACCACCATTATCGACAGCAGCACTAGCAGCACCAAGAAAGCCCTTGCCGGCCAAGGTGATGCAGCGATGGGCAGGACGCAGATCAGCGCCACCAACCCGGTGCGTCCGGTCAGGATCACCAGCGGGGCACCGGAACCGACGCCAAGATTCCGTCGAGCACACCGTCGGGCGTGGCTCCCTCGAGCTCGGCTTCCGGGCGTAGCATCACCCGGTGCCGCAGCGTCGGGCGGGCCATGGCCTTCACGTCGTCGGGCGTGACATAGTTACGGCCGGACAGCCACGCCCAGGACCGGGCGGTGCCCAGCACTGCCGTTGCCCCGCGCGGCGACACACCCAGCTGTAGTGCGGGGGAGGAGCGGGTGGCCCCGACGATGTCGACGATGTAGCCCAACACCTCGTCGGCGACAAGTACTTGTTGCACCGCTTGCCGGGCCGCCGCCAGCTCGGTGGGCCCGGCGACCGGCTTGATCGCGGACAGATCGCGGGGATCGAAGCCGTGCGCGTGCCGGCCGAGGATGGCGATCTCGGAGTCGCGCGACGGCAGCGTCACGTTGAGTTTGAGCAGGAAGCGATCCAGCTGGGCTTCGGGCAACTGGTAGGTGCCCTCATATTCGATCGGATTCTGGGTAGCGGCGACGATGAACGGGTCGGGCAGCGGTTTGGGTTCGCCTTCCACGCTGACCTGGCGCTCTTCCATCGCCTCGAGCAGAGCGGCCTGGGTCTTGGGCGGCGTGCGGTTGATCTCGTCGGCCAGCAGCAGATTGGTGAACACCGGACCAGGCCGGAACACGAACGCGGCGGTGCGCGCGTCGTACACCAGCGAACCCGTGACATCGCCGGGCATCAGGTCGGGGGTGAACTGGATCCGCTTGAATTCCAGTTGCAGTGCGGCCGCCAGCGCCCGGACGAGCAGCGTCTTCGCCACTCCCGGAACGCCTTCCAGCAGCACGTGGCCGCGACAGAGCAGCGCGATCACCAGGCCGCTGACGACCCCCTCCTGTCCGACGACGGCCTTGGCGAGCTCGGCGCGTAACGCGAGCAGCGCATCTCGTGCCGATGCCGAGGCCGGTTCTGAGATCGGGGTCTGGGCGGGAGACGGTTGTGTCACGTGTGTGTGACCTGCCTTTCGATTTCGTCGAGCGCACGCGCAAGTTGTAACAGGTCGTTGTCGGTGGCCGGGGGCGGGCCGAACAAGTGGTAGGACACAAATCCCGCGTCGGCCCCGCTGCGCTGGGCCGCGGTCGTCACCACCGCCGGCGCCGACGCGCCCGGGCCCAGGCCGAGCCGCGGCAGCAGCCGCTGCAGTGTGGCGGTGCGCAATGCGGCGGCGGCGCGATCGCGCGCCCGGCGGGACCGGTAAAGCCGGCCGCGGCCCTCCACTGTCTCCGACGCGCGCACCACGACGGGCAACTCGTCGGCCACCAGCGGGCCGGGCCGGCGGCCCTTCCACAGTGCGACCAGCAGGACGACCAGCCACAGCTGCCAGACGATCCACGTCACGTTTTCCGGGATCAAGTCGAAAAACGATGCCGGCGTGGGTGTTTCACCCTCGATGCGCCGCGGCGCGTACCAGATGAGGCGGGGCCGGTCACCGGCTAGGTTCATCGCCAGCGCGGCATTGCCGGCCTTCAACAGGCCCCCGTTGGTCATGAAGTCGGTGCTGCCGACCGCCGTGACGGCCCGCCCGTTGTCCCGGAACCGGATCAGCGCCCCGTCGTAACAGCTGGTCATCGCCCGACCATCGGTGGCCTGGTAGGTTTCGCTCGGCCCGAATCGAACCGATCCGGCTCGATTGGCCTCCCGCAGAGCACAATTCGGGTCGCTGTCAAAGGAGTCGCTTGGTGTCGACTTGCGGACGCCCGGCAGCAGTGCCTCACGAGTGCGCGCCGTCGGTTCCACCAACAGGAGATCACCGGGGGCTTTCGCCAGCCGATCCAGCAGCGGGGAGGTCAGGTACTGGCTCTGGGCCACCAGGATCAGCGTGTCGGGGCGCGCCGCGCGTTCGACGTCGGAGATGCTGTCGGCCACGACCACCTCGACGCCGCCGCCGCGCAGCAGCGCAACCAGCGCGTGGGCGCCGTCGGGATCGGTCGATTCCGGATCCATACGAGCGCCGGGCCGAGGTGCGGTCAGGTAGGCGCCGATGCCGGCGATGACGGCGAGCACAACCAGCGTGAGGACCACCCAGCGCCACGACCGCCATCGCCGCGCCCCGACGGTCGCGGCTTCCGCACGTGCCCCCAGAGTCGCCGTCACCGGACCTGCGCCCACGATTCGGTGGCGGCGGGCTGCCCCGCCGCCGACATGGCGGCTGGCATTCGCGACCGCAGGTGGTCGTCGAGGTCGGCGATCATCTGGTAGGCGGCCTGGGTCCCGGGCCGCTCGCCGTAGGTGACATCGTTAAATGCCGTTGCCGCCTGCGACAATTCGCCGCCCAGATGGGGTAACGCCGCGCCGGCGTCCCGGGCCAGCTCGTTGGCGGTGCGGCCGGGTGCCGGCTCCAGTACGCCGGTCTCTTCGAGCTGACGGGCGACGGCACGCAACCGGTGCCGAATCGCTGCCGTCCAATTTCCTTGCTCGGCATAGCTTTGCGCGGTTGCGCGATGCTGGGCCGCGGTGAGCGCGGCGGCTTCGAACAGCAGGTAGTCGCCGCTGCGCTTGGTGCGCATGGTGCGTCGTGCGATGTGAATGGCGACTGCCACCGCGATCGCCAGCAGGATAAGGAGCACCGTGGTGCTGAGCCATCCGCCCGGTATCGAGGCGGTCTTCTGCAACAGCCGGTAAAGCAGTTCGTCGATCCAGTCGGCGAATTGTTGTGCCGCAGAACCCTTGGAATATATCGGTTTGTCGAGTTCGCTTTGTGCGGCCTGGTGCGCGGCATCGCGGTCGATGTCGATGGAAGGCACTGTCAGCTTGTCCTCATACCGGCCGGGTCAGCCAAAGGTTGTCGGTGGACGCGACCGCGTAGGGTCCGCCGGCTGCGCCGGTCTGCAGCACCAGGTCGAAGGCTTCGGCACGCATCCGGCGGTCGGTGTACAACAGCACGATGACTCCGGCGTTGAACGGCGCGGTGATGATCTGGCCGATCGCCGCGCCGACGGATGCGATCGCGGTGCTCAACAGCAGGGCTCCGGTGGTCGGGTTGCCGCCCAGCACAAGCTGGCCGACGATGCTGAACGGCACCGCGACCGCGTTCGCCACCACGGTTGCCACCAGGAACGTCAGCGCGCGGATGCCTAACACCCGCCAGAATCCGTTGCGGACCAGCGCGAAGGATCGGGTGATCGACTCGATGACGGGCAGTCTCTCCAGCACGATCAGCACGGGCGCGAACAACACCACCGTGTACAGGTAGGCCAGCACCGCGATCACGCCGAGCACCAGCGGGAAGCCCAAGACGATCGCCGCCGCCCCGTTGCCGACCGCCGCCAAGAGCCCGATTACCACCGCGACCAAACCGAGAAGGGCCGCCACCACGGCGGCTTCCAGCAGGGCCAGGCCGAGCAGGGGAAGCAGCCGCCCACGAATCTTGGCCCACGTTTCGCCGATGGTGATCGGCGACCCGAACACCGCCCGCCCGACGATGACGGTGAGCATGCCGGACAGCAGCATGCCACCCAGCCAGGTGACCAGGAGGCCGGCGGACATTGATGCCAGCCACGCGCCCACGACGCCCCAGCTCAGTTCGTCTGGCCGTTCGGTGCTGATCCTGCCGTAGGCGGCCAAGGGTCCGATCGTTGCGATCAGCGTGATGATTTGCATGACCACGACCACCATCGCGGTCAGCCCCAGCGTCGGCCTGGGATTGGCCCGGATGTAGCCGACCGCGCCGTTGAAGATGTCGCTCAGGGTCAAGGGCCGCAGCGGGATGATCCCGGGTTTGACCGCTCTCGGAGGCAGCTGGGG
>NZ_JBKQOI010000036.1:0-17942 GCF_052145595.1 Mycobacterium sp. | reverse complement strand
CGGTCACCGGCGATGCCATGGAGTCACTGCTATCCACGCGCTGGATACCGACACCCTTCCTCACCGACCACGAAGCCCTGGGCGCAACCTAGCGCGGGCAACGAAGCCGCACAGAGTTCGTGAGCTTCAAATCATTGGACGTGATGGACGGTGGCAGCCGGCGGGTATGCGGTCGCATAACCGCCGGCTTAAAGCACCCGGATGGTCCGCCTTCCCCTATCCGGCGTATCTCGGAGTTTGCACCATGGTGGGACGGTAACCGATCGTGAGCCTTGGAGGAGCGCTGGGAACGCCCATACCGCGCATCGCGTTGGCGGGCATCGGCATCCCATTGAGCATGCCTTCCGGCCCGGCCGGCACCGCCGGAGTCGCGCTGACGCTGGTGCCCGGCAATGCCGAGCCGACATAGTTGAATGCCGGGGCGGCCGAGGCCCAGCTCTGTGGCACCGACAGGGTGCCGAGCGAGGCCGCGCGCCCCACACCCGCGGTCACCTGGGCGCTGCCCATACCAGCTGCGCCCACGGTGCCGGTCCCCGAGCCGAAACCGTTGCCCAGCGTCAATCCCATCGTCCGTATTTGGTTGGCCAAGACGGCGGCCCTCGGGCCAACGGATAGCGAACCCGCCGAGCCGATCGCCGAGAGGCCCAAAGTCGACATCGACGCGGACGAGCCGGTCCCCGAGACCAAGCTGACACCCGAGGTGAGTGCCGTGGACGACGATGTCAGGGTCGTCAGCGGCAGCAGGGGCGACGCTGACGACGAGGATGACATCGAGGAAGTGATCGAGGCGAGTTCCGCCAGCGCATCGGGCGCCGCAACGGTGGCCAGCGGTGTCGACAGCGAGTAACTTGCTGTGGTCAACGGTGCCACGGTCTGCGCACTGGTACCCGCCGAGGTGCTGACAGCTTGGACGACCGCCGCAGCCTGCCCGGCCAACCCCGCCGGACTGGTGGTCTGCGCCGGCACGGCAAACGGGCTCAGCACCGACGCCGCCAGCGCTGCGGCCTGGTAGCCATACATCGCGGCAGCGTCCTGGGCCCACATCTCCAGGTACTCGGCCTCGGTGGCCATGATCGCCGGCGTGTTCTGACCGAAGAAGTTCGTCGCGATCAACGCCATCAACAACGCCCGATTCGCCGCGATCACCGGCGGGGGCACCGTCATCGCTAACGCCGCCTCGTAGGCGGCCGCGGCCGCCTCGGCCTGCGCGCCAGTCTCCTCGGCTTGGCCCGCAGTGGTGACCATCCACGACACGTAGGGCGCGGCGGCGGCCGCCATCGCAACCGACGACGGACCCAACCAGCCACTGGTCAGGTCCGAAATCACCAAGCCGTAGGACGACGCCGTCAAGTACAAATCCGCGGCCAAATCGTCCCAGGCCGCCGCAGCGGTCAGCATCGGTCCCGATCCCGGACCCGTATACATCAGGCCGGAGTTGACCTCCGGTGGTAACGCCGCGAAATCGAGCATCCTTAACCGCCGTAGAATCGGCCGGCCGCGATCGCATTGGCGGCCTCGGTGGCCGCACACGACCCGGCGCTAGTCGCCAATGTGACCTCCGTCGTTGGGGCTGCCGCAGCCGCGTGCTGGGCGCTCACCGACGATCCGGTCCCTCGCAAGGTGCCGGCCGCCGCGGTCAGCGCTTCCGGCTGTGTGGACACGAACGACACGCACTTCTCCTCACGGACATCGACCGACCCGCAAAGCGCCCGCGCGGCTGCGGTGACGTCCGGCCGCAGCGATCATGGGCCGACGAGGTACAGACGGATGATCCAGCTTTAGGCCACTATACATACCTTATGGATGATGTGCACCATTGAACAAACTTATAGTAGGTTCGACGGCGATGGAGGATGCGCCCGTGATGCCCGACCGCGGGATCACGGTCGCTCAGCGATCGCCTCAGCTCTGGCCAGGTTTCGGGTGCCGTCCACGTTGAGCTTGCGCGCCAGCCGGGGATTGCGACCAAACCCGCTCGGCGAAGGGCGGACGTTCCCAATACGGGCGGCCTCGGGGGACGGTTAGCCTCGGCGCTGGGCCGTCCCGCTGGGCCGCGTCAGCGGAAGAATCCCGCCAAGCCGTTACCCGTGTTGAAAGCACCCGAGTTCTCGCTTCCGGTGTTGTACATGCCCGAGCTATTGTCGCCCGAATTCATGAAGCCCGTGTCCAAGCTGCCATTCGACAACCCAACTCCCGCGCTTTCCTGTATAGAACCCGAGTTCAGGAGACCTATGACCTCGTCGCCACTGGATTAATTAAAGTAGCCCACCTGATCCGTGCCGCCCGAGTTGGATAAGCCGAAGTGGTCGTTACCCGAATTCATAAAGCCCGCATCGATGTTGCCTGTGTTGCCGATGCCCGAGGTTTCGGTGCCCGTGTTATTGAAGCCAGACGTCATTGTTCCGGTGTTTCCGAAGCCAGAGCTCGTACCCGTTTGCATGACGGCGCTGCCGAAGCCCGTGTCGGCTTAACCTGAGTTGAACCAGCCCGTGTTGTCGTTGCCCGAGTTGAACCAGCCCGAGTTGTTGTCGCCCGAGTTGAACCAGCCCGAGTTGTTGTTGCCCGAGTTGGCAATGCCGGAATTTCCGGCGCCCGAGTTGAAAGAACCCACATTGAACGCATTCGTGTTGAAGTTACCCATATCGTTGGGACCTCCGTTGCCCACACCCGTATCGTATGCTCCCCCGTTAAACAAGCCGGTGTCGTATAGGTTGACGTTGTAGAGGCCGGTGTCAGCGTATCCTGCGTTCGCGATGCCGGTGCTGTAATCGCTGGAGTTGATGAATCCGGTATTAGCGATACCGGTGTTCATGCTGCCGAAGTTTCCGACGCCGGAGTTGAAGAAGCCGATGTTATTGCTGCCGGAGTTGCCGATGCCGATATTATTGCTGCCAGAGTTGAAGAGGCCAATATTGCCGGCACCGGAGTTCAGGCCGCCGAAGCCAAACTGGTTGTTGCCGGTCAGCCCGATGCCGATGTCGTTGTTGCCGTAGTTGCCGAAACCAATGTTGTTGTTGCCGGTGTTGCCGAAACCCACGTTGTAGCTGCCGGTGTTGCCGAAGCCAAAGTTACCGTTGCCTTCACCACTGGGATTGCTTGGGCTCACAACCCCGCCGTTTCCAAAGCCAACGTTGTTGTTGCCGAAGTTTCCGCTGCCTATATTCCCGCTGCCACCCAAAGGTGCACTGCCGTTGTTTGCGCTGCCAATGTTGTTACTGCCGAAGTTTGCGCTGCCGAGGTTGAAGTTGCCGTCGTTTCCGCTGCCCAGGTTGGAGTTGCCGATGTTTCCGCTGCCGATGTTGGTGTTGCCGATGTTTCCGCTGCCCAGGTTGGTGTTGCCGATGTTTCCGCTGCCGATGTTGGAGTTGCCGATGTTTCCGCTGCCCAGGTTGGTGTTGCCGTTGTTGCCGCTGCCCACGTTGTAGCTGTGGAAATTTCCGCTACCCAGATTGCCGTCACCCTGGTTGCCGCCACCCAGGTTCAGGGTTCCGACGTTGCCCAGGCCCAAGTTCGCGGCCACGTTTGCCGCGGTCGCGTCCGCGCCGGACGCCACTTGGCCCGGCAGACTTTGCAGCCACTGCTGCAGGGACCCCAACTGGTTGGCCGCCGCCGAGGCCCCACCGTGATAGCCCACCATCGCCGACACGTCCTGGGCCCACATCTCCTGGTAGTCAGACTCCACAGCCGCAATAGCGGGAGCGTTGAGACCCAACAGGTTCGAGTTCACCAACGACACCAGGTTAGAGCGATTGGCCGCCACCAGCACCGGATGCACCGTCGCCGCCAACGCCGACTCAAACGCACTGGCCACCGCTTTGGCCTGTGCAGCAGCACCCGCGGCGTGAGAAGCCGCCGAGCTCAACCACCCCGAATACGGAACGGCCGCGGCCACCATCGCCGCTGATGCAGGACCTTGCCACGCCTGACCCGCCAACCCCGAGGTCAGCGACGAAAACGATCCCGCCGCCGCATTCAACTCATCGGCCAGCCCATCCCAGGCAGCCGCTGCCGCCAACATCGGAGCCGACCCGGCACCGGAGAACATCCGAGAAGAATTGATCTCTGGCGGGAAAACCAAAAAGCTCATCACCGCGGTCCCTTCTGAGCAGCAAGGCTGGGGCAGGTAGCTGGGGCAGGGAGACAATGTGCCACCCCACGGCAATTGTTTGCCCCAGCGGAACGAGGCAACTATATCGTCGCTGCGGAGTCGGGGCAGTTTGGCAAACACTCGCCGTCGGCTGACCGTCGACCTGGATGACCCAGCCGTCTTGGTCGACCTTCCAGTCGGGCTCGAGGCTCTGCGGCTTGCGCCACCGGACGTTGAGATCGATCAGGGTTTTGGCGTCGACTTCGATGCCACGCCGGCCGCGCGAACGGCTTGACTATGGGCGCGCCGGCGACCGTGGAATCGCTATCGTCACGACGAGACCTCGATGGTCCGACCCTGGAACCTTCAGCGTGCGCAGCGAAGTCGCCGTGCAATTGCGAGTGAGTATGTGGTCGATGGCGACGAAAGGAGGTAGCCGCGAGTCGGCCGGGAAGGTGGGCTTGATCCCTGCTCCGGATTGCTCGGCGGCATCCCGGTAGCCGTTGCCCAGCAGAGCGCGGAAGGGTCGCATGTCGGTTGTGCTGTTCAAGTCAGCGGCGACGATCACGGAACCCGCGCCCGCTTGCTCGCCGATTTCTGACAAGGTAACCGGCAACCGATTTAAGTCACGCCGCCAGTCATCGATGGGTCGCGGCCAGGGACCGGCTACGTGCGCTACGACGACGGTTGGGTCGATCGAGACACCCGTTACCCGTATCTGCGCGGTAAGGAATGCAAATGTGTAACCGCCGATGCGCCTCGGTGCATCTATCGGAAACCGACTCCAAATGCCGACTCCGCCAGGACCGTCGCGCGCTTCGAGCCACCGGTAGGGAAACGTTGCGTCAAGCCCGGCGCAGGAAAGCCGGTCAGCTTCTTGCGGGGTGAGTTCCTGGAATGCAATGACATCCGCCTGCTCGCGAGCCGATCTCACGACTTGGCTTGGATCGGCCTGCCCCTCGCGGAGGTTCGCTGAGATGACTCGAAGCCCGACACCCGCGGCTCGGGCGGCGTTCGAACCGCGGTATAAGGGAAGCTGGACTGCCAGCATCGCCACGATCAAACCCACGGTGGCTATGGCAAGAATCCAGTGTCGACCCCAAAGAAGCAAAGCCGCCGACACCGGCGCGCAGAGCATGAGGTATGGCGACAGCGCCGCCGTGACGAACGTCGCATGGTTGGTGATCGACAAGTACCGTGACGCAAAGGCGCAGCCAGCAGCAACGAGCGCAACCAAGCCGATAGCGGTCTGGGGCATCCTTCGAATCTTCGACAATCTCGTTGACTATCTCAGCTCAGCCATTATCGGTAAGGCGCGGCGCTCCCGCGCAGCCGCCGAGCCACGAGTGGTCCGTGAGTGCGGGCCGTCGACCACCGTTCCATGCGGCCGCGGCCGGCGGTCTGGTGCTCGGCGATGAGCACCACGGCATCGACATCCTTGCCGCCTGCAGCCCGGGCACCTAAACCCAACAAAGCCGCACCGCACACTTGCTCGACGGCCGTAACTTCGGACGGGCTTACGGGGTCTCGTTAACCGCATAGTGGAATACCGTACGCTTGCTCAATGGACTTGCATCATTCTGAAAGTATGTATAATGGCAGCCGAATCAATAACCGGTTTGGTATCGCCATCGGTTCGGTCCTGTTAGGGAGAAGCCCGTGTCGTTCGTAACCAGGCAGCCCGAGGCCCTCATGACCTCGGCTGTGCCTGCCAGCGCGACCGCGCTGCGCGCGGACGTTGTCATCTGCACCTACACCCTAGACAGGTGGGACCTGCTCGTACGGGCGGTCGAGTCAGCACTCGCGCAGAGCGTCGCTCCACAGCAGCTGATCATCGTCGTGGGCCATTCGGCGCCGGGCGAGCAACACATCAACGAGGAGTTGCTCGCCCGGTGCCGACAGGAATGGGGCGCTGGTCGCGCCGACTCACCTGTCGAGATCGTCATCGTCACGAGGCGGTTCGCGGGCACGAAGGGTTCGTCGCTCAACACCGCGCTGCTGCTCACCCGCGCTGAGATCGTCGCCTTCCTCGACGACGACGCCGAAGCGGCGCCGGACTGGCTCGAGCGGAAGCTCGCCGTGTACGCGACGTACCCGGAAGCCGTTGCCGTCGGCGGTGCGCCACGGCCGGACTACGGGGCGGCCCGGCCGTCGTGGTTCCCGCCTGATTTCGAGTGGGTGTTCGGCTGCCACTACCGCTCGCTACCGGAGCGGCTCGCTCCCATACCCCACCTGATCGGCACGAGCATGAGCGTGCGTCGCGACGCCATCCTCGCTGTGGGCGGATTCCATGCCGACTGGCACGACGACATGGACCTCTCGCACCGGATTGCCCATGGCTACGGGCCGGCCGCCGTCTGCTATGAGCCACGAGCCGAGGTGCGTCACTACGTCCCTCCGGAGAGGCTGACGTGGTCGTACTTCTGGCGGCGCTGCTTCTACGTCAACCGCAGCAAGGTGGGCGCGTTCGCCGACATGGGCGCGGCCGGCAACATCGGCGCCGAGCTGCGTTTCGGCGTGCGGACGCTGCTGGGGTTGGGGCCGGCGCTGGTCGCCGCCGTGATCGGCCGCCCCGAGCGCTTGCGCCAGGCGCTGGTCGCGGTGGCGGGCGTGGCGCTGGCCGGATGCGGGTACGTCGCGGGCCGGGTGCTGCTTGCGCGCGGTCGCCATCCGGAGGTCCTGACGACCGGGCTCAGCGCGGCTGAGGTGCACCAGGCCCGCGCTGCCGTCGCTGCGGCGGACGATGCATAACGTTATCGTCGGGACCGGCCCAGCCGCGGCAGCGGCGATCCTCGCCCTCGCCGACGACCCGTGCGAGCAGATTACCGTCGTCGACATCGGCGAACGGCTGGCCGATGACACCGCCGCGGCGGTAGAACGGATGAGCGCGCTAGAGCCGGCGCAGTGGGCCAGCGCCGACCGCGAACTGGTCACCGTGCAGCCGACGGAACTCGCCGGAGCGGCGCTCCCCGAAAAGCGCGCCTACGGCTCGAACCATATGTTCGTCGACCGCGGCCAGCAGCGCGGGCTCACCATGCCCGACCGCGGCAACCAAAAGGCGGTGTCGGGTGCGCTGGGCGGGTTCTCGACGGTCTGGGGAGCGCAGATCATGCCGTTCTCCCGAGCCACATTCCGCCGCTGGCCGTTCGGGTGGGACGAGATCGAACCGCACTACCGGGCCGTGCTGGCCGAGGTGCCGCTCGCAGGCGAGGACGACGACTACGCCGAGGACTTCCCGCTGCTCTCGGCCCGGGGATGTCTGCCGCCGCTGTCCGCACGGACCGCCGCCGTGCTCGACCGCTACCGGCGCCATCGCGACGCAGTCCGCGCCAAGGGCATCGTGGTCGGCAAGGCGCGGCTCGCGTTCGCTCCGAATTCGTGCCAGCGCTGTGGCCTGTGCATGACCGGTTGCCCGTACTCACTGATCTACTCCGCGCGGCAGACTATCGACCGGTTCGTTGGCCAAGGTCGGGTGCGGCACGTCTCGCGCGTGCTGGTCACCGCGGTCGACCAGCCTGTCGGCAACACGCCGACTGTTCGCGGCATCGACCTCACGACCGGCCGCGCTATCCAGCTCGAGGCTGACCGCGTGTTCGTGGGCGCGGGTGGGCTCGGTAGCACGCGGATCGCGCTCAACTCGCTGAGCGCGCCGCCGAATCGGGTAGATCTGCAGGAGTCGGTGCAGTTTCTGATCCCGTTCGTCTCCCGCCGCGCTACCGGCGATCCGCGTGGACAGCAGGACTTCACACTCAATCAATTCAATCTCCTGCTGAAGTACGACGACGAGGCATACACGACCTCGCAGGTGCACTGCTATCCGTACAACCCCACAGTGGCTGAGGCACTCCCGGGCTGGCTCCCGGCTCGGTTGGCCGGCGCTGTGCTCGGCCGAGTCACCGCGGGGCTGGGGTACCTGCCGTCCTGGCGGTCACCCCAGATGCGGGTCGACTTGCGCACCCGGCACAAGGACGCTTTGCCCGACGTCGCGGTTCGGGTCGTGTCCAACCAGCGGCCGGCGATGCTCGTCTCGGTGCTGCGCAGGCTGAGCGCGCTCGGCCCCAAGCTCGATCTATTCCCGGTGTTGCCGATGGTGCGGATGTCCGGGCCGGGTAAGAGCTACCACTTCGGCTCGACTTTCCCGCACGGCAGCGGCTCGGATGTGCTCGGTCGCATCGGCGATTTCCGCAACGTCCATCTCATCGACGGCTCGGTTTTGCCGTCAGTGCCCTCGACCACGTTCACGCTCACGGTGATGGCGAACGCTCACCGAATCGTGTCGGCGAGCCGCCATGTCTGACCCGGGCGCCCGGGCCGTCGCGATCACCGGCGCGAACGGGTACGTGGGCAGCACGCTACGCGCCGCCTTCGCGGCGTCCGGCTACCGCGTGATCGCGCTGCAACGGTCAGCGCCGGCGGCCGGCGGGACATTGGACTACGTGCCCTACTCCCTGGAGGATGGACCCGCCGCACGGCTGCCCGACGACGTGGCCGCGGTCATCCACTGCGCCTACGACCTGCGCGCCCGCGACCGCGCCGAGATCGAACGGATCAACCTCGGCGGCACTGACAGGCTCATTCGTGCGGTCGGTGACGTCCCGGTTGTTTTCATCTCCTCGATGTCCGCATACTCGGGCACGGTGCAGATCTACGGCCGCACAAAGCTAGCCTGCGAGGACCTCGTCGCCGCGCACGGTGGGACGTCACTCCGGCTCGGCCTCGTCCACGGCGGCGCCGACGCCGGCATGATCGGCGCGTTGCGCAAGGTGGCAGCACTCCCCCTCGTGCCGATGCTGCAGCCGGACTCCTACCAGTACGCCATCCACGCCGAAGACATGGCGAATTGTGTACTCGCGACTGTCGAGCAGCCCCCGCCCCACCGCGTCCTCGGGGTGGCCAGCCCGCGCCGGGTGCCGTTCAGCGAGATCATTCGCACTCTGCGCGCCGCCGCCACGTCCAAATCGCTCCGCCCCATCCCGGTACCCTCCACACTGCTTTACCGCGCATTGCGCGCGGGTGAGGCGGTTGGCCTCCGGATCGGGTTCCGCGCCGACTCGCTGCTCGGGCTCATGCATCCCGCACCGGACGTCCCACACGTCGGCTACTGGGCAGAGCGGGCCATTTCACTGCGGGACTTCGCGACGGACACCACAAGATGACCGGCACGGCGATGGCGCCTGGCGGGACTGGGCGCCAACCGACACATGGTGCGTTAGCCTAGCTAAACTAATTAAAGTTACGATCCTCGTCCAGGGTCGTCGGGCACATCGGCGCGTCGAATCGCCCGCGGGGTGCACCCGGTCATGGACGACGTCACTGGGACTCACTTCTCCCCGTGCCGCCGCAGCGTTGTCACGGGGCGTCTACGCGTAACGATGCCCTCGCTGTACCAAGCGAATCGAACATCATCCGCGCGAGTTGGTTCACCTCGGGCAGATCGAGCAGGGTGCCGTGGTCACCGGCAAGACGATGAACCGTCAAGGTTCCCCTGTGAAATTCATCCCAACCCAATAGATCTGCCCCCGCATCGGCTACGGAGGCTTCGCTCACGAACAGGTGCATCGGCACCTCGTGTCCGGGCTGCTGATAGCGGCACACGATCTCTGTGGCGCCGCGATAGTCGAAGTCGTGCTGTGGCCACAGCGCACCGGGGCCGCCCCGAAGCACCCGGAGGGCGACCTCGGCGCATTTGGCCCACCGCTCACGCGCGGGCTGTTGGCGTAACCGGCGAAGCTGCCATCGCAGCGTCAGCTGCGCCCGCAGCCGTTGCGCCATCGATGGCGCCTCGGTATCGAGAATGCCCAGCCAGTCGACTTGCTGGCCGGCATCGACAGCCTGACGGGCAACTTCGTAGGCCAGGAGCCCACCGATCGAGTAGCCGACCAGCGCAAGCGGACCATCCGGCTGCCGGTCGCGGATCGCCGAAAGGGCTTGGCTGGCATGCTGTTCGATGCTCAGGGATCGGTCGAACCGACCACCTCGCTGTTCGGGGATCAGCGCGTGTACCGGCTGCGCGGCACCCCACTGCGCCGTAAAGTGTCTCAGGGTCATCGCTGACGGATGATCCGCAAAAATGAAATGCAGCGGTGGGCCGGACGCCACTTCGTCCGTCCTGCTAGGGTTTTCGGCACTTAGTAACTCCGCCAGTCCTGCGATGGTCCTGCCGCTATCGAGGAACACCGCGAGCGGCAGTGGCACACCGAATGTCCGCTGAATTTTGGCGATCAGCCGGAGTGCCAGCAGCGAGTGGCCGCCCACATCAAAAAAGTCGGAGTTGACGTCAGTCACGGGCACGCCCAGCACGTCGGCCCACAGCTCCGCGACGCGCCTTTCCATATCGCTACGAGGACACTGGTCCCCGGGCCGCCCGACTCCCAGCGGCGACGGCGCGGGCAGTGCAGCCTTGTCGAGCTTCCCGCTCGCGGTCATCGGGAACGCGCCCAGATGCACGAACGCGCTTGGGACCATATATTCGGGCAGCCGGTGGCGTAGCCAACCACGTGCCTCGGCGTCGCTGGGGCCCCGCGGCTCGCCGACGATATACGCAACCAACTGCTGCCCGCCGCTGGGAGCCTCGCGAGCGACCACAGCACAACGGCCCACGTCTGGGTGCTCGGCCAGCGTTGACGCGATCTCGTCCGGCTCGACGCGAATCCCACGGATCTTCACCTGGTCGTCGTAGCGGCCCAGGTACTGTATCCGGCCATCCGGCAGAAACCTGCCACGATCGCCGGTTCGATAGATCCGCCCGCCGACATGGAATGGATCGTCTCCGAACCGGCGCGCGTGCTCGTCGGGGCGATTGAGATAGCCACGAGCCACACCGACGCCGCCGATGACGATTTGCCCGGGAACGCCGACCGGTTGCATCCGTCCGCGTGAATCGACAACGTACACGCGCACGTTCGGCAGGGGCCTGCCCACCGTCACGGTGTCTCCCTTGGCCAGCCGCGCGAAGTTGGAGCCTATCGTGGCCTCGGTGGGGCCATAGCCGTTCCAGACCGCCGGGCACCGTTGCAACAGCGCTTCGGCGAGCCCCTCGGTCAGCGTTTCGCCGACAGACACCACCGTTAAGCGAGGGTCGCCGTTCCAGCCGACGGCGACAAGCGCTTCCCAAAGGGTCGGTGTGGTCATCATGTAGTTCGCACCGGTGCCCGCGATCAGCCGGCTCAGCGCATCCGGACTCGTCGCCTCCTCGACGGTCGCAAGCACGAGTCGTGCCCCGCACGCCAGCGCACAGAAGACGTCGGCGAGCCCGGCGTCGAAGCTGATGGAGGACGGCGACAGCACGGTGTCGGAACCGGTCACGCCGAACTCGCCAAACATGGTCAGCATCACGTTGGCCAGGCCGCGATGTTCGACGAGCACCCCCTTGGGGCGGCCGGTGGAGCCCGACGTGTAGGTCACATAGGCAAGATCGACGGGGGACACTGCAACTGACTGATTGAACTTCAGTGCTGGGCGCGCCGGCCACGGATCGCTGAGATTGATCACCTTGGCCATGACCGTCTCTTCGCCAGTGGGCAGCTGACGATCGGTGAGAATAATGGCCGCGCCGGCGTCGTTGATGTTGAAGGCGTTGCGGGCGGCCGGCTGGCGGGGATCCAGCGCCAGGAACGCCGCGCCGGACTTGAGGATTCCGAGAAGCGCCGCCACCAGATCGGGCTTGCGGTCGAGCAGGACCGCCACCACCGTGCCGGTCCCGGCGCCCGCGGCCAGCAATCGCGCGGCGATGTCCTCGGCGCGGTCGTCGAGCTGGCGATAGGTCAGTGCCTCATCGCCGACCTGTACGGCTACCGAGTCGGGCGTTCGTTCGGTCTGCGCCCGGATTATCTCATGGACGCACTGTGACGAAATACCTTGTGGCGCCGCAGGGTTCCAGCTCAGCTGACGCCGGCGCTCTGCCTTTGTGACCAAGTCATGTTGAGCGATCGGTATGTCGGGCGCGGCTGCCACGGCTTGCAGCAACCGCACCCAGTGCGCGGCCATGGCGCGTACCGTCGCGTGTTCGAACAGATCAGTGCTGAACATCAACCGGCCCGCGAAGTGTCCGTCAGGCCGCTCGTCCAGCTCGATTTCGATGTCGAACCTCGGCGATCCGACGACATCAGCAACGTCGCGTTCAATCAAATGCAACGACCAGTCGTCGGCCGGCGAGGTCGTCGGTGGCACCAGCTTCAGCGCGGTTTGAAAGAGAGGGTTATTGCGCGGATCTCGCGGCACGCCGAGTTCAGCGAGCAAGGTCTCGAACGGCACCGCGTCGCTGAGCGCCTCGGTAACCACGCCGCCCACGCGGTCCATCAGCTCGATGAAGGTCTCTTGGCCGGTGACCTCACACCGCACGACCACAGGGGTGACGCAATTGCCGGCCACCGTCAACAGGTTCTTGCGCCAGCGCAAGTCATGGGCGGTGCCGAACACCACGTCAGTAGACTCCGTGTAGCGATGCAGCCACCACGCGTATGCAGCGGCGAGCGCGTGGAAGAAGGTGCCGCCGGCACGTCGAGCGGCGCCGCGTAGCCCTTCAACGGTGGCGTGATCGATCGTCAGCGGAATCGTCCCGCCGGCGAACCGTTGTCCCGCGGGCTGCGGGTGGTCGATAGGCAGTTGTGTCGGTGTCACGCCGGCAAGACGACCACGCCAGCGCGCGATTCGGGCCGCTGCGGTCGGCCCGGAAAGCCAATCTCGTTGCCAGATGGTGTAATCGCTGTACTGCGCCTCGGGCTCGGGCAGCGAAAACGCCTGCCCCGTCGCGTAGGCGCGGTATGCCGCGATCAACTCCGGCAGCAGGACACGCTGCAGGGTCACCCCATCGAAGATCAGTTGGTGCATCGCGAGATACAGTCGGTGATCCCCATCCGTGATACGGATCAGCCGTGGGCGGATCAGAGGTCCGCGGGCGAGGTCGTAGGGCCACTGGGTGTCGGCGGTGGCGATCTCGGTGGCTCGGCGTTCGGCCTCCTCGGCACTCAGGTGTGACAGGTCCACCAGCGGCAGGTCGATTTCTATCGGCTCGTGCACGAATTGGTGCGGCACACCGTCGACACACGCAAAGGTCGTTCGCCACACCTCGTGCCTGGATACGACAGTAGATAGAGCCCGACGCAACGCTTCCACGTCGAGCGCGCCGGTCTTATGGATCTCGATCAGTTCGTTGAGCGCGCGTGAGTCCGGTGCCAGTTGGCTCAAGTACCACAGTTGAGCCTGCGAAGCCGAAAGGGGCAGCGGGCCGGAGGCGGTTCGTGAGGCGACCGCCTGCGGTTCGGCCGATGGGCACCAACTGGCCGCCCGGACGCGCTGCTCGGAGAGCGCACGTCCCATCTGGGCAAGCCGGGCGGGCTCGTCTGTGGTCATGTTCGCGCACCGACTACCACCTCGATTGATCGAGGTAAGAACAGCGCAACGGCATCGCCCCCATCTGGACGCTCGCGAGTGGCTCTTTCCACACGCCCGACTACCCCCATCAGGACAGCGCTCATGTGCCGTCACCCCCCTCTCCGAGCGTCAAAGGCAGCCTCACGCTCCTGCAGCAACCCTCCTGCCCTTGGGAGCACTCGCTTTCGAGCACACCCGGAACCGCGAAACTCCCTAAGGCGTATCTGAAAATGATGTTCGTTGCGACCTGCACGAAAAGCCCCAACGCATATACGAATAGCTTACATACTTTTAGCATAATGAGGGGTTTATATCCAACTTTTAGTTCACTCACGATACGAGAAGCATCCTTACGTCTGGGATACTGGGGACTCAACAGACCGCGCGATACGCCTATCGAGCCTCCATCACCGAGACCATGTGGTCGGCGTAGTTGGTGACGTAGACGGTACGGTTGGCTGGATCCACCGCCACCGCGTCCGGGTTGTCGCCGACGGGCACTGTGGCGGTGACGGCGTGCGTCGACCCGTCGATCACCGACACCGTGGCGTCGGCGAAGTTGGTGACGTAGACGGTGTGGGTGGTTGGATCCACCGTTACCCCGAACGGGTTGTTGCCGACGCGCACGCTGTCGGTGACGATGTTCGTCGACCCATCGATCACCGACACGGTGGGGTGTCCGTAGTTGGCGACGTAGACCGTGTGGGTGTCTGGATCGACCGCTACCCCGCCCGCGGTGTTGCCGAGGGGCACGGTGGCGGTGACCGTGTGCGTCGACCCGTCGATCACGGACACCGTGTGGTCACCGGAGTTGGTGGCGTAGACGGCGTGGGTGGTTGGATCCACCGCTATTCCGAACGGGCCGTTGCCGACGGGCACGTTGGCGATGAGCGTGTGCGTCACCCCGTCGATCACCGACACAATGCTGGGGCGACCGTTGTTGGCGACGTAGACGGTGTGAGTGCCTGGATCCACCGCCACCCCGAACGGGGTGTTGCCGACGGGCACGGTGGCGGTGACGGCGTACGTCGACCCGTCGATCACCGACACCGTGTGGGAGTCGGAGTTGGCGACGTAGACGGTGTGGGTGGTTGGATCCACCGCCACGCCGTCCGGGTGGTGGCCGACCGGCACGGTGGCGGTGACCAGGTGCGTCGACCCGTCGATCACCGACACGGATTCGGGGAGGTTGTTGGTGACGTAGATGGTGTTGGTGGTTGGGTCCACCGCCACCGCGTTCGGGGTCGTGCCGACGACCACGGTGTTCACGTGCACCGGCCGGCTCACAAAATCGATCACAGCGAATACGCCGGCGATTATGACCACTAGTACGAGCCCCATCATTGCCTCGAGTTGGGCAGGATGCATGGTGGCCAGTCGCGCGCGCGGGCCCTTCGCGGTCCGCTTCGGCGTGTAACTGGTTTGTTGTCTTTGCCGGGACGGTTTGGGTGCGCGCGGACTTGTCGGCTGGGGGGGTCTGTATTCGGGCGGACTGGCCGGCTGGCGGGTTCTGTGCTCGGTCCACGTCAGCACGCCATCGCTGTAGGACGGCGAGATGCGCGTGCCGTCCGTTTCCTCTATCACGTTGCCTGCGATCATACTTGCGGTCAGGCCAATCGACTGTCACGTGATCGTGTTGGACAGGGCACTGGGCGGACGGGTTCGGTGCGGCGTTGACGCCGGGCTTCGTGCAGGTAGAGCCAGGCACCCTGGAGGAGGCCCTTCCTGCCCGCCCGCAGAAGATTTTCGGGGACCCCCCCGGTCGGCAAATCCGGCCGCCCGGAGCCGCGATTGGCCAGCATTCGTTTTACGCCCCGTGGGACGAACCTGAGGATGCGCCAGAGGTATTTCGGCGATGTCAGGATCATGCTCATGTAGAACGCGGTGAGACCCGCGGAATACCCGAAGAACTGCTTCTCTAGGGCCTCGTCGGTCCGGCGGTGGTAGTGCCAGGTGATGGCCGGTGGCCAATGCAGGATCATCGAGCCGTGCTCGAGCAGGAGCGAAAGAGCTCGCGTCTCCTCCCCACCATGAGTCAAGGTCCCGGCGCCGAGCCGATTGTCGAAGCCGCCGATGGCGCGCAGCGTCTCGGTCCGGAAGGCCATGTTGCCGCCGGCACCGAAGTTGGGCAGTGGGTAGAGGGGATCGAATACCGACGGGGTGCCGGCCAGGAGCGGAACCGGCTCGATGCCGCGGCCCTTGTTGAACCCGCCGTAGCGTTCGAAGTTGACCTGGGCGTCGGTTTCCAACTCGGCCGGCAGCATCACACCTGCCACGGCGTCGGGTCGCTGCGGGAACGCGAATCCTCGCTTGATCCAGGCGATCCAGTCGGGGTCGGCCACTTCGTCATCGTCGATCCAGGCGATGAGCTCGGTGTGCACCTCGGACAGTGCGCGGTTTCGGGCCCGGGACAGCCCCGGTGCCGGCTCGTGGCAGCACCGCATCCGAAGACCCTTGAAGCCGACCAGCGTGCGGGCCACCGCGCCGTCGTGGGAGTTGTCGACCACCAACACCTCAAAGCCCGAATCGGACTGGCGGGCCAGGCTGGCCAGGGTCTGCAACAGGCCTTCGGGCCGGTCGCGGGTGCAGATCACCACCGTCAGGGAGACCTCGAGGCCGGCCGAGGTCTCCACCGGGCGCGGCAGGCTCAGGGCGGCAAAGCGGTCACGCAGGTCGCCCAGCGCGATCGACGAATCGGCTTGGATGTCTAAAAACCGGGTGGCCACCGGAAGACCGTTGCGGCGCACCAAACACCACGCCGCGGCAAACCGGGTGGTATCGACGGCTTCGTCGCCATAGTCGCGCGCGACGTCGATGTCGATCACCCAGGCCGGCGCGCGCAGTTCACCACGCTCGATGTCACGCACGGCGCCGCCGCCGACTCCGCGCAAGGGAAGTGACCACCATGATCGCTTACCCGACCACCGGGAAGGCCGCGCGCTGGTGGTAGACGAGCCCGATCGGCGGCCCGGGCGGCGCCGATGCGGGGGGCAGGTCGAAGTCGGTCACGGCAGGCTTTCGAATGCGTCGATCTGCTCGCGGGTCACCGTGGCCACGTCGGCGCCCTGGTGCACCCGCTTCTCCCAGTCCACCGTCCAGGCCACCGCGTCGCGGAAGCCCAGCCGGCTACGCCAGCCCAGTTCGCGCTGCGCCTTGGAGGTGTCCAGGGCCAGCAGGTTGGCCTCGTGCGGGTGGTTGTCGCCGTCGAGGTCCCAATGCGCGCCCCCACCCCACAACTCGGCGGCCAGCGTGGCCACCTGGCCGACCTCCACGAAACTGTCCCGGCCCGGCCCGATGTTCCACTGCCCCACCCCCGAACCGGCCAGCAGCGCCTCGGCGATGGTCAAATAGCCATTGAGGCAGTCCAGCACGTGCTGCCAGGGCCGCACCGCGCGCGGGAACCGCAACCGCGGCGCCTGCCCGCGGGCAAAAGCCCCCGTCAAATCCGGCAGCAGCCGATCCCGACTGACATCACCACCGCCGATGACATTGCCGGCCCGCGCCGTCGCGGTGGGCGCCCCCGGGAAGCTGCGCGTCCAGGACTGCACCAGCAGATCGGCCATCGCCTTAGACGCGCTGTAGGGATCGGCGCCACCGAGCGGGTCGGTTTCCAGGTAACCGGCCTCCTGGTCGATGTTGCGGTAGACCTTATCGGTGGTCACCACCACGTGCGCGCGCACCGACGGGGTGGCCGCCACCGCCTCCAGCATGCTCAACGTGCCCATCGCGTTGATCTCATAGGTATCGCGCGGCTTGCGATAGGACTCACGCACCAACGGCTGAGCGGCCATGTGCACCACCACATCCGGAGCCGCCGCCGACACCGCCGCCACGGTGTCCTCGGAATCACGAATATCCAGCCGAAAATCACAGGCCAGCTGATCAGCCAACCCCGCCCGCTTAAACAACCCACCCTCAGGCGGATCCACCGCGGCCAGACCCGACACCCGATGCCCACGACTGAGCAACAACAACGTCAACCAGGATCCTTTGAACCCGGTATGCCCGGTGACCAGGTAGTGCACGAAATCTCCTCACGTGATGGCTGACTCTCAGCTCAGTAAACCATAAGTCGCTGAAATCAGTCCTATACATCCATAAAGTATGTGATAATCTACGCTAGAAGAATCTAGGATATGACATTGACCGATATTACCGCAGAGCGGCAGGGTACTTCGCCGATGGGCCGTCCCCGGGTTTCTTCCCGGGTTTCACCCCGGGTTTCCTAGGCGAGCTCTACCGGGCCACCAGCGGCAGAAGTAGCACTTCACCAACAGATTGGCAGCTGACGATGACAACCGTGTACGCACCGGCACCCTCGAGATTGGGTGACCCGTCATGAAAGCCGTGCTCCTGGCGGGTGGTCTGGGCACCCGCATGCGGGAGGAAACCGAGTTTCGCCCCAAGCCGATGGTCGAGGTGGGTGGCCGGCCGGTGCTGTGGCACATCATGAAAATCCTTGGCCACTACGGCCTTTCCGACT
>NZ_JBKQOI010000035.1:0-13261 GCF_052145595.1 Mycobacterium sp. | reverse complement strand
GTTGACCAGCTTGAGGTTGACGTTCATCTCGTAGTCGGCCAGCAACGCGGCACGGACCCGTCGGCGCCCATAGGTACCGCGAGAGCGTTGGTGGATCTCGGTGATCGTGTCGGCCACAATCTGCCGGCGCACCTCACGGTCTGGGACGGAGCGACGCCGGTGGTATTGCAGCAACGAACGTGCTAATCCTGTTATCCGACAAGCGGATCGAGCTGAGTGTCCTTGCGCGATCAGCCCTTCAGCGATCGCGCGTCGGTGTTTTGGGGGCACCACCGCCTGACCGTCGAACAACTCGCAGGCATCGCGGGTCAGGGCCAGCTCGGCCTCGAGTTGCGCGATGCGCTTGTGAGCCGCGGCGAGTTCGTCGGCCTCCACACTCGGGGTTCCCTCGATGACTCCGGCGTCGATCAGCGCCTGGCGCTTCCACCGGAACAGGGTCGCCTGACAGATCCCGGTCTCAGCAGCCACCGCGGTCACAGGTTCACCTGATCGCAGCCGTGCGACAATTTGCCGGCGTACCGACGATGAGTACTGACGGGGCATGTGACCTCCCGATGATCACTCTGCCCTCACCTCGCACAACCCTGGACCAACAACACGGGTACAGATCTTACGGATCAGTTCAAGGGGTCCGGCCAGGGCGGTGTATCTGGCGTATTCATGGGGTCCTATGCGCTCCTTGTCGCGGCCACGGCTAAGGCTCATTATCGGGTGGCCGGGCGACAAGGGGCCCCTCGCTCGTATGTACCTGTCAACGGTGGGCCCGGTGCTGGCTGGCTGCCGCGCGGTGGGAGCAAGATGACGCCGGAACCTCAGCCGTACTCCCGAGGAGCGCTCAGCGCCGACCTACTCGATGCGAACGAGTCGAACTGGACGTTTGTTGCGGTTGACCGCGTTGGGTACGACGAGGAACAGCAGGTCAAAAGGTTGGCGGCGTTGGCGAGTCGCGCGGTCGTCGAAGCTACTGCGGACGGACTGCGGACGGGCTGGCCGGAGAGAGCGGGCGCTGGCCCATTCTCCTACGCAGCCTCGGAAGTACTACAGAAACGAGTTCTCACTAGTAAGACCGCGTTCGGGGAATGTCCCGAGCGCGAAGGTCTCGGCGTTGCCCAGACCGGATCCTCCGCCGACGGGATCTTCCACATGCACGAGAAGGTCCCTGAGCTGATGGAGCTCGCGAGCGTTTTCGGGCTTGTCGCAGTCGCTCACGTGGTTGCCTTCGACCTTGAGATCGCCGACCCATTGGCCGTACACCCAGTCGTTCCATCCGTAGTAGCCGGCAGTGCCGAGGTGGAATCCCGTCGGCCCGGCCGCGGTGATCGTCAGGGGGCGTTTGGCGCCGTCGCTGTCGATGAGCGTGATGGTGCCGTGGGTGAACCGGCGGTTGTCGTCTTGGAAGTGCATGTCTTGTTCGACGGACGCAAAGCGGTGCGCGGTGCCGTCGCCATTCTGTTGCTCTGCCTGACAGCGGATCTCGAGGTATCCGTCGCCGCGTTCCTCCTGGTACATGACAAACAGCGTGTATGCAGATCCGTCTTGGCGGGTCAGTGTCATCGGTAGCCAGGTCATGAACATCTGTTTGATCTTGCGGCCGCCGCGGGGCAGGCCGGGGATCGGCTTGCCTACTCCTGGGCGTAGTCCCCACGAGTGGTCGCGAATCGAGATCCATTTGTCGGCCACGATTTCGGTGCGGTGGCCCTCTAGCTCGACCCAACCGGCTGCCACACCTATCTGGTGGTACCGAAGCACGTTATGGGTGACGCGGTACCCGTCGGGGCTGCGGTCGGGCCACGGATCCTCGAGTGCCGCATCGAAGTCGCCGCGCAGCTCGACGTCGAATGCGATTGGGGCGTGTTCGGTCGCGTCGAGGCTCACTTGGATGGCGCGCAGCGCTTCGACCACGCGGTAGTGAATCGGCCCGACGTGGGTGCCTGCTGGGTCGGATGACAACCGCCGCCCGGCCCGTACCGTCCATTGTTCGGTACCACGGCAGACGCCGGCGGCTCCGTCGAAAACCCCGCGGTTGGTGTACTTGCCGATACCGAGGACGACCTGCAGCGAGTTGTCGCGCGCGTGCGCGATTGTCCAGATCTTCTCCGTCCACGATGGATCGGACTGGGCGACCGTGGCGAACGTGTCGACGATTTGGTGGGTGAGCAGTTCATCTTCGGGCACCAAACCGCCGTAATTTGTTGACAGCAAAGCGATTACTCTCCTGCAGTGTTGATGGGTGGGGAGCCGAAGAAGGTCGTCATATCTGTGCCGCGGTCGTATTGACGCATCCACTCTGCTGCCCAGTCGGGCAGCGGTTGGTCGGCGGGATCGTGTTTTGGGGTCTGGGACAGCGTTAGTCGCCACACCATCTTGACCAACTGGGTTGTCGGCACCGCATGGAACAATGTCGGCGGGCCAGTTCGCCGGGCGCGTCGACGTCTACCCCCGGGAGCGCGGTATTTGAACTCGTCGAACAACAGATTCGACATCAGCTCTTGAGCAGATGCCCCACGATCTTCATGGGGCACGACCGCATCGAACGTCTTGGCCACCCGCTCGGACAGCTCGCCGACGTGGGCGAACGTAGACCGAACGTGTTTGACGCGGTACCAAGGATCGGGATTGATATGCCGGCACAGGATCAGCCCCGAGCTGCGATGCTCGATCTCTTCGACGAAGTGCCACATCATCAGCGATGCGACCCGCTGATCTCCTCCGCCGAACAATGAATCGCGGTTGTCCAGAATGACTTTGAACAGCGGTGTGAAGGTCGCCTCCAGGTTGGCGATGTAGGCGGCGTGGAATTCGATCGGCTGTTCTTCGATCAGCTCGTCGTAAGCGTTGCAGGCATCGTCGTAACACCGTTCCAGTTCGGGATAGCGCGCCACGAGGGCGATCATGTGCTTGCGATGTGCCGCGGCGTGCTGGGCTTCCTGGCGCAGGAACGCATCGGCTTCAGCGGCGGTTTCGGGGTCCTCGTTGAGGCGATCGGCGGCCTTTCGGACCACGCTGACGATGTAGCGCTCAAAGGGCACCGCGATGAACGTGAAGGCATTGCAGAACAGGCCGAAGTTCGGGTTGGCCGGTTGCCACATGAATGGCACCGTCTCATCGAACTCCCAGGGGATCTTGCGGACGACGAGCTTCGTCATCGGTCGCCACCTCCCCGTTGGGGGACTTAACATTGGCATCCAGCGGTGTTTCATGTGCCGGTCCGGACGCCGGGGTCTAGGATAGGGCCAGTGTGACATTTGGACCTTTATATGTAAAGGACGGAAACGGTGGCTTCTCGCCCGCTCGCCGACGGCGAACAGTCGACGCGACGACGGATCCTTGCGGCCACGTTCGTCGTGCTCTCGCGCGACGGACGGCGGAAGCTGCAATTGTCCGATGTAGCCGCCGAGGCCAACGTCTCTCGGCCTACCCTCTATCGGTACTTCGGCTCCAAGGAGGGACTGCTGGAAGCGTTCGGCCTGTACGAACAGGACAACTTCGACGCGGGGATGACTGCCGCGATGGCGGGATTGAGCGGACCTGACCGGCTGGATGCTGCACTGCGATTCGTCGTGGACTTCCAGAGCTCGTACTCGCTCGGCTCGCTGGCCGACATCGAGCCCGAACACGTGATCCATCAGATGAAGCGCGCGCTGCCCGTCATGCACGAACGCATCGCCCGCATCATTCCCGGCGAGAACAGCGGCATCGCGGCCGCTGCGGTTGTCCGTATCGCCGTCTGTCACTACGTGATCGGGGGCGGCAACACCGCGGAGTTCCTGGCCGAGCTGCGCCACGCCGCTGGCCTCCACTCGTCACGACGGGGCGTGGTTCAGGCGGTCGGTTAAGCGCCAAGCCAGTCGCCGATTTTGGCAGCGATCAGCTCCGGCTTTTCCAGATGGAGGAAATGGCCGGCATCGTCGATGATCTCGAATGCTGACCCCGCCGTGGGCAAGTGCACCGACATGTCGAATTCATCGAGCAGATCGGCGCCCATTCCGCCGTCGTCGGCACCGTGTAGGTACAGCGTCGGTACCGGCGGCGGCTGCATCGTCGCCGCTTCCTCGGCATGTGCATCGGGATCGGCGAACTGCGGGTTGAACGAGGCGCGGTAGGGGCAGATGACGTTGGCGATGTTGTTGGCAGTGACGTGTTTGCGCAGCTCAGCGATGTCGTCCGACGGGTCGTAGCCGGGCGACCAGTCCGCCCACAGCGACTCCCAGAATCCGGGCTCAACCAGCACGGCGTCGGCGAGGCCGATCTGCTGGATGAACCAGATGTAGAACGACCGCTTGAGTTGGCGGTAGGAAAACATGCGCGTCAGTGCCGCCGCGGGCGGAACTGCCAAGGCGATGTATCTGCTGAATGCCCCTGGATCGGTAACCGCCACTCCATAGCCGGCATGTGCACCCCAGTCGTGCCCGATCAGTATCGCTCGATCGTCTGCCCCGTACCCGCGATGGGTGTCGAGGATATGGCGGACGTAGGTGCCCACGCTGACATTCCTGTCGACGGGGGCGTCATACCCCGGAAGCCACGGCGCCAGCACTCGGTATCCGCGCTCGGCGAGTTGAGGGCCGAGGTGGCGCCAGGTGTAGGGCGTGTCCGGAAATCCATGGACGAGCACCGCCAGTGCTTTCGCGGTGTCCTCGATGTCGCCGAACGTGATCGGCTTGGGTCGGGTCACCTGGCGAGCGTATTACATCCAGATTTAGATATGTAAGCAATGATTTCTTTACATGCGACGCATCGTGTGTAACTCTGTCGGGATGGCAGGCATCACGCTCGCTCAGCGCGATCTGGCCGAAACGCGGGAGCGTCTCGAGGCGTGGTTCCAGCACAGATTCGGCGATGAGACCGCGGTGTCCGAGCTGCAGGTGGCTAATCGCGCCGCGGGCTGGTCGAGTGAAAGCCTGATGTTCACGGCGGAAGTCCGCGGGCAGCCAAGCGAATACGTGGTGCGGATACCACCGGCCGGGGGCGGCATCTTCCGCGAGTACGACATCGGTGCTCAGGCGCTGACGCAGGAACTACTCCGCGAGTACGGGGTCGCGACGCCGTCCCCGCTTCTCTACGAGCCTGACCGCGTGTGGATCGGCGCCAAATTCCTCGTGATGCCCCGGATCGTCGGTCACACACCGTCAGACACCTCATACGCGACCCGCGGCTGGCTGCATGACGCGGGCCGCGAAATCCAGCGACACGTGCACAACTCGTTTCTCGGAACGCTTGCGGCGCTTCACCGCGTTCCGGTTGCCGAAGCGCCATGGCTGCAGCGGCCCGGCGGCGTCGGAAACTCCGCCGAGTTGACGTGGTGGCGCGAGTACGCGCGATGGGGAAGCGACAACCAAGTACCCGATCCACTGAGCGAGGCGTTCGCCTGGCTCCTCCGCCGACAACCGGAGGACGATGGCGCCTTGGCGGTGTGCTGGGGCGACGCTCGGCTGTCCAACGCTATCTTCGACGACTCAGGACAGCTCGTCGGCGCGCTGGACTGGGAGCAGGCCTGTGTCTGCCCGCCCGAGACCGATTTCGCGTGGTGGCTGGCCACTCGCCGGCAGATGCTGGAGGTCAACGGCCTCGACGCAGATCCGGAACTGCCGGGGTTCGACAGCCGCGACGACGTGATCCGACGCTACGAGGCGATGATCGGTCGCACGCTCGTCGACCTCGACTGGTACGAGATTTTCGCGATGGTGCGGATGGGGTGCTGCATTCTGCGCATGCAAGCTCTGCTGCGGACGAACGGCCAAGCCGACCACTTCCTCACGCGCGCACCGATTCTACCTGCCTGGACCATTGCCGCGATCCGGGCGTGATCTCTAGTGCGACTAGATCGGCGATCCAGTCGACGGGTCGACGGGCGTCCACTCGAACCCAAATGGATTGGTGCAGTTCAGAACGCACCCTCTAGTTACGTGTGCGCGACTAGGGCGCAGATTCACCCGAGTACCAGTGAGCGATGTCGTCGCCTCGGTCGTACCGCTGGAACCAGCGGTCGGCGAAGTCTGGGAGTGGTTCCTTGGCGGGTTTGTGGAACGGCGTTTGGCTCAGCAGGACTCGGGCTGCGGTAGTGAGTTTCTGACTCCACGACACGGTGTGCAGCGCCGGGTGGGTGCGCTCCGTCGTACGGTCGCGTGCGGTCGTGCGGCGTATGGCCGCGATTATGCCGCTGAGCGGTCCGAAGTCGCGTGCGTCGATGCCGCGCTCTGAGAGCGGAACGTTGGCGTTGATGCCTTCGAAGACGTTGTTGGACACCTGCATTAGGTGTTTGACGACGCGGGGCAGAACACGCGTTCGGTACAGCTTGTCGTCAACGACGGCGTCATAGATGATCAGCGCCGAGCTTCGGTGTTCGACTTCCTCAACGAAGTGCCACATCAGCAGCGACGCCACGCGTTCGTCTCCGGGTCGGAACAGGGTGGCCTCGTTGTCGAGCAGCATCTTGAAGAACGGCGTGAAGGTGGCTTCCAGGTCGGCGACGTAGGCCAGCCGGTAGTTCAGCGGCGTCGTCTCCGTGAGGTGGTCGTACGAGGCGACGGCTTCGTCGAGGGTTTCCTGTAGGCCGGGGTGGCGTTTGATGAGTGCCCGCAGGTGTTGACGGTGGGCGCTGGCGTGTTGTGCCTCTTGCCGTAGAAAGGCGTCGGCTTCCTCGGCTACGGCGCTGTCGTCGGTGATGAGTGGCATCGCCTCGCGTACGGCCGCGACGAGCATCTTCTCGAAGCAGATCGCCATGATGGAGACCATGTTCATGTAGGTGGAAAACGCGGGATTGTCGGCGTTCCAGTTGAAGGGCACGTCTCCGTCGAGGTCGAAGCGTATGCGTCGAATCTCCAAGTCTGTCATGGGCTTACCTCGCTCTGCTTGTTCTGACTATCGCTTGCCGGGACTTCGGCAGGTTCTGCGGTCGTGCGGGCGCGGATCGACACCGACATCGTCATCGCGACCGCGAGTAAGAAGCACGCAGCGGCGTACACCGCGTTGCCGGTAGGCGTGCCGCCGGAGGTAAAGCCGTTGGATGCCTTCAGGTAGGCGGGCAGAGCCGTGAGCCACAGTGCGCCGATCACCACCAGGAACACCGGACCGAATATCAGGACGAACGGGTTGGGTAGGTCGGGCAGGGGCGCTGCGGTGCGCCACTGGCGCAGCAGAACCGGAAGCGCCACCACTGCGAAGGCCGCAAGGAATAGGACGTAGACGCCCCACCGCAGCGGGCCGTCTGGATGGTCTGCACCGGCTAGCAGGATCGGCAGGTTGGCGATGACCAGTCCAACGGGGACCAGCGCGGCGACGCCAAACGTGCGCAGCACCAGTCCCGCTGGACTCATCGCTTGTCCTCGCGCGTGCGGTCGAGCTACCAGAAGCTGCGTGAAGAGTGCGACCAATGCCGGTCCCACTGTTGCGAACAGCAGCACGCTGCTCATCGGCACCGAGGCAAGCGTCGGACGGTTGATCGCGTTGTCGGTGTTCCACGCCCACCACCGCAGTTGCGGGCCGAGTTGGTCGAAAATCTCATAAAAGCAGTGGTGGACGAATCCCACGCACACCGCGCCGACGAGCGGCCCTCGGTCCCGGAAGACACCGAGGCTCCGCACGATTTCGTAGGCCAGCATCATCATCGCCGGGTAGAGCGCCACAATGTACAGCGGTAGCCGGTCATACATGAACTGCACGGTGAACACGTTGTGGGCGAAGACAGCACCGATTGTTTGGTCGATGCCGAACACCGTGGGGAAGTACAGCGGCGGTTCGACGATAAGCAGATAGATGACCGTGGAGAACCAGATCACCAGGTTGACAGGGTCGCCGTCGCGCCGCAGCCGGTGGATCGCCCACCACAGCGCGAGTACAGCGCCCGCGACCACCATCAGTTCCAGGACGGGCAGCGTCGAGTTGGCCAGTTCGAACGGATTGCGTAGGTGCACGACCGGCGAGGCGTTCTCGCAACTGAACCCCAGACGGTTCGCGATGCGCTCGATGCTGTCGCTGCATTGGCTGCTCATCGCCTGCTACCTCGGCACTCTCGCTAGATGGCACCGCTGCAGGTCATCCTCTGCTCGTGAGATCAGCGGCAGAGAGTTACTGCGACCCTTACCGATGCCATGACGATACAGTCATACCAGCTATGTATCGCCATTGTCTAGGTGTCACCAGCCCGAGTAGGGACCAGGCGCTAGATTGCTTGGCATGCGGACTCACGGATGGCTGGGCGAGCCGCCAAGCAGCGACGATGAGGCGGTGGCGAGGATCTTGGCGGCGGCTGATCGGTGCGTTCAGCAACGCGGAGGCCAGACCACCATCGCCCATGTCGCGACTGAACTCGGCGTCAGCAGGGCGACGGTTTATCGGTACTTTCCGAGTACAACCGCACTGCTACGCGCCGCCGCCGCCCAGGGAACGCGTCGATTCCTGGAACGCCTCGCCGAAAGTCTCAGTTCATTCGACGACGTCTCGGAAGCCATCATCGAGGGCGTCGTCCAGGTCGTAACCGCAGTGCCCGACGAGCCCTACCTACAGCTTCTGCTTGATGAGCCGTCTCACACGTTGCTTCGGAGCGTCACATCCGAAACTGCCCGCCGTATCGGGGAGGCAGTCTTGTTGGAGAGCACGGCAATCGACTGGGACCGAACGCCACTCGCGTCAGAAACGCTCGACGAACTGATCGAATGGACACTTCGTGCCGTGCAGTCTTTCATGTCCAATCCCAGCGACCCGCCACGGGAACCCGACGAACTACGCGGTTACCTTCGCCGCTGGCTCGCGCCCGCGATTAGGGAATGGGTAGACAGCCCCGAGGCTGAAACGGTCGGCTGATTCCCCGTCAGTCCGCCTGGTCAGCCAATACCCGGCCCCCGGATGAACGAGAGCAACAGGACCAGATAACCGCCGAGCTCGCAGTCATCGCAGAGAACCGGGCGGTCATCGAGCAGGCCAAAGGGGTGTTGATGGCGGCCTACGGCATCGAACCGAACCGCGCATTCGAGATTCTGGTGTGGCGCTCACAAGAGACCAACGTCAGACTTCGTGAGCTGGCCGCACGCTTTATCGCCGCTATCAGCGCGTCGCACTTGTCGCCCGAAAGCCGCAGCCAAATCGACCACACATTGCTCACGCTGAGATAGGGGTCGTCGCCGCGCGGTCGATCGCTGATCCCTCGCCACCCCCCGGGCGCCCAATACGCCGGAAACGAATATGAGGCTCTACCGGTAGAACCGTGATTATTGCATCAGATGCAGGATAGAGTCGTCCGCGCTGGCGCACCTATCGCCACCATCAATTCACCAACCTTGCAGCTGTTTGTTATTGCGTTCGAGCCGGATCGGAAGCGACTCGTAAACCGTCATATTCGACGAGATGTTGGGATGCTGGACCGTCGGCTCGCTGAGCCCGATATCGGCGGTGTTGAGCAGAACCTCGTCCAACGCAGCTCTGATTTCCGCCCGGGCCAGCATCGCGCCAAGGCAGTGATGAGCACCGCCTCCGCCAAAAGCCACGTGCGGGTTGGGATCTCGTGCGATGTCGAAGTCGAAGGGCTTGTCGAACACATCCTCGTCGCGATTGGCCGAGCGAAGCATCGTCACAACGCGGGCACCCTTCTTGATCGGCGCGTCGCCGAGCACAACGTCCCTGGTAGCACCGCGCACCCAGAATATGATCGGAGTGGACCAGCGCAGCACTTCCTCTACGGCACGTCCACGAAGATCGGGTTCGCGCTGATACCGATCGGCCTGCTCAGGGTTGGCGACGAAGGCCCGGATCCCGTCGCACAACGCATTGCGTGTGGTATCGCTACCGGCTAAACCAAGAATGAAGAAGAAGATCTCCAGCTCGTTGGCCGGCAGCAGAAATCTCGCGCCGGCCTCGTCGTCGATCTCGGCGGTGCACAAGGCGCTCCAGATGTCGTCGACCGGATTATCCCGTTTTTGCCCTGTCAACTCGCTGGCGTACTGGAACAACTCGAGGAACGGAACCAGGTCGTCGCCCTGAGGGGTCGATACCCCCGCGCCGGCCAGCTTGAGAACCTGGGTGATGAGTGCGAAAACCCGCGGACGGTCATCTTCGGGGATACCGACAATGTCGCCGATAACTGAAATAGGCAGTCCTGCAGCTAGGTCGACGAAGTCGCCTCCCCCAGCACTTAGCAGGGAGCCGGCCATGAGATGGGCGCGTGTTCGAATGCCCTGCTCGAGCTTGGCCACCGCGCGCGGGGTAAAGGCCTTCGCGATGATCCGGCGCCGCCTGGTGTGGTCAGGCGGGTCGAGGTTGACGATCGACGGGTAGGCCGCGAACAGGTCCACCTCCTGGATCAACGGACCACCAGTGGCGGTGAACGTTTCATAGTCGCGATGCACCCGCGATACCTCTGCATGTTTGGTGCAGACCCAGAACTCCCGGCCGACCCGATCATCGACGGCCACGGTGAGCTGCTGGTGATAGACCGGAGCCGTGCTGCGCAATTCAGCGAATACGTGATCGGGAAAGCCCTCCTCCCACAGCGAGAGGTCGGCGAGATCAAGCATCGCTTCAGTCATCGGCTCTTCCCGGGAGTTGGATCACAATTCACACCCGGGCTAAGACCGGTGAGAATGACGTGCAGGCCATACAGGAACATGGATTCAGCGCCCGCAACGTCGACCGCACCTGTCTTGGCGCGATGGTGCTCCAATTCCACCGATCCCAGCAGGTGGATGTAGAGCACTGCGTGCGCGGCACCGAAATCCTCCTCAGGCAAACCTGATTCGTGCAGGATCTTGCGCGTTGCGCGATCCATGTCGGTCGCGGCCGCTGTGTGTGGACGTCGCTGCAGCAGCGCCGCGATTCCAGGAACTGCTACCAGCACACGCCATGCGTTGGTGTAGAGCGCGACAAGACGCTGTTGCCAGTCACCCTCGGCCGGAACCTCAATGCTGCCGACTGCTGCCTCGATCAACAGATCCAGCATCTCGGCCTTACCGCTCACGTGGTAATAGACCGAAGACGCCGACGTTCCCGCCTCTGCGGCCAGGCCTCTCATCGTGACCTTGTCCACACCAACTCTTTCCGCCAAGGCCAGAAGGTGCTTGGTCAGATGAGCACGGTCCAACTCACCGTAGCCCAACCCGGGGGCCACCCGCCGCGAGGTTCTGGCCACAACACCCTTTCGAACGCTGTCCGAATTAGAACAGCGTTCAGATTGCCATAGCTGAAATGAGCAGTCAAGGCCGGCCCGGGCCACCCGCCGGCACTTGATCTGGGGCGTGCGCTGGGTGCACGTCCCGGCGGCTGGCAAACAGCACGGCTCCCCACGGTGGTCAGCGCTGGACCCCACCGCAGCGGCCGTACCATAGCCACGGCTCAGTACCGCCCAGATGCACTCCCCTACCCCGCCGCCTCGCCCAGCACAACCGAATACGCCGGAAACGAATATGGGCTTTACCGGTATTTGCCGTCGTGGGTTGTGTCGTCGCTACAGCAAATTCCGCTTGATGACGAACCGCCAATATCCTTGATGCACACTGCATTTCGCATGTCCAGCAGCGCAAGACGGAGACGCGACTGGGTACCGCCAAGACAAGATCACATACCTAGGCCGACTAACTAGATTCTCATCATTGTGGCGGATCCGCCATTTTGATGTCACGAAGATCAGAATTCCGCCACGTTGGATGAGAACCTACAGAAGTCTTAGTAGGAGGCAGCAACTGTAGGTTCTCACGCTGCGTGGCGGATAGGGACGTCTCTAGCTGCAAGTTTGCAGAATTCTCATCAAGATGGCGGACGCGTTTTTCTCATCTTCGTGGCGGATCCTAGAACCGTACGGTCGTGCAGTTCAGCGGCTCGCGCAGGAGGGACGGCGCAGCACGCAACCTACGACGCCTCGAGTTCAGAGCGTAGAGCTCAGAGGGCCTATGAGGTCATGCGTAATTCAGCTGCTCCGAAACCGCCGGATGCTGCGCCGCCGTTTCAAAGCGTCAGTGCTACAACAGATTTGATAGTTATTAGTCATTATCCATGAAAAAAGTCGCCGTTTTCATCTGTTAGCCGATGTCGTGTTGGGTTGTGGCTCATTGTCTTTCGATGAGGTGAGATGTTCCAAGAACCAGTCCCGGGCCGCGGCGGTCTTCACGTCTTTCCAGTCCGTGTACACGGAGTGATGGTGACCGTCGACCTCGAGCAGTGACTTCGGTTCCCCTGCTGCGGCGTAAGCGGAGCGCTGGCCGGCCAGCAGAGCCGGGTGCTCCTGTTCGGCGAGGATCATCAATAGCGGCTTGGGCGAGATTTTCGGCATCAAGTAGGTGAGGTCGTCCACGACCGTCGTGGACTAGATGCAGGGGCTTAAGGGCTTGCGGGCGCCTAGGTCTCACGACTGCCCGCGCTGCCTCCGTTCCTGGCCGGTCTTCACTAGGCGGTGCCTGCGGCGCGGAGTTTAGTCGGGGAGGTCAGTGGTGCCGGTGGCTTGGTAGATGACGCGGCGGGCGATCTCGACGGCGTAGGCGCCGAAGCTGCCGTCATCGGCGAGCTAGTGCGAGCGAGTTTGACACCAACACAATGATTCTCACTTTCTTGTCCACAGTGGACATCCAGTGGACATCGCAAATGAGAACTGGACTGCGCCGCCGACGAAAGATAACGTCCAGCGCGACCGTAAAGCCGGCCGGGCGGAGTTACCGCTGCATACCGCCGGACAGATGCGCCTTCGTCGCGCGTGTTAGGTCGTCGGCGAGGATCTCCGGCTCGCCGGCGAACAAGCCGTCGAGCGCGAGTCGGGCGACGACCGCGGGATCGCTCTTTTGATCTGCAGGCGCGAAGGCGGCCATGTCGGTGTCTATGTAGCCGACGTGCACGGCGGTGACGTGGATGCCGCGAGGCGCAAGTTCCTGCCTGATTGCGTCGGTCATCGCCCACTCGGCCGCCTTGGCTGCCGAATAGGCGCCGGAGGTCGGATCATGCAGCCAGGACAACACCGACAGCATGTTGAGGATCGCTCCCCCGCCGTTGCCTTCGATGATCGGGGCGAAGGTGCGGATGACATTCAGCGTGCCGAAGTAGTGCGTCTCCATCTCCAGCCGGACGTCCTCGAACGCCCCGGACAGCACTGACGCGCGCGTTGCGGTACCCGCATTGTTGACGAGCACGGTAACGTCGCTGGCCACGTCCGCGGCGCGGCGCACTGAGGCCGGGTCGGTGATGTCCAGTTGGATGGGTTCGACGCCGGACACGTCGATCGTTTCGGGTCGGCGCGCGGCGGCGTAGACCTTCGCTCCCCGCTCGATGAGTTGGGTTGCGAACCGCT
>NZ_JBKQOI010000034.1:0-2737 GCF_052145595.1 Mycobacterium sp. | reverse complement strand
GCTGCGGGGTCGCCATATGGCTCATCATGAGGAATCCGACGGTGTCCATGCCGAGCTCGCGAGCGGCGGCGATGTGGTGTGCCGAGATGTCGGCCTCGGTGCAGTGGGTCGCGACGCGCACTACGCTGGCGCCGGCCCGGTTGGCGGCGGCGAGCTGGCGCACGGTTCCGATGCCCGGCAGCACAAGCGTTGCCACTCGTGCGTTCTTGACGACGCCGGCCACCGCCTCGATCCATTCCAGATCCGTGCGGGCGCCGAATCCGTAGATGCAGCTTGACCCCGACAGCCCATCGCCGTGCGCCACCTCGATCGAGTCCACCCCGGCCGCGTCCAGCGCTGCCGCGATCTGGGTCACCTGTTCCAGGCTGTATTGGTGTCGCACCGCGTGCATTCCGTCGCGCAGTGTGACGTCACTGATGTAGAGCGGCTCGGTCATTTCGATACTCCAATACTTCTCATCGAATGGGCCGCGATGCGTTCGGCGGTGGCCAGCGCGGCGGAGGTCATGATGTCGAGGTTGCCGGCATATGCGGGCAGGTAGTCGGCAGCGCCGGTCACCTGCAGCATCACGGTGACCCTGGTGCCGATGAATTTCCCGGTCTCGGGTATGTGCAGCGGGTTGTCGGCGTCGAACGACTCGAACTGAACGGGTTGCTTGAGCTTGTATCCGGGCACGTAGCGCTGCACTTCGTTCACCATGGCGGTGATGGACGCGTCGATGGTCGCGTGATCGCAGTCGCCCTCAACGAGGCAATACACCGTGTTGCGCATCAGAATCGGCGGATCGGCCGGATTGAGGATCATGACCACTTTGCTTCTCTGCGCCCCGCCTACGACTCTGAGTGCGGTAGCGGTCGTTTCGATGAACTCGTCGATATTGGCCCGAGTGCCCGGGCCGGCCGACTTGGACGACATCGACGACACGATCTCGGCGTAGGACACGAACGCCGACTGGTGGACGGCGGCGACGATCGGCACGGTGGCCTGGCCGCCGCAGGTGACCATATTGAGGTTCGGCGCGTCGTCGATGTGGTCCTCGAGGTTGACCACCGGGACGCAGAACGGTCCGATGGCTGCGGGGGTGAGGTCGAGAACGCGTACACCGGTGTGGCGCAGCACCTCCCAGTGCTTGGCGTGTGCGCCCGCGGAGGTGGCGTCGAACACCAGTCGGATGTCGTCGAAATCGGGCATGGCGAGCAATCCGTCGATGCCTTGCGAAGAGGTGGGCACGCCAAGCCGTTTGGCCCGGGCCAGGCCGTCGGATGCGGGGTCGATGCCGATCATCGCAGCCATAGTCAATGGTCCTGGGCTGCGAAGGATCTTCATCATCAGGTCGGTGCCGATGTTGCCCGAGCCGATGATTGCGACCGGGAATCGTTCATTACTCATAAAACTGCTCCTCTACTTCTACTCGAAACTCACGGTGACCGCGCCGAGCCCGCTGATGACGGCCGACGCATGGTCGCCCGCCACGACGAACGACGCCGTGGTGTAGGAGCCGGACATCACGAACTGGCCGGGCTCGATTGCGGTGCCGTAGCGGGCCAGCGCGTTGGCCAGCCAGGCCACGGCCGCAGCCGGATCGCCCATCACGGCAGTCCCGTCGCCGGTGCCGACGACGGTGTCGTTCACGGCGAGTGTGGCGGTGGTTTCGGGCAGCGGCGGCAGGTCGCGGATCGGAACCCAGTCGCCCAACACCACCGCTCCAGAGCTGGCATTGTCGGCGATCGTGTCCGCCAGCGTGATGCGCCAGTCAGCGATCCGGCTGTCGACGATCTCCAATGCCGGGGCCACCGCCTCGGTGGCCGCCATCACGTCGTCGACGGTCACTCCCGGGCCGCGCAGCGGTGCCCGCAGCAGAAACGCCACCTCCGGTTCGACGCGAGGCGCGCAGAATGCGGTCACCGGCACCTCGGCGCCGTTGGGCAGCACCATGCTGTCGAGGATGTAGCCGAAGTCGGGCTCATCGACACCGAGGAGTTCCTGCATCGGCGCGGAGGTGAGCCCGATCTTGTGACCGCACAGCACGCCACCCTGGTCAAGGTGGCGGGTGAGGTTGAGACGCTGCACCGAATACGCCTGTGACACATCCAGATTCGGGTACGTCTGGGTCAGCGGTTGAATCGGGATGCCGCTGCCCTGGGCGTCGTAGAGCAGCTGAGCGGCATCTGTCAGCTGGGCGGATTGAGCGGTCACGACTGTTCTCCTGACTGCAGCAGCTGGACCGCCGAGTCGAACACAAGTCGGGCGTGTAGGCGCAACAGCTCGATCAAGTCCACCGAGTCGCCGCCGACTTCCTTGGCGATGAACAAGCCGTCGGCGCCGGCGATGGCATAAGTAGTGATCAGACGCACGCTTTGGCCGTCGAGCCCGGGCGCGATGTCGCGCACGATCCCCTCAAACCGGTGAAACGCTCGGTCGCGGACCTCGAGAAACATCTCCCTGGCCCGCGGTTCGACCGGGCGATGCTCCAGTGCCAGCATCAGACCCAGACGCAGGAAGTCGGGGGCATCGAGCAACGCCTTGGCCACCTGCGTCCCCAACTCGATCGCCTGCTCGCGGGTCCCCTGCCCGCTCGGCAGCTCCAGTGCGGCCAGCCACCTCTGGAAGCTGCGGTCGATCACCGCGGCGATCAGGTCGTCCTTGTCGGCGAAATGCCAGTAGATCGACGTCGGCGGCAGGCCGCTTTTCTTGCTGACCAGCGAGATCGTGGTGCCCTCGTAGCCACGCTCGGTGG
>NZ_JBKQOI010000033.1:0-7985 GCF_052145595.1 Mycobacterium sp. | reverse complement strand
GGTCGTTACGGGCTGCAGACGATGTGCGAGGGCGGCGGGATGGCCAACGCCACCATCATCGAGCGGCTGAGCTAAGCGGGTTCGCCGCCCAAGACCACACAGGGCACATGAGCCCTCGACCTAGTTAGGTCGGGGGCTCGTGCCCGCTGCTTATCGGACGAGCAGGATCCAACCCTCTACGGCTGTCTTACGCGGCTTGGCTGCCGTACCAGTGGGTGACATCATCGCCGCGCTCGTAGCGGTCGAACCACTGGTCTGCAAATGAGGGGAGGGCTTCGTCCGCAGGATCAAAGTACGGGTTTTGGCTGAAGATTAGTCCGCGTAACGCCTCGTGTTTGTCTTTGCGGCCAACCGCTTTGAGCATTGGTGGGGGGAGGGTGCGGGGCAGTCGATCCCGGCGCACGATGCTGCGGAGGTGCTCGCGGATTCGCCACGATACTGACATCACGCGAAGGTCCAATATTCGGTCGTTCTCGGGGACATGCGTATTAACGCCGTTCACGTAGATCGGAACGAGGGTGCCCATGATGTGCCGGATGACACTCGGAAGTACGCGCAAGCGATACATTCGCTTACCAACGACAGCGTCATAGATGACCAACGCCGAGCTGCGGTGTTCGACCTCTTCGACCATGTGCCATAGCAGCAACGAGGCCACACGGTCGTCCCCCGGCCGAAACATGATGTTCTCGTTGTCGAGTAAGAACTTGAACGAGGGCGTAAACGTCGCCTCCAAGTCAGCGATGTAGGCCAATCGGTATTCGAGAGGCTTCGTATCTGTCATTTGGTCGTACGAAGCCATGATCGCGTCCAAGGTGTCTTGTAAGCCCGGGTACCGCCGGATGAGGGCTGTGACGTGTTGGCGATGAGCGTTGGCGTGCTGGGCTTCCTGGCGAAGGAATGCGTTGGCCTCCGATGCCACGTCGGGGTCGGTGAAGTGTGGCTTAGCCTTCTGCACCGCGTCCACGATCATCTTCTCGAAGCAGATCGCAATAAACGACATCAGGTTGACGGCGTGCGAGAACGCCGGGTTATCGGGTTGCCAGACCATTGGCACCGGGGCTGCAAAGTCGAATCGCAGGCGGCGCACTTTCAAGTCAGTCATCAGCGCTCTCTCCTCGTCTGGCCGCAACAGATCGGGTCCGCCGACGCCGGTATTGGTCGTTCTCCGAGCGGTTTCTTGCATCTGACCGGAGATCGACCATACAAATCACGATATTGTATGGTCCAAGCAAGGTCAACCCGCGCCATCGTCCGCATAACCGGTGGGGATCGGACAAAAATGCCTCGAACACTGCGTCCACGCAGACTTGCAGACGAGTGTTGGTTTGCGATGCCTCGGCATGAAGCCGACACCATGCCTGGCCCGCGCTGTGAGACCGGGTCGTGTCAGGCGCTACTACGAGGCGACGCAGTCGTTCGACGCCTGCGTGGGCCACTCGCTGCGTGTGCGGGCTGTCGTGACATCGCATTCCGCGTGCTCTTGAGCTGTAGCCCCAGCACGACTGGCGTGACCCATTCATTCAAGTAATTGCGCAGTACGTTGTCTCGACGCGGTGGACGGCCAGGGTCGATCACAAGCGATTGCAATATGCGCAACATGTATTCGGTGAGCGCATCCAGTTTATCGTCGGTGATTCCAACCGCGCTCCAGTCAACGGCGAAGCGTTGCAACATGGTTCGCCCAAACGTCAGCGCGGTGTCCGAAGTGACTCCGGCGGCGAATGCGCCGCTGCGACCCGATGAGAGGAGCAACCCGAGGTACGGTTCCTCGGGCAAGCGTTCGAGCGTGTGGGCAATGGCCTCCACGACCGCCTCCGCAGGGTCGTGGATTTCGGCCAAATGGACGGTGAGGGCATCTAGGTAGGGTCCAGCTTCTGAGATGGCGGTCGCTACCAGCAGCGCATCGGTGCTTTGAAAGTAGCGATAGACCGTCTGGCGGGTGACGCCAAGCTCTCGCGCGATGTCAGTAATGCGTATCTCACTGCCATGTTTGTCAATCGCTCGCTTGGCAGCAGCGAGGATTCGGTCGATGGCCTCGGCGTCTGAGGCCGGTGCCGCGCCGGACCATCCGTGGGTGCGCATCAGTGGCCGTATTCATTCCGATAGCCATCAGCCATAGTTAGACGCTACTGGAATTCGTTGTGCGGTGCTGTTGCTCAGATCGCTCATTCTCGTCTGGGAATTGCGGTTGTCGCGAAGATGCTCTCCTGTGTTTGACCCGTCGTGCCCCAGTAACAGGCGACGACCAGAGCCACAGACAGAACGAAGGTAACCACGCCATAGGTGAGCGAGCCGGTCGGTGCGCCATCAGGCGTCACACCGTTTTCTGCCCGCAAATACTCGGGTAGTGCTGCTCCCCAGAACGTCACGCACGCAGCGAAATACACCGATACGCAGATCAGCGCAAAGTAGTCACGCTGAACGCCTGCGGGCACGAGAGACCGGTCGTGGCGGCGAGCCACGTACTCACGCCCTAGTACGACGCCGGACACCGCCCCGGCGGCTGCTATTAACAGCCACGTCCCGACCAGTCGTGCGGTGACGATAGGAACGCCAGCAAGGTTGAGCAGCGTCGCGGGTAGCGACGACAGAAACATGACCGGCCAAGTGAATATGCAGACCAACACGACGTTGCGCGTGACCCGCCATCCGCTCGGAGCGGGTTGCTTCGACACAATAAGGGTGAGCAAGGCCAAGCCGAACGGCACTCCCAGCGAGAACGCCTGGATATTCAAGTACGGAACTACACCGAGCGAAGGCACCGAGGTTGACAAGTCCTTGTTCCAAACCCACCAACGAAATTGGACTCCAACGGTGTCGACGACTTCGTAGAGGCAGTGGAACGCAAATGCCACGCAGGTAGCGCCAACGATGGCGTTGTGACGTTTGAAGATTCCCGTGCGCTGGATCAAGGCGTACGAGACGTAGGTGTAGACGGGATACATGGCCACGATGTAGAGCGGGAGCCGGTCGAACAGGAACTGCACCGAAAACTGATTGTGTACGAAGGTCAGGCCGAGCAAGTCTTGTAGGCCGAACCACTGAGGGAAATAGGCGATGGGCTCGACCATCAATAAGGCGAATATTGATGCGATCCAGACCACGAGGTTGGACGAATCGCCGTGTTCGCGACGCCAACGCAATGCATGGACCAAGCAGGCGACCGCCCCGACGATGAGAAGCACTTCGATAACTGGCATCGACCAGTGCTGCAACTTGAGAGGATTGGTCAGGGTGATGAATGGATTTCCGTCGCACTGCAATCCACCCAATCCGCGAGTGAGTCGTTCGTACTCGCCAGTACAGGTGTCCACAGCGACCCTCCGATGGTTGACACAGCAAGGCTAGACATCGACCATACACATACAGTAAATGTGTGGTCTAGATTTGATGATGCCTGTCGAAGGAGGAGCGCGATGGTCGCTACGACCGATAGTCCTGTGAGCGGCACCGATGAGGCGCTGACGCGACGAGGCTTGCGGCACGCCCTGGATGGAACGACGGACCTCGCCGAGCGTGAACTGAGGGTGCCACTGCACTACTACCGCGATCCGAAGATCACCGAGATTGAGCAGTCGCAGATTCTGCGCAGGGTGCCCTTGGCCATCGTCCCGTCCGCACAGGTGCCCGGAAGAAACGATTACGTGGTCCGCTCAGTGCTGGGGGATTCTCTGCTGGTGACCCGCGACCGCTCCGGTGCGAGCCACGTCTTTCTCAACTACTGCCGCCACCGTGGCGCAATGCCTGCCTGCGGATCGGGAAACGCATCACGATTTGTCTGCCCGTATCACGCCTGGACCTATAAGAACACCGGCGAATTGTTCATGGTTCCGGGCAAGGCCGGCTTCGATTCGATGAACACCAAAGACTACGGATTGGTGGAAATGCCGTCAGAGGAGCGACACGGCTTCATCTGGGCGGTACTGACCTCCGACGCCAGCATCGACCTCGACGCGCATCTCGGCGATTTCGGAGCCGAACTTGCTCTGTGGAACTACGACTCCTACGGCTATCACACAGAACGTGAGTTCAATTCTGCGGTGTCATGGAAGGGCGCGCTGGAAGCGTTCGCCGAGGGCTACCACTTCCCCTACGTCCACGGCCAGAGCCTCATCGGGCAGAACACGCTCGCCAACACGATGGTGTATGACGAGTTCGGCAAGCACCACCGGATCGGCTTTCCGTTCACGTGGATCACCAACGCGGATACCGACCCCGCCGTGTCGCTGGAACCGTTGGCGAACATGGGAGTGATCTACTGGGTCTATCCAAACCTCATCCTCGCTAACAGCCCTGTCGGCGTGGAAATCATCGACATATTGCCCGCCGGGGAACCGACCCGCTGCACGGTCCGCCACAGTTGGATGGGCCGAGTTCCTGCCACGACCGATGACATGAAGGCCGGATACGACGCGGTCTTTGAAGCGGTCCACGCAGCCGTCCGTGACGAAGACTTCGCGATGCTGCCCCAATGCGGCGAGTGTGTCAGACACGGACAGCACGACCACATGATCATCGGACGCAACGAGATTGGCGTCCAGCACATGATCAAGGTATTCGCCGAAGAACTGGGCGTGGCACTGGCATAACTAGGAGCCGCCCTAGCCGTGCGAGTATGCCCTCCGGTCGCAACATCCTTACGGGCACATGCCACTCTCCTTCGACGCCTCCGTCCTACGCCCGACCGATGACGCTCGACGACATTTCCGTCGAACGATGGTGAGCCGCTCTACTAGGCGAATTCGCCCGAGGGGGCTGAGCGTTCGACGCGGCGTCGGGGAAGCGAGAGGACGCGCCCCATTGCGCACCGTAAAGCCGACGCTCGCCTGGGCTCATGACACCGGGCCTGATCTGGCCAAGACGAACGTCAACGGCGGCGCCATTGCGATCGGTCACCCGCTGGGCGCCAGCGGTGCCCACATCATGACCACACTCGTCGAAGCTAATGCGAACGCGAAGCGGTGTCCGCTGGAGTCTTGTCGCTAACAACAGCCCGCTAGCCTGGACGGGTGTCCGGTCGGCGTGAAGGCGCGTACCAAGAAACAATCCTTCTCGGCTCGCGTCGCTTCACTGCTGCTGCGCGGCATTGGATGCCAACTCCACGACTGCGGTTCGATTGGGTTGGCTGGGACTCGCCATCCCGGGAAGGGCGTGCGATGTGTCCTATGCGATAGACCCTGAACTCGCCGAGTTTGCGGAGGCGGTATCAGGGATAACGGGCAGCGTTGCCTCGATGCGCAAGTCGGCCGCCATGTCCGCACACTTCACTCGACCGCCCGATCTAGACGGCGTGACAGTGGAAGATCGTCTGGTGCCCAGCGTCGGCGACGCCCCCGAAGTACCAGTGAGGATTTACCTTCCTCATCAACGCCGGTCCACTGCGTTGATCTACGACATTCACGGAGGGGGGTTCGTGTCCGGCGACTTGGCGCTCAATCACCCCGCCAACGTCTGCCTGGCGCGTGACCTCGGCGTCGCGGTCATGTCGGTGAACTACCGCCTCGCGCCCGAGACCCCCTTTCCCGGACCACTTCACGATGTGTACGGGGGTCTGAGTTGGGCCGCCGAGCATGCGACCGAACTCCGCATCTCGCCTCAACACTTCATCGTTCATGGCAGCAGCGCCGGCGCCGGCTTGGCCGCAACGTTGACGCACCTAGCTCGCGACCGGGGCGGCCCGCACATCGCTTTTCAGTTTCTGCTGACCCCCGAACTCGATGATCGACTTCACACACCAAGCATGCAGACCTGCATCGATACCCCAATCTGGAACCGGAGCATCGCCATCATGAGTTGGGATGCCTACCTTGGGTCAGACATCCGGGGCACCGACGCGGTGTCGCCCTATGCCGCTCCCGCCCGTGCCACCGACTTCAGTGGACTACCTCCGGCGTATATCTCGGTTGCCCAGTTCGATCCGCTGCGAGACGAAGCGATCGCCTACGCGCAAGCTCTCCTTCACGCGGGCGTTGGCTGCGAACTACATCTGTTCCCGGGCACATTTCACGGTTCCACGGCCGTGAAGACCGCCGCCATCACCCAGCGCGCACAGCATGAACTGCTCGGTGTAATGCGCACGATTATTGCGCGTATGCGCTAGCGAATTGGCGCTTAGCTCCGAGGGAACCGGGCATTCAGCGCGTTGAGCATTCTTCTCGCTTCGGCAATGCGTTCCCGCACCACCGCTAAACGCTCCGGAGGATCGACGTAACCTTCGGATTCACAACGGTGTTGCCACGCTGATTCGGCGTTGGTCACTTTCTTCTTCATCGTTGCGATCTCGCGGCGCAGCATTTTGGCGAAGAGTTGGGCCTGGACCCGCTCAGAACGTCGGGTGAGGGGAATGACCTTGGCAGCACTGGCGCTGTCCGTCGGTGGTTTATCACCCGTGTCCGTCGTTGCCACTAGCGTCTACCCCAGGAAACCCAGAGCATCTGTAACCGGCCAGCCAGCCGCAACGAGCCGACGCTTCACATGCTCGGCGTCTTCAGGCGAGGGCATGTCGTCGGTCAGCTTGGGAACCGCAAGTCGCACGTCAGTTCCCTCGACCGGCGTGTGTCCGGTGGACATTAATTCGGTAGCAACGGCTAAGACCTTGTCGTCGGCCAGGCGGCGGCGGAGCAGCGCCAAGAGGGGAATGTAGTCATTCGCCGGAACGCCCTCGGCGTAGCCCGCTCGCAGGAAGGCCACGATCCGCGTCAGCAAACCGGCCAGCGGCATTATTACCCCCTAGCACGAATTGCACTGCGATCAACATTTGTTCCCTGGACCGCCCAAAGCAAGTTCTTCAATTATCCGGCAAGATTGTGTTCATGACCAGTTCACTAGCGCCATTGCGCTGGGTCCACGCCCTATAGGGTGATGTCTTGCGCACGGCGTTCCATGGACAACTCGACTCGCTTACTGAAATGCTCAGCAAAATGTGCGGCCTCGCCGGATTGGCGATGGACCGTGCGACACAGGCGCTACTACACTCGGACCTGGCCATGGCCGAACAGGTTATTACCGACCATGACGAGCTTGCCCACCTGCAAACGCGCGCAGAGGAAGCTGCCTTTGTGTTGCTCGCGTTGCAAGCGCCTGTCGCGGGCGACCTGCGGCTCGTCGTTGGTTCCTTACAGAACGTGGCAGACGCTGAACGGATGGGCGCACTGGCACTCCACGTCGCGAAAATCGCTCGCCGCCGCCATCCCCACCGCGCCCTGCCCGACGAGGTCAAAGGCTACTTCGCCGAGATGGGACGGATTGCCGTAGACCTCGGCAACAGCGCCAAGGACGTGGTGCTATCGCGTGATCCGAAGCAAGCCGCTGAGATCAGCCGAGAGGACGATTCAATCGATCAGCTCCACCAGCGGCCATTCAGCGCCTTGATGGACGCAGAGTGGAAGCATGGCGTCGCAGCAGCCGGCGATGTCACCCTGCTGGGTCGGTTCTATGAACGCTTTGCGGACCACGCCGTGGAGATGGGCCGTCGTGTCGACTATGAGGCGACAGGGGAAGTTGGCTGGAGAGTGAAATAGCGGAGTAGCGTGAGGCACCAATGGAGTTGTCGCAGTACACAACTCGCACAGGCCAGCCGTTCCGGTCGCACTCCTGGCGGCACTCGGGCTCCTGGTCCTCGACCGACCGGCGCATGCTGGCGCAGCGCCTATGAGTTCCCATGCCCGCGCTTGTCGGGATAGGCATTGCCATGAACAAGTGTCGTTCGGGGGTTCTGCCCACGATGCGGCATGACACGATTGAGGGGCGTTTCGCAAGCTATCGGACAGCAGATAAACGCGGAGGTAACGCTGGTGGGTCGTGTTGCGGTGATCACCAGAGCCAGCCGGGAGTTGGGCGGGCCAAGTGATTGACGTCGTCATCGCGGGGGCAGGCCCGGATGGGCTGATGCTGGCCCGCGAACTGGGATTGGCCGGGATCCGGCCGGTGGTGTTAGATCCGATACCCGGCCCCAGCCCGCGGCCGAAGGTCAACCGCATTGT
>NZ_JBKQOI010000032.1:0-48599 GCF_052145595.1 Mycobacterium sp. | reverse complement strand
CGACTCAGCGGGTGCGACTGGGCACGTCGGTGGTCCAGCTTTCCGCCCGCACCCCCACCGCGTGCGCGATGGCCGCGCTGACGCTCGACCACCTCAGCGGAGGCCGGCACATTCTCGGGCTCGGGGTATCCGGGCCGCAGGTCGTGGAGGGCTGGTACGGGCAATCGTTTCCCAAGCCGCTGGCCCGCACCCGCGAATACATCGACATCATCCGGCAGGTGTGGGCTCGGGAAGCGCCGGTGACCAGCGACGGGCCGCACTATCCGCTGCCGCGGACCGGCGAGGGCACCACGGGCCTGGGCAAGCCGCTCAAGCCCATCACCCACCCGCTGCGCGCCGACATCCCGATCATGCTGGGCGCCGAGGGACCCAAGAACGTCGCGCTGGCCGGTGAGATCTGCGACGGCTGGCTGCCCATCTTCTACACGCCGCGGATGGCCGACACCTACAACGAATGGCTCGATGAAGGGTTCGCGCGCCCCGGCGCGCGCCGCAGCCGCGAGGACTTCGAGATCTGCGCGACGGCCACCGTCGTCATCACCGACGACCGGGCCGCCACATTCACGGCCATGAAGCCCTATCTGGCCCTCTACATGGGCGGCATGGGCGCAGAGGACACCAACTTCCACGCCGACGTCTATCGCCGGATGGGCTATTCGGAAGTGGTCGACGATGTGACGAAGCTGTTCCGCAGCAACCAGAAGGACAAGGCCGCAACGGTCATTCCCGACGAGCTTGTCGACGACGCCGCGATCGTCGGCGACATGGACTACGTGCGTAAGCAGGTCAAGGTCTGGGAGGCCGCCGGTGTCACGATGATGGTTGTGAACGGGCGCAATGCTGAGCAGATCCGCGAGCTCGCGACGCTGGTTTAAGCCCTCCTTGCCAGGGCATTAGAACGCGTTCTAGATTGGCCCGATGACAGCCTCGCAGCACACCATCGCGGGCACGGTGATCACGATGCCGGTGCAGATCCGCTCGGCAAATCAGCACATGGCGATGTTCTCCGTCGACGCCGACGCCGCGCAGCACCTGATCGACTACAGCGCCCTGCAGGTCTGCCGTTACCTGCCCGGGCGCGCGATCGTGGTGCTGATGCTGATGCACTACATCGATGGCGACCTGGGTCAGTACTACGAATTCGGCACCAGCGTGATGGTCAACCCGCCAGGGTCGAACGCGAGCGGGCCGCGGTCGCTGCAGTCAGCCGGCGCCTTCATCCACCACCTGCCCGTCGACCAGGCCTTCACGCTGGAGGCGGGAACCAAGATCTGGGGCTACCCGAAAGTGATGGCGGACTTCACCGTTCGAGAGGGTCGTCAGTTTGGTTTCGACTGCAGCGTTGACGGGCAACTGGTCATCGGCATGGAATTCCGCCCCGGCCTGCCCTTCCGGCTGACCCCGCGCCAGCAAGCGCAGCGCAGCTATTCGCATCGCGATGGCGTCACCCGCGAAACGGCCTTCGAACACACGCTGGACGGTGTGCGCACCCGATTCGGTGGGGTACGTGTCAAACTGGGCGATCATCCCTACGCGAAAGAATTGGCATCGCTGGGCCTTCCGAAACGCGCGATGTTGTCCAGTTCTGCCGAGCACGTACAAATGACGTTCGGCGATGCCCAGGAGATCTCATGACAGTGACTTCAACGACCAGACCCGACGTGGATCTGACCGACGGCACGTTCTACGCGGGTGACTCCCGGGCCGTGTACCGCTGGATGCGGGAGAACGAGCCGGTGTTCCGGGATCGCAACGGGCTGGCCGCCGCGTCGACATACCAGGCGGTCATTGAGGCCGAGCGCAAACCCGAGCTGTTCTCCAACGCCGGCGGCATCCGGCCCGACCAGCCCGGCGTCGAGATGATGATCGAGATGGACGACCCGCAACACCTGTTGCGGCGCAAGCTCGTCAACTACGGCTTCACCCGCAAGCGCGTGAAAGATCTGGAATCCAAGATCAATTCGCTATGCGACACGCTGATCGACGCGGTATGCGAACGCGGCGAGTGTGACTTCGTCTGGGACCTGGCCGCGCCGCTGCCGATGGCGGTCATCGGCGACATGCTCGGTGTGCGTCCGGAAGAACGCGAGATGTTCCTGAAGTGGTCCGACGATCTGGTCAGTTCGTTGAGCAGCACTGCTGCCGAAGCGGATATCCAGGTCACCATGGATGCCTTCGCCGCTTACAGCGGATACATGATGGGGATGATCGAGGCCCGCAAGTCGGAGCCGACCGACGATCTGGTCAGCGTCCTGGTGCACGCGGAGGTCGAAGGATCGAAGCTAGAGGACCACCAGATCGTCACCGAGGTGTTGCTCTTGCTGATCGGCGGCGACGAGACCACCCGTCACACGCTTTCCGGCGGAACACGGCAGCTGCTGCTGCACCCCGATCAGCACCGGCGTCTGGTCGACGACCTTGGGCTGCTTCCCAACGCGATCGAGGAGATGTTGCGCTGGACCGCGCCGGTGAAGAACATGGCGCGCACGATCATCGCCGACACCGAATTCCACGGCACCGCTTTGCACCAGGGCGAAAAGATGATCCTGCTGTTCGAGTCGGCGAACTTCGACGAGAAGGTGTTCGAGGACCCGGAGAGCTTCAACATCGAGCGCTACCCGAATAACCACCTCGCGTTCGGCTTTGGGACGCACTTCTGCCTGGGCAACCAGCTGGCCCGGCTGGAGCTGTCGATCATGCAGACCCGCCTCCTGCAACGCATTCCGGACATGCGGCTGGTGTCGGATGCCGCGCTGCCGCTGCGGCCGGCGAACTTCGTGTCCGGCCTCGAGAAAATGCCGGTGGTCTTCACCCCGAGCGCGCCTCTCGGCTAGCTCTTGCCGCGACCGTAACGCCACGGCGAAAATCCGGCCGCGAAAATTCGCAGTAGCGTTACGCTCGCGGCGAAAAGAGGTGAAGAAGCGCGGCTAGCGGTTCTGGAAGTTGGGCTTGCGCTTCTCGGCGAACGCCCGTGGGCCTTCCTTGGCGTCGTCGGACAGGAACACCTTGATACCGATCTGGGTGTCGATCTTGAAGGCGTCGTTTTCGGCCAAGCCCTCGGTTTCGCGGATCGCCCGCAGGATCGCCTGCACGGCCAGCGGTCCGTTGTTCTCGATGATTTCCGCGATCTCGAGCGCCTTGGTCAGCGCCCGCCCGTCGGGGACGACATATCCGATGAGCCCCATCTCCTTGGCCTCGGCTGCGGTGATGTGCCGGCCGGTGAGCAGCAGGTCGCAGGCGACCGTGTAGGGGATCTGCCGCACCAGTCGCACGGCCGATCCGCCCATCGGGTACAGGCTCCATTTGGCCTCCGAGATGCCGAATTTGGCGCTCTCGCCGGCGACCCGGATGTCGGTGCCCTGCAGGATCTCGGTGCCGCCGGCGATCGCGGGTCCTTCGACGGCCGCGATCAGCGGTTTGCTCAGCCGGCGACCCTTCAGCAAGGCGTCGATCCGCGACGGGTCGTAGCTACCGTCCTTGAATGATTCACCCGGCGGCTTCTTGGTTGCCGCTTTCAGGTCCATGCCGGCGCAGAAGTAGCCACCGGCCCCGGTCAGGATGCAGCATCGGATGTCTGGATCGTTGTCGACGCGATCCCAGGCCTGCACCATGATTTCCATCATTTCGGTGCTCAGGGCGTTGCGGGCGTGTGGCCGGTTCAACGTGACGATGAGAGTGTGACCGCGCTGGTCAACCAGCGCGTCAGGCCCCGGTTGTTCGTTTGCTGACGCCTCGACCACGGCTACCGCCTTTCCCTCGATAACGAGCACGAGCTTGTCAAGAAATGTAACACGTTCTAGTTTGGTGGCCGTGGCCCTGAATATTGCCGATCTCGCCGAGCACGCCATCGACGCTGTGCCTGACCGTGTCGCCTTGATCTGCGGCGACGAGAAGTTGACCTACGCCGAACTTGAGGAGAAGGCCAACCGCCTCGCGCACTACCTGATCGATCAGGGCGTGAAGAAGGACGACAAGGTCGGACTGTACTGCCGCAACCGCAACGAGATCGTCATCGCGATGCTCGGCATCGTGAAGGCGGGCGCCATCCTGGTGAACGTCAACTTCCGCTACGTCGAGGGCGAACTTCGTTACCTGTTCGACAACTCCGACATGGTCGCGCTGGTGCACGAACGCCAGTACTCAGACCGGGTCGCCAACGTGCTACCGGACACCCCCGAGGTCAAGACGATCCTCGTCATCGAGGACGGGAGCGACAAGGACTCTCAGGACTACGCGCGCTACGGCGGCGTCGAGTTCTACTCGGCGATCGCACAGGGCTCACCCGAGCGCGACTTCGGCGAGCTTCTAGGTGAGCGGAGCGCCGACGACATCTACCTGCTTTACACCGGCGGCACCACAGGCTTCCCCAAGGGAGTGATGTGGCGGCACGAGGACATCTACCGGGTGCTGTTCGGCGGAACCGATTTTGCGACAGGCGAATTCGTCAAGGACGAGTACGACCTGGCCAAGGCCGCCGCGCAGAACCCGCCGATGATCCGCTATCCGATCCCGCCAATGATCCACGGCGCCACGCAGTCGTCCACCTGGATGTCGATCTTCGCGGGCCAAACCACTCTGCTCGCACCGGAATTCGACGCCGACCAGGTGTGGCGGACGATTCACGATCACAAGGTGAACCTGCTGTTCTTCACCGGCGACGCCATGGCGCGGCCGTTGCTTGACGCGCTGGACAAGGACCACGACTACGACCTGTCGTCGCTGTTCCTGCTCGCCAGCACGGCGGCGTTGTTCTCGCCGAGTATCAAGGAGAGGCTGCTCGAGCTGCTGCCGAATCGGGTCATCACGGACTCAATCGGCTCCTCCGAGACCGGGTTTGGCGGCACCAGCGTCGTCGCTGCGGGTGCGCCGCACAGCGGCGGACCACGCGTGGCCATCGACCATCGCACCGTCGTCCTCGACGACGAGGGCAACGAGGTGCAACCGGGCTCGGGCGTGCGCGGCTTCATCGCCAAGAAGGGCAACATTCCGGTCGGCTACTACAAAGACGAGAAGAAGACGGCCGAGACCTTCCGCACCATCAACGGTGTGCGCTACGCCATCCCCGGTGACTACGCAGTGGTCGAGGCCGACGGGACCGTCACCATGCTGGGCCGCGGTTCGGTGTCGATCAACAGCGGCGGGGAGAAGATCTACCCCGAGGAGGTCGAGGCCGCGCTGAAGGGCCATCCCGACGTCTTCGACGCCTTGGTGGTCGGTGTGCCCGATCCCCGTTACGGGCAGCACGTGGCCGCCGTCGTGCAGCCCCGCGCGGGGTGCCGGCCGTCGCTGGCGGAGCTGGACAGCTTTGTGCGTTCCGAGATCGCGGGATACAAAGTGCCGCGCAGCCTTTGGCTGGTCGACGAGGTAAAGCGTTCGCCCGCAGGCAAACCCGACTACCGGTGGGCAAAGGAACAGACCGAGTTGCGGGCCGCCGACGACGTGCATGCAAGCCACGTGACGGCCTGATGCGCTCCGAGGTGTAGGCCGGTCGCGGGGTGACCGACTTCGTCAAGCACCACCCCGGCGCGCCCACCGGCTTCTTCGCTTGGGAAGCGGCAGGGTTGCGATGGCTTTCAAGTGTCGACGGCGGCGCGCCTTGCGCGCAGGTTGTTTTCGTTGGCGCGACGAGCCTGACCCTGCGGCGGCTTGATTCGGTGGCTCCGAGCTCCGAGGCGGCGTACACGTTCGGCAGCCAACTGGCCGTCACGCACGACGCGGGTGCCGCGGCGTTCGGCGCGGGGCCCGCCGGGTGGAACGGGCCCGGGTTCTTCGGGCCGTTATCGCAGCCTTTGCCGATGTCGCTGCGGCCGCACCGGCGCTGGGGCGATTTTTACGCCGAAGAGCGGCTGGTCCCAATGGCCGAGCTCGCGGCGGCGCAACTCGACGCTTCCACCCGTGCCGCGATCGACGCCGTCGCGGCACGATGCCGCGCGGGTGACTTCGACGACGATGACCAGCCGGCCCGGCTGCACGGCGATTTGTGGAGCGGCAACGTGATGTGGACGCCCGACGGGGTGGTGCTGATCGACCCGGCTGCGCACGGCGGTCACCGTGAGACCGACCTGGCGATGCTCGCGCTGTTCGGCTGCCCGCACTACGACGCCGTCCTCGCGGGTTACCAGCGGATGAGAACGCTGACACCCGGCTGGCGCAGCCGCATCGGGCTGCACCAACTCTTCCCGCTGCTGGCGCATGTCGTGTTATTTGGCGGCGGGTACGCGCGGCAGACGGAAGCCGCCGCTCGCGCCGCGCTGGCCGCCTAACCGGCATCGCCGACGGCCCCGGCGGGGCGTCTACTTTCCAATTGCCGGCCTTCTCCTCCCGCCGCTTCGCGGCGCGCTAGTGTCGAAGCGCGATGACGATCGATGCCTGGATGCAGCATCCGACCCAACGGTTCCTGCGCAGCGAGATGTTGGCCTCGCTGCGGCGCTGGATCGGTGGGGCGATCCCCGACACCGAGATCCCGATCGAGGCGACCGTCGCGTCGATGGACGCCGCCGACGTCGACCTCGGCCTGCTCAGCGCGTGGCGCGGTCCGGGCGGGCAGGACCTGATCTCGAACGACGAGGTCGCCGAATGGGTCCGGTTGCACCCGAACCGATTCGCCGGCCTCGCCACGGTCGACCTCGATCGTCCGATGGCGGCGGTCCGTGAGCTGAGGCGCCGGGTCAGTGAGGGCTTCGTGGGTCTGCGGGTCGTGCCGTGGCTGTGGAACGCGCCGCCCACCGATCGCCGTTACTATCCGTTGTTCGCCGAATGCGTGGAGTCCGCGATGCCGTTCTGTACCCAGGTCGGGCACACCGGCCCGCTGCGGCCATCGGAGACCGGACGCCCGATTCCCTACATCGACCAGGTCGCCCTCGATTTCCCTGAGCTCGTCATTGTCTGCGGTCACGTCGGCTATCCCTGGACCGAGGAGATGGTCGCGGTGGCCCGGAAACACGAGAACGTCTACATCGACACCTCGGCCTACACCATCAAACGGCTCCCGGACGAGCTCGTCCGGTTCATGAAAACCGGTACCGGACAACGGAAAGTCTTGTTCGGCACGAACTACCCGATGATCGCCCACTCGCACGCTTTGGCGGGGTTGGATGAACTCGGCCTGACCGACGAGGCCCGCCGAGACTTCCTGCACGGCAACGCCAAGCGCGTCTTCAGACTGGAGGCAATCAAGTGAACGGTGCCCGGGCCCTGATCAACACCCTGGTCGACGGCGGCGTCGACGTGTGCTTCGCCAACCCCGGCACGTCGGAGATGCACTTCGTGGCCGCGCTGGACACCGTTCCGCAAATGCGTGGTGTGCTAGCCCTTTTCGAGGGTGTGGCCACCGGCGCGGCTGATGGTTACGCCCGCATCGCCGACCGGCCGGCCGCGGTGCTGCTACACCTGGGCCCGGGGTTGGGTAACGGACTTGCCAACCTGCACAACGCGCGCCGCGCCCGGGTTCCGATCGTGGTTGTCGTCGGCGACCATGCCACCTATCACAAAAAGTACGACGCCCCACTGGAATCCGACATCGACGCGCTGGCCGGTAGCGTCTCGGGATGGATGCGCCGCACCGAAGACAGCGCCGACGTCGGATCGGATGCCGCCGACGCCATCGCCGCCAGCCGGTCCGGCACGCAGATCTCGACGCTGATTCTGCCCGCCGACGTGTCTTGGTCCGACGGGGCGCAGCCCGCGTCCGCCGTGCCCGCGCAGCCGGCGGGTGCCGACCCGTCGTTGGCGCGTGAAGTACTGGAGGTGCTGCGCTCGGGGGAACCCACGGTGGTCATGATCGGCGGCGACGCCACCCGCGGGCCAGGGCTGGCCGCGGCCGCGCGGATCGCCCAGGCAACCGGGGCCCGGTTGTTGTGCGAGACATTTCCCACGCGGTTGGAGCGCGGCGCGGGCGTCCCCGCCGTCGACCGGCTCGCGTACTTCGCCGAAGCTGCCACGGCCCAACTCGATGGCGCCAAGCATCTGGTGCTGGCCGGCGCCAAGTCGCCGGTGTCCTTCTTCGCATACCCCGGCGCGCCCAGCGACCTGGTGCCGGCTGGCTGCGAGGTGCACGTGCTTGCCGAACACAGCGGTGCGGCAGACGCTTTAGCCGCAATGGCCGACGAGGTGGCGCCCGGGACGGTGGCACCGGTGGCGGCGGCCTGGCGCCCGCAGCTGCCGGCGGGTGCCCTGACGTCCGCGTCGGCCGCCGACGTGATCGGAGCGCTGATGCCCGAACGCGCGATCGTCGTCGACGAGTCGAACACGTCCGGTCTGCTGCTTCCGCAGGCCACCGCCGGGGCGCCGGCCCATGATTGGCTGACGCTGACCGGCGGGGCGATCGGCTACGGGATTCCGGCCGCGGTGGGTGCCGCGGTGGCCGCCCCCGATCGTCCGGTGCTCTGCCTGGAATCCGACGGGTCTGCGATGTACACGATTTCGGGGTTGTGGACCCAGGCACGCGAGAACCTCAATGTGACCACCGTGCTCTACGACAACAGCGCCTACGACATTCTGCGGGTCGAGCTGCAGCGCGTCGGGGCCGGTTCAACTCCCGGCCCCAAGGCGCTTGATCTGCTCGATTTGTCGCGTCCCACAATGGATTTCGTCAAGATGGCCGAGGGCTTGGGAGTTCCGGCGCGTCGGGTCAGCACCGCTGAGGAGTTGGCCGACGCGTTGCGCGCAGCTTTCGCCGAACCGGGACCCCACCTGATCGACGCCGTGGTGCCGTCACTGTTCGGTTAGCTTTCGCGGGCAGTGCTGCCTGTACGTCAGGCATCAAAGATTGTGGTCCCGACAGCGGTGGGGTCATAGCTGATGTACACCGGCTGCTGCGCGAAGGGCTCATACCCGGTATTCATGTCGCCTCCCGACGTAACCGTCGGACTGTTGGTCGCGGTCGTCGTGTACGAGTACAGCAGCGTCTGACCCGTGCTGTCGTAGACCGAAATGGTTGTTCCCGCAGGCACGGCTCCCGAGACCTGGCCCGTCCCGAGCAGGGATGACGGGATGGTTCCGTACACACCACCGGAATCGATGAACACGGAAGTGGTTTGGAGAGGCCCGTTATTGATCCGGACGTCCACGGGGGCAATCGGCGCCCCGGTAACCGAGATGCTGCTCGGCAGCGGGTTGGGACCGAACTCCAGCACGCCCTGGGATTCGTTGATGAGCACACCGTTGTTGAGCAGGCCCGGCAATGCCGGGATCACGGTGCTGGTGCCCGGGAATCCGTTGTTCGGCCCAATACCCAAAACGCCATCCACGCCAGCGGCGGCGAAATATTGCTGGAAGGCTGCCTCCGATCCCGCGCTGACGACGTTGACGCCGGTCGGCAGGGTGACGATGCCGTTCCCGAAATTCACCGTCGTCGAATACGAGGTGTAGCTGTAGGTCAGCCCGCCGCTGTAACCGGCCGAACCCGACCCGATGGCGGAGCCGAGGTTTAGTGTTGGGACGTATGGGTTTTCCATAACGAGACCGGTGGATCCGGTGTCAACCAGCACGGGCACCATCTGGCCGCCGTTTACGGAGATGTATATCACCGGCTCGGTGACATCGTTCATGTGCAGTGCGACGGTGGCGTTTGTCAGGGTGCTGTTGCCCGTGCCGCCCGTCGCGCCCGGGGTGCCGGCGTTGCCGGTGTTGCCGTGCAGAGTGCCGGCTCCTCCGGTGCCGCCGGCGCCGTTGGTGCCGTAAACGCCGTCTGGGCCGCCGCTGGCGCCGTCGCCGCCGTTGCCGCCGTTGCCGCCGTTGGCGCCATTGCCGCTGGCGCCGCCGCTGCCACCGGTGCCTGCGGCGCCGCCGTTGCCGGCGGCTCCGGCGTTGGCACCGTTGCCGCCGGTGCCTCCGGTGCCGCCGTAGGAACCTGTGCCGGTGTATTGCGCGGTGCCGCCGTCGCCGGCGTTCGCGCCGGTGCCGCCTTGGCCACCATTGCCACCGGTGCCGCCGTTGGCGCCGACGCCGCCGGTGCCGCCTTGGCCGCCGACGCCGCCGACGCCGCCGGCACCGGCGTTCCCGCCGTTGGGTCCTTGGCTGTCGTAATTGCCGCTGCCGTCGCCGCCGGTTCCGCCGGTGCCGCCTTGGCCGCCGTTGCCACCTTGGCCGCCGTTGAAGCCGTTGTCGCCTTGCCCGCCGTTGCCCCCGGTGCCGGCGGCCCCGCCGGTACCGCCGGTCCCGCCGGTGCCGATGGGCAGCGCTTCGCTTCCAGGCGCGGAGTCGTAGCCGTTGCCGGGTGCGCCGCCCGCGCCGGCCGCCCCGCCGCTGCCCCCGTTTCCTCCGGTGCCCCCGACGGTGCTGTTGCCGGTGCCTCCGTTACCGCCATTGCCGGCGGCGCCGCCATTGCCGCCCGGACCGCCGTTGCCGTTGAACCCAAACAGCCCGTGGTCGTTTCCGTTGGGCTGGTTCGCCGCGCCGCCCTGGCCGCCCTGGCCGCCCTGGCCGCCGCTACCGCCGGCGAAGCCGGGGTTATCGCCGGTCGCGCCGTTGTCACCATTGCCGCCGGCACCACCGTTGCCGCCGGCACCACCGTTGCCGCCGGTGCCGAAGAACACTGAGTTGTTTATGTTGTCTTGTTTGCTGGCACCTAGGCCGGGGTTGCCGCCGGCGCCACCGCCGCCGCCGTCGCCGCCGTTGCCCCCGCTGCCGCCGACGCTGCTGATGCCCGCGCCCCCGCTACTCCCTTGGCCACCTGCGCCGCCGTTACCACCGTTGCCGGCGCTGCCCCCGGCGAGGCCGCCGCTGCCAATGCTGCCGCCGTTGCCGCCCGCGCCCGCATCGCCGCCGTTGCCCCCGTTGCCGCCGGAACCGCTGCCGGTGGGCGCCCCACCGCCGCCGCCGACGCCGCCGTTGCCGCCGTTGCCGCCGGCGCCGCCATTGCCAGAGGCGCCGCCGGTGCCGCCTTGGCCGCCGGCGCCGCCCACGCCCCCTTGGCCGCCGGCGCCGCCGTTGCCGTTAGTGGCGATGGCGTTGCTGCCGGTGCTGCCTTGGCCGCCGGTGCCGCCTTGGCCGCCGGCGCCGCCGGTCGCATTCGCGCCGCCGGTGCCTCCAATGCCGCCCTGGCCGCCAGCCCCACCGCCACCGGCCACGCCCACCGCGCCGGTGCTGGATCCGCTGCCGCCTTGGCCGGCGCTGCCGCCGGTGCCCCCGGTGCCGCCCTGACCTCCGGTGCCGCCAACCACTCCGGGGTTGGCGGTGTTGTCGGTGCCCGCGCCGCCTTGGCCGCCGCCCCCGCCGAGGCCGCCGGTGCCGCCCTGGCCGCCGACGCCCTGGCTGCCGTCTCCACCGGAGCCGGCCGCCCCGCCGAGCCCGCCGGTGCCGCCGGCACCGCCCGCGGCGCCCTGACCGCCATGCCCGCCGCCGCCGGCCCCGGTGCTGCCCGCACCGCCGTTACCGCCGGTGCCCCCCTGGCCGCCGGCCCCACCGCCACCGGCCATGCCGACCGCGCCGGTGCTGGATCCGCTGCCGCCTTGGCCGGCCGTCCCGCCGGTGCCGCCGGTGCCGCCGAGGCCACCCGCTCCGCCGGCCACACCTTGGGCTCCGTTGGTTCCGCTGCCGCCTTGGCCGCCGACGCCGCCGAGGCCGCCGGTGCCGCCCTGCCCGCCGACACCTTGGCTGCCGCCGCCACCAGAGCCGGCCGTCCCGCCGAGCCCGCCGGTGCCGCCGGCACCACCCGCGGCGCCGAGGCCACCCTGCCCGCCGCCGGCCGCACCCTGGCTGCCCGCGCTGCCTTGGCCGCCGGTGCCGCCCTGGCCACCAGCCCCGCCGGACCCGGCGGTACCCGCCGCGCCGGTGCTGGATCCGCTGCCACCTTGGCCGGCCGCCCCGCCGGTGCCGCCGGTGCCGCCGAGGCCGCCGGTGCCGCCGACCACTCCGGGATTGGCGCTGTCGTCGGTGCCGGTGCCGCCTTGGCCGCCAATCCCGCCTTGGCCGCCGCCGCCGCCCTGCCCGCCGATGCCCTGGCTGCCGCCGCCGCCGACACCGGCCGCTCCGCCGAGCCCGCCGGTGCCGCCGGCACCGCCCGCGGCGCCCTGGCCGCCCTGGCCGCCCTGGCCGCCGCCGGCCGCCCCGGTGCTGCCCGCGCCGCCATTACCGCCGGTGCCGCCTTGGCCGCCGACGCCACCACTACCGGCGGTGCCCGCCAGCCCGGTCGAAGAGCCGCTGCCGCCTTGGCCGGCCGCCCCGCCGGTGCCGCCGGTGCCGCCGAGGCCGCCCACGCCACCGGCCACACCTTGGGTTCCGTTGATGCCGGTGCCGCCTTGACCGCCGACCCCGCCGAGGCCGCCGCTGCCGCCCTGCCCGCCGACACCCTGGCTGCCGCCGCCACCGGCACCCGCCGCCCCGCCGGTACCGCCCACACCGCCGGCACCCCCGCTGGCACCTTGACCGCCCTGCCCACCACCGGCGGCCCCCGCGCTGCCCACCCCGCCATTACCGCCGGTGCCGCCAGTGCCACCGCCGCCACCGTTACCGGCGATGCCCGAAGCGCCCTGGGTGAATCCCGCACCCCCGGCTCCGGCTGCCCCACCACTGCCCCCGGTGCCGCCCTGGCCCCCGGTACCGCCCGCCACCCCGGGATGGGCGCTGTTGTCGGTGCCGGTGCCACCGACGCCGCCGAAACCGCCGAGGCCGCCGCTGCCGCCCTGCCCGCCGACACCCTGGCTGCCGCCGCCACCGGAGCCGGCCGCCCCGCCGAGTCCGCCGGTACCGCCGGCACCACCCGCGGCGCCCTGGCCGCCCTGCCCGCCACCGGCGGACCCCGCGCTGCCCACCCCGCCGTTACCGCCGGTGCCGCCCTGGCCACCAACACCACCGGACCCGGCCAAGCCGGCCGCGCCGGTGCTGGATCCGCTGCCGCCTTGGCCGGCCGTCCCGCCGGTGCCGCCGGTGCCGCCGAGGCCGCCGGTGCCGCCGACCACTCCGGGATTGGCGCTGTTGTCGGTGCCGGTACCGCCTTGGCCGCCAATCCCGCCTTGGCCGCCGCTACCGCCCTGCCCGCCGATGCCCTGGCTGCCGCCGCCACCGGAGCCAGCCGCCCCGCCGACTCCACCGGTGCCGCCGGCACCACCCGCGGCGCCCTGGCCGCCCGGCCCACCACCGGCGGAGCCCGCGCTGCCCGAGCCGCCACTACCGCCGGTGCCGCCCTGGCCACCAATGCCACCGGACCCGGCCAAGCCGGCCGCGCCGGTGCTGGATCCGCTGCCGCCTTGGCCGGCCGTCCCGCCGGTGCCGCCGGTGCCGCCGAGGCCGCCCACGCCGCCGGCCACACCTTGGGTTCCGTTGATTCCGCTGCCGCCTTGACCGCCGACCCCGCCGACGCCGCCGCTGCCTCCTTGCCCGCCGACACCCTGGCTGCCGCCGCCACCGGAGCCGACGGCTCCGCCGAGCCCGCCGATTCCGCCGGTACCCCCTGCGGAGCCCTGGCCGCCCTGCCCGCCGCCGGCCGCCCCGGCGCTGCCCGCGCTGCCTTGGCCGCCGGTGCCGCCGCGTCCGCCAGCTCCACCGGACCCGGCAGCACCGGCCGCACCGGTGCTCGATCCGCTGCCGCCTTGGCCGGCGCTGCCGCCGGTGCCGCCGGTGCCGCCGAGGCCACCTACGCCGCCGGCCACACCTTGAGTTCCGCTGCTGCCGGTGCCGCCGACCCCGCCGACCCCGCCGAGGCCGCCGTTGCCGCCCTGCCCGCCGGCGCCCTGGCTGCCACCGCCACCGCCACCGGCCGCGCCGCCGAGCCCACCGGTGCCGCCGGCACCGCCCGCGGCGCCCTGGCCGCCCTGCCCACCGCCGGCCGCCCCCACGCTGCCCGCACCGCCGGTGCCGCCGGCACCGCCTTGGCCGCCGACGCCACCGCTACCGGCGGTGCCCGCCAGCCCGGTCGAAGAGCCGCTGCCGGCCGCGCCGGCCGCCCCGCCGGTGCCGCCAGTGCCACCGAGGCCACCCACGCCGCCGGCCACACCCTGGGTTCCATTGCTGCCGGTACCACCGACACCGCCGACACCGCCGACCCCGCCGAGGCCGCCGTTGCCGCCCTGCCCGCCGGCGCCTTTGCTGCCACCGCCACCGGCACCGTGCGCCCCGCCGGTGCCACCCGCCCCGCCGGCACCGCCCGCCGCGCCCTGACCGCCCTGCCCACCACCCGCCGCCCCGGTGCTGCCCGCACCGCCGGTGCCGCCGGCACCGCCTTGGCCGCCGACGCCCCCGCTCCCGGCGGGGCCCGCCAGCCCGGGCGAAGAGCCGGTGCCGCCGGCGCCGGCTGCCCCGCCAGTACCGCCGGTGCCGCCCTGGCCGCCCGTGCCGCCCGCGACTCCGAGACCGGCGCTGTTGTCGGTGCCGGTGCCACCGACGCCACCGACCCCGCCCAGGCCGCCGGTGCCGCCCTGCCCACCGACACCCTGGCTGCCGCCGCCACCGGCACCGTGCGCCCCGCCGGTGCCACCCGCCCCGCCGGCACCACCCGAGGCGCCCTGACCGCCCTGACCGCCACCCGCCGCCCCGGCGCTGCCCGCACCGCCGGTGCCGCCGACGCCGCCTTGGCCGCCGATGCCGCCGGTGCCGGCGGTTCCCGCCAGCCCGGTCGAAGAGCCGGTGCCGCCCGCGCCGGCCGCCCCGCCGATACCTCCGGTGCCGCCCTGGCCGCCCGTACCGCCCGCGACTCCGAGACCGGCGCTGTTGTCGGTGCCGGTGCCACCGACGCCACCGACCCCGCCCAGGCCGCCGGTGCCGCCCTGCCCGCCGGCACCCTGGCTCCCACCGCCGCCGACACCGGCCGCCCCGCCGGTACCGCCGGCACCACCGCCACCACCCAGGGCGCCTTGGCCACCCTGACCGCCACCCGCCGCCCCGGCGCTGCCCGCACCGCCGGTGCCGCCGACGCCGCCTTGGCCGCCGATGCCGCCGGTGCCGGCGGTTCCCGCGAGCCCGGTCGAAGAGCCGGTGCCGCCCGCGCCGGCCGCCCCGCCGGTACCGCCGGTGCCGCCCTGGCCGCCGGTGCCGCCAACCACCCCGGGATTGGCGCTGCTATCGGTGCCGGTGCCGCCGACGCCGCCGACCCCACCAACGCCGCCGGTGCCGCCCAGCCCGCCGACACCCTGGTTGCCTCCGACACCGGCACCGGCCGCCCCGCCGACCCCGCCGGTGCCGCCGGCACCTCCAGCGGCGCCCTGACCGCCCTGCGCACCACCGGCCGCCCCGACGCTGCCCGCCCCGCCATTGCCGCCGGTGCCGCCCTGGCCGCCGACGCCGCCGCTGCCGGCGATGCCCGAAGCGCCCTGAGTGAAGCCCGCGCCGCCGGCGCCGGCGATCCCGCCGCTGCCCCCGGTGCCGCCGAGGCCGCCCACGCCGCCGGCCACACCTTGGGTTCCGTTGGTACCGGTGCCACCGACGCCACCGGCACCACCAACGCCGCCGCTGCCGCCCTGCCCGCCGACACCCTGGCTGCCACCGCCACCGGCACCGGCCGCCCCGCCGACCCCGCCGGTGCCGCCGGCACCCCCTGTGGCACCCTGACCGCCCTGCCCGGCACCGGACGCCCCCACGCTGCCCGCCCCGCCATTGCCGCCGGTGCCGCCCTGGCCGCCGACGCCGCCGCTGCCGGCGCTGCCGCCGCTGCCGGCATTGGCGTCGCCGCCTTGGCCGGCGGCGCCGCCGACCCCGCCGTTGCCGCCGATAAAGCCAATGTTGCCGCCGACCGCGCCAGTGCCGCCGGCCCCGCCGTTGCCGCCGACCCCGCCGGCGCCGCCCTGACCGCCCGACCCGCCGAACATCCCGCCGTTACCGCCCGCCCCGCCGGTCCCGCCGGCCCCACCCGCTTGGCCGGCAGCGCCCACACCAGCCGTGCCGGCCCCACCAGCCCCGCCGGCCCCGCCAACTCCGCCGTTGCCGAACAGCCCGGCATCACCGCCTCGGCCGCCGGCCCCGCCGGGCGTGCTGGGCGCCCCGGGCACGCCGGACCCGCCGTTGCCGCCGTTGCCGAACAAAATCCCGCCAGGGCCGCCGGCCTGCCCGGTCCCGGGCGCCCCATTGGTGCCGTTGCCGATCAGCGGACGCCCGAGCAGCACCTGGGTGGGCGCGTTGATCACGTCCAGCGCATCCTGCACCACCGTCTGCCACGCCGTGGCCGCCAGCGCTTGCAACGGCGCGGTGTTGGCCGCCTCGGCGACGGCGTAGGAAGTCGCGCTGGCCATCAGGGAGCGCGTGAACTGGTCGTGCAACTCGGCGGCCTCCGCGGCAAGCTTCTGGTAGCCCAAAGCGTATTGGGAAAACAGCGCCGCGATGGCCGTCGATACTTCGTCGGCCGCGGCACTGGTCACGGCGGTGGTCGCGCCAGCCGCGGCCGCGTTCCCGCTGGCCAAGGCCGCGCCGATGCTGTCCACATCCGCGGCCACCGAGCCCACGATCTCCGGTGAGACGAGCAGATACGTCATCTGGGACCTCGCCGCACCTTCTAGACGAGCTGGCAATCACCGGCAAACATCGGAGCAATCATTGAGGAGCGTATCGCGCAGCGGGCCTGCATCAAGCATTTCCGCTGAAATACCGTCCTTTCACCAAAATCGGGTTGTGGCAGATGAATTGAGCGCAGCCAGATCGCCGAGGGTAATGGGGGTTCCCGCGCGTCGCGTCACCACCGCCGATGAGCTAGTCGACGCACCGCCGCCGTCACTGTTGGGTTAGCGCCGGAAGGTGGCTGATCAGCCACTCCGTCATCGTGTTGAGGACATCGACTCCGCTCTCGAACGCGTTGGCTTCGGCAGCCAATGCGACACCGACTGGTCCGGAATCTTGTGGCATGATCCCGAACTGCCGGACCAGATAGTCACCGTGTACGCCCGGACCCCAACCGCCCTTGGCGGCGAGGCCTTTGGCGGCCAGACCCCAGCACTGTTCGGTGGTGAGGCGGCGCATCAGGTCGATGACGGTGGACGCGTCACCGATGTGTGGCAGCCCCGCGGCAAAACGCGCCTGCTGACCGAGGGTCCATCGCGTTTGACCAAATGCGGTGAAACCCTGGCGAAGTCGACGTGATTCGACCACGGTGCCGGTGTCACCGGCTTCGCTGATTACGGCTTGAACCTGTCGCGCCGCATCCACCGGCTCGCCCAGCTGGCACCACAACTTCTCCGATGCGGGGTTGTCGGATTCGGTAATCGCCTTGACTACCAAATCTTTTGCCAGCGAGCGGTCTCTCCGCAGTGCCGCGATTGCCAACGGCACCTTGATTGTCGACCAGGCGACACCGCCCGACCAGCTGCCCAACGACAACACCTGGGCCAGACGGGGTTCCGCGACCGCGATGCCGATGGTCGCCGGAACCCCGCCGGCAAGCTGTTCAAACTCCGATTCAAGTGTTGGTGGCCGACTTGGTTGGGTCATGTCCTGCCTGGTTGCGGTGGGCTAACCATTTGAGGCTAATACGAATTCGAAGCGGCGTCGCGCTGGTCGCGGATCGGGCGGTCACATGCGGCCGGCGCCTCCGTTGCCAATCCGCCCGACATCGGTGGCCACCGATGCCACTGTCTCCGGCGGGACAAGAAAATACAAGACCGGGCACCTCGCGGCCGATCAGGCCAACCTAGGACCGGATCGCGACGCGGGCTGCGCAGCTCATTGGATGTTTCCGCCCAATCCGCCGAATATCTGCCGCGTGGCCAATGCGAGCACGGAACCGGCCCGGGCTACCGGCGAATCGGCCATACCCGATCACCGCAGTCGACACCCTGGGTCGACAACTGCCGTTTGAGCACCTTGAAGGTCACCGTCCGCGGCAGCTCCGCGCTGATCCGCACATATGACGGCCACTGCTTGGGCCCCAAGTCGGGCTGCTCGGCCAGGAAGGCCCGGAACTTTTCGGGATCGAACTCGGTGTCCGGCGCCATCACCAGTGCGGCCATCACCTGGTCGCCGACGACGGGATCGGGCACCGCATACACCGCCACCTCGGTCGCGTCGGGGTACCGCAGCAGCACCCGCTCGATCGGTGCCGCACCGAGGTTTTCGCCGTCAACGCGCATCCAATCGCCAAGCCGCCCAGCGAAATAGACGTAGCCAGCGTCATCGCGATAAGCGAGATCGCCGCTGCGGTAGATTCCGCCCGCCATCCGCTCGGCCTCGGCGGCCGCGTCGTTGTAGTAGCCCTCGAAACGACCCGGCCCGGCGGTGTTCACCAGCTCGCCGACCACACCGGGCGGGCATGGCTTGCCGGTGTCGGGGTCGACGATCTCGATCCCCGTCGGCAGCGGACCCAGCGAACCCGCCGGCGAATCGGGGGTGCGCGCGATCGCGACCCCGCCTTCGGTGGACCCGAACCCGTCCTGGACCACACAGCCGAACCTGCGGCCGAAACGCTCGATGTCGTCGGGCACGCCCTCGTTGCCGTACACCGCCCGCAACGGGTTGTCCGTATCGTCGGGCCGTTCGGGTGTGGCGAGCACATAGGACAACGGCTTGCCCACGTAGTTGGCGTAGGTGGCGCCGTAGCGGCGGACATCGACCAAAAAGTTCGATGCAGAGAACTTGCGCCGCAACGCCATCGAGCCCTGGCACGCCGCCGCAACCGCCCAGCCGACCAACACCGCGTTGGAATGAAACAACGGCATCGACACGTAGCAGACGTCGTCGCGGCCGAGACCGAACCGCTGCGTCATCGTCACGCCGGCGATCGCGACCTTGCCGTGGCTGCACTTCACCGCTTTGGGCTCACCGCTGGTACCCGAGGTGAAGATCAGCATGAACAGGTCTGCAGCCGATGCGGACTGAAAACGCAGCTCGGCATCTCGATGTGCGGCCACCTCATCGGCCCACCCGGCGGAATCTACGTTGAGATGCTCGATATCGCCCAGTGGCGCAGCGGAATTCGAGTCGGCCAGCACCAATTGGCAGTCGGCGCGGGCGATGTCGCTTGCCAGCGCTTCGCCGCGGCGCACCGGGTTGAGCCCCACCGGCACGATCCCCGACATGCCCGCAGCCACGAGCATCGCCGAGAAGAACGGGGTGTTCTCCAGCAGCACGCCGACATGCGGCGGCTTCGCCGGGTCGAGGCGTTCACGCAGCGTCGCCGCGATCGCGGCGCCTTGCCGGAGGTGATCACGCCAGTTGATAAACGAGTCCTCGAAATAGACACCGCGATCGTCGATCTCGGTCAGCGGGACCAGGAGTTTGGTGACGTTTGGGTCAGCCGGAATCACGAAACCCAATTAGCCCGCTCCTCGTTGGTCCGTCGAACTCGAGCGTGACGCTGGGTTCACGTTCGCCACCGCCGGATGCTAGGCGGGGGTTTCCGCCAGTTCACGGCCGATCCGGCGCAGCTGCCAGGTGGCACCGCGCAGTGCGAACTCTATTTCCTTGGCGGCCAGGAAGTAGCGGTGCACCGGGTGGTCGGTGTCGACGCCGACTCCGCCGTGCACGTGTACGACGGTGTGCGCCACCCGATGCCCGGCGTCGGCGGCCCAGAATGCCGCGCTGGCCACGTCGATCTCGGCGGGGATGTCCTCCGACACGCGCCAGGCCGCCTGGATGAGGGTGAGCCGCAACGCCTTGACGTCGATGTAGCCGTCGGCCAGCCGCTGCGCCACCGCCTGGAAGCTGCCGATGGGGCGGTCGAACTGCTCACGGGTGCGCGCATACTCGGCAGTCAATTGCAGGCCCCGCTCGAGCACCCCGAGCTGAAATGCGCTGCGGCCCAACGTGGCCAGTGTGTCGAGCCAGGTCGCGACGACGCCTTCGCCGACCTTTCGCCCGCCGTCCACTTCGGTCCCGTCCAGCTTCAGGTGCGCGATGCTGCCCAGGCCGGTCGTTTCCAGCGGCGTCACCGTTACCCCAGGATCATCGGCAGTGACCAGAAAAACGGCTGTGCCGGAATCGGTTTCGGCCGGAACGAGGAAGGCGTCAGCCACCGGGCCGTAGCCGACCTGGGTGCGAGTGCCGGTCAGTCGGTAGCCATCACCGGCGCGGGCGGCCTGCACGGGCCCGTCACCCATTTCGCCGTCGAGCGCGACGGTGAGGATCTTCTCGCCGCTGACGGCCGGCACGCCCCAGCGCTGCTGAAGTTCCCCGGAGCCGAATCGGGCCAGCGCCCCGGCGGCCAGCATCACCGACTCCAGGTAGGGCACCGCGGCCAGTTGGTGGCCCAGCGCCACCAACACCGCGACCTGCTCGAGGACTCCGAACCCGTCTCCGCCCAGCGATGCCGGCGACGCGCTGGTCAAGATGTCGGCCTCGATGAGCTTGCGCCACAGCCCACGGTCGAATCGCTGGTCGAGCCCGTCCAGCTCACGCTGGTGCTCCGGTGTACACACCGAGTCCACGATCGTGTCGACCAAACCACCGAGGTCTTGTGCGGCTTCGGTTGTCGTGAAATCCATGAATTCTCGTCCTTAGGGTCCTGAAAGAAGAAGCTCAGCGGTTGGCTCGGGGCAAACCCAGCGCGACCATCCCGATGATGTCGCGCTGCACTTCGTTGGTGCCGCCGCCGAAGGTCAGGATCAGACACGCCCGGTGCATCCGCTCGACCCGGCCGCGCAGCAACGCACCCGGCGAGTCCTGGCGCACGGTGGCGCCGGTACCCAATACCTCCATCAGCAGCCGGTAGGCCTCGGTGGCCAGCTCGGTGCCGTACACCTTGGCGGCCGACGCGTCAGCAGGTCCCAGGGTGTCACTTTCGGACCCACCTTGTTGAGAAGCCAGCTCCCAGTTGATGAGCTTGAGGACCTCGGCCTTGGCGTGCACCCGGGCCAGGTTGAGCTGCACCCACTCCGAGTCGATGAGCCGGGCTCCGCTGTCGTCCTTGGTGTTTTGCGCCCACTCCCGAACCTCGCGCAGGCCCATGAAGATCGGTGCCGGCGACACCAGGGCGACCCGCTCGTGGTTGAGTTGGTTGGTCACCAGCTTCCAGCCGCCGTTTTCCTCACCGACGAGGTTGGTCACCGGCACGCGCACGTCGGAGTAGTAGGTGGCGCTGGTGTCGGGGCCGGCCATGGTGTGCACCGGCGTCCAGGAGAAGCCCTCAGCGGTCGTCGGCACTACCAGCATCGAGATGCCGCGGTGCTTCTTGGCCTCGGGGTTGGTGCGGACGGCCAGCCACACCCAGTCGGCGTACGGGATCAGGCTGGTCCACATCTTCTGGCCGTTGATGACGTAGTCGTCACCGTCGCGGACCGCCGTGGTACGCAGGTTGGCCAGGTCGGTGCCGGCGCCCGGTTCCGAGTAGCCGATCGAGAAATGCAGGTCGCCGGCCGCGATCTTGGGCAGGAAGAACTTTTTCTGTTCCTCGGTGCCGAAGGCCATGATCGTCGGCGCCACGCTGTTGATCGTCAGGAAGGGAACCGGCGCGCCGGCGATGGCCGCTTCATCGGTGAAGATCAGCGAGTCCATCGGGGACCGGTCCTGACCGCCGTACTCCTTGGGCCAGTTCAGGGTGAGCCACCCGTCCTTGCCCATCTGCGCGACGACCTCGCGGTATGCATTGCCGGTCCCGATCTCGCCCTGGACCGAACTTAGCGCCTCGCGGCGCTCCGGCGTCATGAGCGTGGTGAAGTACGACCGCAGCTCGCGGCGCAGCTCCTCCTGCTCGGGCGTGTAACTGATGCGCATTCCAAGCCGTCCTCGAAGTCAACGTCTGTCTAGATCAAAGCCACGTCACACGCCGTAGCTCAACCAACGGCTACCCGTTCGCCTTCCCGGTTGTAACACGTTCTAGTCTGGGAATCCAGCGACCGTTCCCCCCGACGCATCGGGCCCCTATGGTGGAGCTAACAAACTGATGGGGCGCGTGCTCAGATTGAAGGCCAGGTTCAAGGAGGGTGCCGTGCGGGTGATCGTGGATCGTGACCGGTGTGAAGGTAACGCGGTGTGCTTGGGAATCGCGCCGGACATCTTCGACCTGGACGATGAAGACTATGCCGTCGTGAAGCTTGACCCGATCCCGCGCGACCAAGAGCAACTGGCCGAACAGGCAATCGCGGAGTGTCCGCGCGCCGCGCTGCAGCGCCAAGACTAGAGGTATTCATAAATTGACTAGCAGCACAAACGCGACCGATCTCTCCGGGAAGGTCGCGGTGGTGACCGGTGCGGCCGCAGGCCTGGGGCGGGCCGAGGCGCTCGGCCTGGCACGGTTGGGCGCCACCGTCGTCGTCAACGACATCGCCACCGCGCTGGACGCCTCCGATGTCATCGACGAGATCAATGCCGCCGGCTCCAAGGCGGTCGCGGTGGCCGGAGACATCAGTCAGCGTGCAACCGCCGACGAATTGGTCGCCTGCGCCGACGGGCTGGGCGGCCTGGACATCGTCGTGAACAACGCTGGGATCACCCGCGACCGGATGCTGTTCAACATGTCCGACGAGGAATGGGACCTCGTCATCGCCGTGCACCTGCGCGGGCATTTCCTGCTGACCCGCAACGCGGCCACCTACTGGCGCACCAAAGCCAAGGACTCAAGCGGAAAGATCTTCGGCCGGCTCATCAACACCGCGTCGGAGGCCGGCCTGGTGGGTCCGGTGGGGCAGGCCAACTACGGGGCGGCCAAGGCGGGCATCATCTCGCTTACCCTGACGGCCGCGCGGGCGCTGGGCCGCTACGGCGTGTGCGCCAACGCGATCTGCCCGCGGGCGCGCACCGCAATGACCGCCGACGTGTTCGGAGCCGCGCCAGAAGTAGAAGCGGGCGGCATCGACCCGCTGTCGCCCGAGCACGTGGTGAGCCTGGTCAAGTTCCTGGCGTCCCCGGCGGCCGCGGAGGTCAACGGTCAGGTGTTCATTGTTTACGGCCCCCAGGTGACGCTGGTTTCGGCGCCGACCGTGGAGCACAAATTCAGCGCCGGGGGGCCGGCGTGGGAACCCACCCAACTCAGCAGCACACTGCGGGAATACTTTGCTGGGCGTGATCCTGAGCGAAACTTTTCCGCGGTCGGCCTGATGGAACAATAAGCGCGGAAAAGCTACTTATCGGGGGAAAACCGGCGAGTAGAACATGTGTCAGATTGGTAATGCCATAATGGCTCTGACCTGGACAAATTAACGCTCCGTACAAAGAATGCTGTTCATTGACACTGGGAACTTCCATCTGAGTTAATGAGATCCGGCTCAAACCGAGCCGCATGCGACCGAAGACAACGCAAAGGCGACATGCAGGCTTCGCCGCGAGCAGCAAAGGGGGGTGGCCAGTTGATCGAACAACTTGCGGTCCCCGCCCGTGCTGTAGGCGGGTTCTTCGAAATGATGATCGAAACCGGCCGTGCGGCTTTCCGCCGGCCGTTTCAATTCGGCGAGTTCTTGGAGCAGACGTGGATGATCGCCCGCGTGTCGCTGGTCCCGACGCTGCTGGTGTCCATCCCGTTCACGGTGCTGGTGGCTTTCACCCTGAACATCCTGCTCCGTGAAATCGGCGCGGCCGACTTGTCCGGCGCCGGAACGGCATTCGGCACCATTACCCAGCTGGGCCCGGTGGTGACCGTGCTCGTGGTGGCCGGCGCCGGCGCCACCGCGATCTGCGCCGACCTGGGGGCCCGAACCATCCGTGAAGAAATCGACGCGATGCGGGTGCTCGGCATCGATCCGATCCAACGGCTCGTCTTACCACGGGTTTTGGCGTCGACGGTGGTCGCGCTGCTGCTCAACGGCTTGGTGTGCGCCATCGGTCTATCCGGTGGCTACGTGTTCTCTGTCTTCCTTCAGGGCGTCAACCCCGGCGCGTTCATCAACGGGTTGACCGTGCTCACCGGACTGCGGGAGTTGGTTCTCGCCGAAGTCAAAGCGCTGCTGTTCGGCCTGATGGCCGGGCTGGTCGGCTGCTACCGGGGCCTGACCGTCAAGGGCGGGCCCAAGGGCGTCGGCAACGCGGTCAACGAAACCGTCGTCTACGCGTTCATCTGCCTGTTCGTCATCAACGTGGTCATGACGGCCATCGGCGTGCGGACCTCGGCTAAGTGATGGCGCGATGAGCTACGACCTCGCCTACCGGCTGCGCACCTTGGTCGCGAGGCTGCAAGGGCCGGTTGACGACTTCGGTGAGCAGGCGTTGTTCTACGGCGAAACCGTGCGCTGCGTCCCCAACGCGCTAACCCGGTATCGGAAGGAGACGATCCGGCTGATTGCCGAGATGACGCTGGGCGCAGGGGCGCTCGTCATGATCGGCGGCACCGTCGGGGTTGCGGCCTTTCTGACGCTGGCCTCCGGTGGGGTCATCGCCGTGCAGGGATACTCGTCGCTGGGCAACATCGGTATCGAGGCGCTGACCGGCTTTCTGTCGGCGTTCCTCAACGTCCGCGTCGTCGCGCCGGTGATCGCGGGGATCGCGTTGGCGGCCACCATCGGTGCCGGCGCCACCGCCCAACTGGGTGCCATGCGGGTGGCCGAGGAAATCGACGCCGTCGAATGCATGGCGGTGCACTCGGTGTCCTACCTGGTGTCAACCCGGCTGATCGCCGGCCTGGTCGCGATCATTCCGCTGTACTCGCTGTCGGTGCTCGCCGCGTTCTTCGCCGCTCGCTTCACCACGGTGTACATCAACGGGCAGTCCAAGGGCCTCTACGACCACTACTTCAATACCTTTCTCATCCCGTCCGACCTGCTGTGGTCGTTCCTGCAGGCCATCGTGATGTCGATCGCAGTGATGCTGGTCCATACCTATTACGGCTACAACGCCAGCGGCGGTCCGGTCGGCGTCGGCATTGCGGTCGGCCAGGCCGTGCGGACCTCGCTGATCGTCGTGGTCGTCATTACGTTGTTCATCTCGCTGGCCGTTTACGGCGCGTCCGGTAACTTCAACCTCTCCGGGTAAGGGGGCCCCCTAAAGAAACATGGCAGACGGATCGCGACGCACATCTGCTCGGCTGGCAGCGGCGCTGCTGGCCAGTTTGATTGTGGCCTTCGCGGTCGTGACTTACCTTTCCTACACAGCGGCTTTCGCCTCTACCGACACCGTCACCGTCTCGGCGCCGCGCGCCGGGCTGGTGATGGACAAGGGCGCCAAGGTCAAGTACCGCGGTGTCCAGATCGGCAAGGTCGAAGACATCAGCTACTCGGGCGACCAGGCGCGGCTGACGCTGGCCATCAACAGCGACGCGATGGGATTCGTCCCGTCCAACGCGACGGTGCACATCGCGGGTAACACCATCTTTGGGGCCAAGTCGGTGGAATTCATTCCGCCGCAGGCGCCTTCGCCGACGTCACTGCGTCCGGACGCGCATGTGGAGGCCTCGGCGGTGGCGCTGGAAGTCAACACCCTGTTCCAGTCGCTCATCAACCTGCTGCACAAGATCGACCCGGTCGAATTGAACGGGACGCTGAGCGCGCTGTCCGAAGGCCTGCGTGGTCATGGCGACGACCTGGGCTCCCTGTTGTCGGGACTGAATACGCTGGCGCGACAGGCGAATCCGAAGCTGCCCGCGTTGCAGGAGGACTTCCGCAAGACCGGGGTCGTCACCAACATATACGCCGACGCCGCCCCCGACCTGAACACCGTCTTCGACAATTTGCCGACGATCAACAAGACGGTCGTGGACCAGCAGAACAACCTCAACGACACGCTGCTGGCCACCATCGGCCTCGCCAACAACGCCTACGACACGTTGGAGCCCGCTGAACAGAACTTCATCGACGCCATCAACAGGCTGCGAGCCCCGATCAAGGTGGCCCACGACTACTCGCCCGAATTCGGTTGCCTGTTCGCGGGAGTCGAGCGCGGTATCAAGGAGTTCTCCCCGTTGCTCGGTGTCCGCAAAGCGGGTCTGTTCACGTCTTCGAGCTTCGTCTTGGGCGCGCCGTCGTACACGTATCCGGAGGCCCTCCCGCTAGTCAACGCCTCCGGGGGTCCGAATTGCCGCGGATTGCCCCACATCCCGACCAAGCAGACCGGTGGGTCCTTCTTCCGCGCGCCGTTCCTGGTCACCGACAACGCCAACATTCCGTACGAGCCGTTCACCGAACTGCAGTTCGACGCACCCTCTACGCTGCAGTTCTTGTTCCACGGCGCGTTCGCGGAACGGGACGACTTCTGATGGCCGGCGCGCGCGGCATGCCTTCGCACCGGTCGATGGTGATCAAGGTCAGCATCTTCGCGGTGGTCATGCTGCTGGTGTCCGCGGGCCTGGTGGTGGTCTTCGGTGACTTCCGGTTCGGTTCCGAAAGCACTTACCACGCAACGTTTGCCGACGTGTCGCGGTTGAAGGCCGGCCAGAAGGTCCGCATCGCCGGAGTGCCGGTCGGTGCGGTGTCGGGTGTGAAGCTCAACCCGGACAACACCATCGACGTGAAGTTCGGGGTCGACCAGCGTTACACGCTGTACTCGTCGACGCGCGCGGTGATCCGCTACGAAAACCTGGTCGGCGACCGGTTCCTGGAGATCACGTCGGGGCCGGGGGAGCTGCGCAAGCTGCCACCGGGCGGGACGATCAACTCCCAACACACCCAGCCTGCTCTGGATCTGGACGCGTTGTTGGGCGGACTACGGCCGGTGCTCAAGGGGCTGGACGCGGACAAGATCAACACGATCAGCAGCGCCGTCATCCAGTTGTTGCAGGGCCAGGGTGGCGCGTTGTCGAATGTGTTGGCCGACACCGGCGCGTTCACGTCGGCGCTGGGCCAGCGCGACCAGCTCATCGGTGACGCGATCACCAACCTCAACACGGTGCTTTCGATCATCGACCAAAAGAGCGCGCAGTTTGCGGCCAGCGTCGACCAGCTGCAGCAATTGATCACCGGACTGGCCAAAAACAAGGACACGATCGCGGGCGCCATCCCGCCGCTGGCGTCCACGACGACGGATCTGACCGAGCTGCTGAAGAATTCACGCCGGCCGCTGCAAGGCATCCTGGAAAACACCCGGCCGCTGGCCACCGAGCTGGACAACCGCAAGGCCGAGGTGAACAACGACATCGAGCAGCTGGGCGAGGACTATCTACGACTGTCCGCTCTCGGCGCCTATGGATCGTTTTTCAACGTCTACTTCTGCTCGGTGACGATCAAGATCAACGGGCCGGCCGGCAGCGACATCTTGCTGCCGATTGGTGGCCAGGTGGATTCCAGCAAGGGGAGGTGCGCTTTTGTCAAGTAGTTCAAAGCGTGAGCGCGACCCGCTGCGCACCGGCATCTTCGGTGTGGTGCTGGTGGTCTGCGTCGTGCTGCTCGCATTCGGCTACGCAAACTTGCCATTTTGGCCGCAGGGAAAAATCTACGACGCCTACTTCACCGACGCCGGCGGCATCACGCCCGGCAACGCCGTCTACGTGTCGGGCCTCAAGGTCGGCAAGGTGCAGTCCGTCGGTCTGGCCGGAGACAGCGCCAAGGTCAGCTTCAGCGTCGACCGGCACGTCGCCGTCGGCGACCAGTCGCTGGCCGGGATCCGCACCGACACCATCCTCGGCGAGCGCTCCATTTCGGTGACCCCGGCCGGCGGCGGCAAGGCGACCACCATTCCGCTGAGCCGGACGACCACGCCGTACACGCTGGCCGGCGCGCTCGAGGACCTGGGTCAAAACGCCAACAACCTGAACAAGCCGCAGTTCGAGCAGGCCCTGAACGTTCTCACCGACACGCTGCACGACGCCACCCCGGAGCTGCGCGGTGCGCTGGACGGGGTGACGTCGCTGTCGCGCACCCTGAATCGCCGTGACGAGGCCCTGCAAGGCCTGCTGGCGCACGCGAAATCGGTGACTTCGGTGTTGTCGGAGCGCGCCCAACAGGTCAACAAGCTGGTCGACGACGGGAATGAGTTGTTCGCCGCGCTCGACGAGCGCCGCGCGGCATTGAGTGAGCTGATCTCCGGTATCAGCGATGTCTCAACGCAGATTTCCGGCTTCGTGGCCGACAACCGCAAGGAGTTCGGCCCGGCCCTGAGCAAGCTCAACTTGGTGCTGGACAACCTCAACGAGCGCCGCGACTACATCACCGAGGCCCTCAAACGGTTGCCCACCTACGCCACCGAGCTGGGCGAGGTGGTCGGTTCCGGTCCCGGATTCAACGTCAACGTCTACGGTGTGATACCGGCGCCGCTGCTTGCGACGATGTTCGACTTCTTCTACCAACCGGGCAAGCTGCCGGCCAGCCTGGCCGACTACCTGCGCGGGTTAATCCAGGAACGCTGGATCATCAGGCCTAAGTCACCATGATCAAGGGGCCCAAGACTAGAGGGGGCGGCAGCCGGGGGCTGCGCTACGCCACCGTCATCGCGCTGGTCGCGGTGCTGGTGGGGGGCGTGTATGCGCTTTCGTCGCAAGGCAATAACCGCACTATCGTCGGCTACTTCACGTCCGCCGTCGGGCTCTATCCCGGAGACCAGGTCCGCGTGCTGGGAGTCCCGGTCGGCTCGATCGACACGATCGAACCGCGGCCTTCCGACGTCAAGATCACCATGTCGGTGTCCAAGGACGTGAAGATCCCGAAGGACGCCAAGGCCGTCATCATCTCGCCGAACCTGGTGTCGGCGCGGTTCGTTCAGCTCACCCCGGCATACACCGGTGGGGCGGTGCTGCCGGACGGCGGAAGCATCGAGCTGGCCCGCACCGTGGTCCCGGTGGAGTGGGACGAGGTGAAGGAGGCGCTGACCCAACTGTCCGTCCAGCTGGGTCCGACGACGGGATCGATGCAGGGGCCGTTGGGTGCGGCGATCAACCAGGCCGCCGACACGCTCAACGGCAAGGGCGAATCGTTCCACAATGCGTTGCGCGAGCTCTCGCAAGTCGCTGGGCGGCTGGGGGATTCGCGCAGCGACATCTTCGGCACGGTCAAGGACCTGCAGGTACTGGTCGACGCGCTGTCGGCGAGTAACGAACAGATCGTGCAGTTCGCCGGAAATGTCGCGTCGGTGTCGCAGGTGCTCGCCGACAGCTCGCGCCATCTGGACAACACCCTGGGCACGCTCAACAACGCGCTCTCGGATATCCGGGGGTTCCTGCATGAAAACAACTCGACGCTGGTCGATACGGTCAACAAGCTCAACGACTTCGCGCAGACGTTGAGTGACCAGAGCGACAACATCGAGCAGGTGTTGCACGTGGCGGGCCCCGGTATCAGCAACTTCTACAACATCTATGATCCCGCGCAGGGCGCGCTGAGCGGCTTGTTGTCGATACCCGAATTCGCCAACCCCGTGCAATTCATCTGCGGTGGGTCCTTCGAGACCGCCGGCGGACCGAGAGCGCCCGACTACTACAGGCGCGCCGAGATCTGTCGTGAGCGGCTCGGCCCGGTGCTGCGCCGGCTCGCCGTGAACTACCCGCCGCTCATGTTCCACCCGCTCAACACGATCACCGCGTACAAGGGTCAGATCGTCTACGACACCCCGGACACCCAGGCCAAGTCGGCCACCCCGATTCCGCAGCTGACCTGGATACCGGCTAAAGGTGCCCAAACTTCGCCCCCCGCCCAGAACCCGACGGATCTGCAGGCCCTGCTGGTCCCGACGGCGCCGCAGACCGGCCCCCTTCCGGGCCCGCCGCCTGCCGCGACCCCTGCTCCCGCCCCCGGCTCGGCGTTCGGTCCCCTGCCGGGGCCCCCGCCGAGCCAGGCGCCCGGCACGCCGCCGCCGACCGAGCAGGCGGGTGGCGGATGAACCGAATCTGGTTGCGCGGCAGCGCTTTAGCCGCAGGCAGCGCGCTGCTGGCCGGTTGTCAATTCAATGGGCTGAACTCCCTGGCGATGCCCGGGACCGCCGGTCATGGCGGTGGCGCATACTCGGTCACCGTCGAAATGCCCGACGTGGCGACGCTACCCCAGAACTCGCCGGTCATGGTTGACGATGTCACCGTCGGCAGTGTCTCCGGTATTGCCGCCGAACAGCGCTCTGACGGATCCTTCTATGCCGCAGTGAAGTTGGCGTTGGACAAGAATGCGGCTTTGCCGGCCAACGCGACGGCGACGGTCGCCCAGACGTCGCTGCTGGGTTCGATGCACATCGACCTGGCTCGCCCCAAAGACAAGCCGGCGGTCGGCAGGCTGACCGACGGTTCGAAGATCCCAGAATCCAACACGGGCCGTTATCCCACCACCGAAGAGGTGCTTTCGGCGCTCGGTGTCGTGGTCAACAAGGGCAATGTCGGTGCCTTGGAAGAGATCACCGACGAGACGTACCAGGCCGTCGCGGGTCGGCAGGACCAGTTCGTCGACTTGGTCCCCAGACTCACGGAATTGACGGCAGGACTCAACCGACAGGTCAACGACATCATCGACGCGGTCGACGGCTTGAATCGATTCTCCGCGAGCCTGGCGCGCGACAAGGACAACCTGGGCCGGGCGCTGGACACGCTTCCCGAAGCGATTCGGGTACTCAACAAGAACCGGGATCACATCGTTGACGCGTTCGCCGCGCTGAAGAAGCTGGCGATGGTCACGTCCCATGTGCTGGCAAAAACCAAGGTGGACTTCGCCGAAGACCTCAAGGGCCTGTACTCGGCCGCCAAGGCCCTCAACGACAACCGGAAGAATTTCGTCACCTCGCTGCAGCTGTTGCCGACGTTCCCGTTCCCCAACTTCGGTATCAAGCAGGCGGTGCGTGGCGACTACCTGAACGAGTTCACCACCTTCGACCTCACCCTGCGCCGGCTCGGTGAGACGTTCTTCACCACGGCGTATTTCGATCCGAACATGGCCCATATGAGTGAGATCCTCAATCCGCCGGACTTCCTGGTCGGCGAAACGGCGAACCTGTCCGGACAGGCGGCCGACCCGTTCAAAATCCCGCCCGGCACGGCGTCAGGGCAATAGGGGGCGGCGCAGATGATCGACAGACTGACCAAGGTCCAGCTGGCCATGTTCGCGGTGATCACCGCGATCACGCTGACCCTGATGGCGATCTTCTACCTGCGGCTGCCCGCCACGTTCGGCATCGGGACCTATGGCGTCAGTGCCGACTTCGTCGCGGGCGGAGGCCTGTACAAGAACGCCAATGTCACCTACCGCGGCGTCGCCGTCGGGAGGGTGGAGTCGGTGGGGCTCAACCCCAACGGCGTCACCGCCGAGATGCGGCTCAACAGCGGCACTCCCATTCCGTCGAACGTCACCGCCACCGTGAAAAGCGTGTCGGCAGTTGGTGAGCAATACATCGACCTGGTGCCGCCGGGCAACCCGGCATCGACCAAGCTGCGCAACGGATCTCGGATCGAGCGGCAGAACACCCGGATCGGCCAGGACGTCGCCGAACTGTTGAAGCGGGCGGAGTCGCTGGTCAACAGCATCGGCGACACTCGGCTGCGCGAGCTGTTGCATGAGACGTTCATCGCGGCCAACGGTTCGGGTCCCGAACTGGCCCGGCTGATCGAGTCCGCCCGGTTGCTGGTGGACGAGGCCAACGTCAACTATCCGCAGGTCTCGGAATTGATCGATCAGGCGGGGCCGTTCCTGCAGGCCCAGATTCGCGCCGGCGCCGACATCAAGTCGCTGTCTGATGGGTTGGCGCGGTTCACCTCCGAGGTGCGCCAGGCCGACCCGCAGCTTCGCTCGACGTTGGCCAACGCGCCGAGCGCGGCCGACGAGGCCAGCACCGCGTTCTCCGGTATCCGCCCCTCCTTCCCGGCGCTGGCGGCCAGCCTGGCCAACCTGGGCCGGGTGGGCGTCATCTACCACAAGTCGATCGAGCACCTGCTGGTGGTCTTACCGGCGCTGTTCGCCGCGATCACCACGGCCGCCGGCGGCGCGCCGCAAGACGAGGGCGCCAAGTTGGACTTCAAGCTCGATCTGAACGACCCGCCCCCATGCGCCGTCGGCTTCCTGCCCCCACCGCTGATGCGCACACCGGCCGACGAGACGCTGCGCGAGGTCCCGAAGGACTTGTACTGCAAGGTCGCCCAGAACGATCCCAGCACCGTGCGCGGTGCCCGCAACTATCCCTGCCAGGAATTCCCCGGCAAAAGGGCACCGACGATCCAGCTGTGTCGCGACCCGAAGGGCTACGTGCCGGTCGGCCGCAACCCCTGGCGCGGTCCTCCGGTCCCGTACGGCACACCGGTGACAAACGGGCTGAACGTGTTGCCGCCCAACAAGTTCCCGTATATACCGCCGGGCGCCGAACCCGACCCGGGCACGCCCATCGTCGGGCCGCCCCCTCCCGGTGTGGTGCCCGGGCCTGGGCCGATGCCGAACCGCCAGCCGGCCTACGATCCGCCGCCCCCCAACGACAATGGGCCGCCACCGCCGTTCACGTCGTGGCAGCCGCCGGGGGTTCCGCCGGTGCCGCCCCAGGTCCCGTACCCGAAGTGGCTGCCGCCTCCGCCACCGCCGGAGGGTACCGGCCCGGCGCCCCAACCTGCTCCCGCTCCCGCTCCCGCGCCGGCGCCCGAAGCCGCGCCCGGCCCGCAGCCGCAGGCCAGCGGCCCGTCCTACACCACCTATGACCAACGCACCGGAGCCTTCGCCGACCCGGCGGGTGGCACTGGTATTTTCGCGCCCGGCGCTAGCGGTGCATCCAGCGCCGAGAATTGGGTGGACCTCATGCTTGATCCAAGGCCGATGTAGTGGAGCCCGCAGTGGCAGACGAACAAACGACGACACAACGCGTTCGGCGGCGGGCGTCACGCGCGGCGGGCCCGGCCAAGAGTGAGTCCAACGAGGCCGCCACGGTAGGGGTCGGCGTTGCGGCCCCCCCGAAGCAGCCGGCGAAACCCAGCGTCAAGGCGGTCAAGGGCCTCAAGCCCGTCAAGCCGCCGCCACGGCGACAGCCGCACCGCGTCCTCGTCGGGTGGATCTCGTTTGCGGCCGCGCTGTTGGCGATCGGCGGCTTGGCCGGCGGCCTGGCCTTCCTCGTCGTCCAGCAGCGGCACGCCGAGGCCCAACAGGCGCGAGATCAGCGCTTCGTCGACACCGCGACGCAGACGGTGGTCAACATGTTCAGCTACAAACAAGACAACATCGACGACAGCGTGAACCGGTTCTACAACGGCACCAGCGGCCCGCTGCGCGGCATGCTCGGCGCCAACAACAACATCGACAACCTCAAGGGCCTGTTCCGCTCCACCAACGCGACATCGGAAGCCGTCGTCAACGGTGCGGCGCTGGAGGGCATCGACACGGTCACCGACAACGCGTCGGTGCTGGTATCGGTGCGGGTCACCGTCGCCGACATCGACGGAACCAACAAGCCGTCCATGCCCTATCGGCTGCGGGTCATCGTGCACGAGGACGATCAGGGACGGATGACCGGCTACGACCTGAAATATCCCGACGGGGGCAACTGATGCGATGGCCGCAGTTTCTGAGCTGGCTGACCGCCGTCGCGGGCTACCTGGGTGTCGCGGCTTTCGTCGGGTTGTCCGCGGCGGGTGGCTGGGTCTACTGGGACCGGGTCCAGACCCGGGGCGAGGCGGCGGCGCGGGCGGTGGTGCCCCAGCTGGCCGCCAAGGAGATACCCGAGGTGTTCGCCTACGACTACCAGACCGTCGAGCGCAGCCTCTCGGCCGCCTACCCGTTGCTGACGCCCGACTACCGCCAGGAGTTCCAGAAGAGCGCCAACACGCAGATCATCCCGGAGGCCAAGAAGCGCGAGGTGGTCGTCCAGGCCAACGTCGTCGGCGTCGGGGTCATGTCTGCCAAGCGGGATTCGGCGTCGGTGATGGTCTACATGAACCGCACCGTGACCGACAAGTCACGCCAGCCCCTCTATGACGGCAGCCGGTTGCGGGTGGACTTCAAGAAGATCGGCAAGCAGTGGCTGATCGCCTACATCACGCCGATCTGAGCCAAGGCCACCCAGCCACGCCGGCACCGTCAGACCTCTCCTACCCAAAAGGCGGAATCGATATCACATGCGATATCGAATTCGGAAGGACAGCACACCCGCTCTGCCGCGACGGCCCAGGCCAGGCTTCAGTAGCACATCGCAATGCCGTTGCAGTACAACGGATAACGCTGGATCGGGCTGGGTGGGGGCCCGGCGAGCTGCAGCGAAAACGGTTGCTTGCTCATCGTCGGCTCCAAGCCGCACTCGGCCCCGTGCAGACTCGTGTGGGTGCCGGTTAGCGTTTCGTCGCTGAACGCGTAGGTTTCCGTCGACGGCGCGGTGCCGCCGCCCGGACACGACACGCCGTCTGCCTTATCCACCTTGAAGGTCCAAAGAACGCTGGACAGCCGCGCCCTGCCGTTGAAGTTCTGCAGCTTGTCGGCAGGGGTGATCTGCTCGGGCGTCGAACTCACGATGTTCAGTGCACAGTTGAACGCAAAAACGACCGGATCGGAATAGTCGTTCATGTTGCGGGTTCCGGATGGCTGATCGCACAGCGCCGTGATCGTCCAGGTAACCCCCGACACGCCCGCCTCGTTGAAGGTGTAGGTGCCATCCGCCGGTGGTCCGAGCGCGTGCGCCGGGTCACCCGATTCCAGCGCGATTCCCAGCGCGACGGCCGAGAAGACGCCGGCGCCGGCGGCCAGCCCGTGACGGAGCTTCACAGTGCCCTCCCTTCAGCGCTGCATCGAGTATCACAGCGTTTCGGTGGCGACACCATGGGTTGGCCGGAGCTGAATCGCGCTAAACGGCGCTGTGCGCGTGCGACTCTGCGAGCGCGTCAAGAAACGACCGCGCCCAGCGGTCCACGTCGTGGGCGAGCACCTGGCGTCGCAGCGACCGCATCCTGCGCCGGCCCTCCTCGACCGGCTGGTTGAGTGCCGCTTCGATCGCGTCCTTGACCCCTTCGGGGTCATGCGGGTTGACCAGATAGGCCTGCCGGAGTTCGGCGGCGGCGCCGGTGAATTCGGACAGGACGAGTGCACCGCCGAGATCGCTGCGGCAGGCCACATACTCCTTGGCCACCAGGTTCATCCCGTCGCGCAGCGGGGTGACCAGCATGACGTCGCTGGCCACGAAGAACGCGATGAGCTCGTTGCGGGGAATCGGACGATGCAGGTAGTGCACCACCGGATGACCGACCTCGGCGTATTCGCCGTTGATGTGGCCGACCTCGCGTTCGATGTCGTTGCGCAGGATCTGGTAACTCTCCACCCGTTCGCGACTCGGAGTCGCCAGCTGAACCAGCACGGTGTCGTCGCGCTTCGCGCGCCCCTCGGCGAGCAGCTCGGAAAAAGCTTTCAGCCGGACGTCGATGCCCTTGGTGTAGTCGAGCCGGTCGACGCCGAGCAGGATCTTGCGGGGGTTGCCCAGCTCGGCCCGGATCTCGCGGGCGCGGCGCCTGACGTCGCGGTTGCGGGCGGCATGGTCGAGCTCCCGGGAGTCAATGGAGATCGGAAAGGCGCCCACCTGAACCGTGCGGGACTCCAGCTGCACCACGCCGAGCCGCGACCGCACCCCGACCGCTCCGCGCGAGGTATTCGCGCCGAGCAGCTGCCGGGACAGGAACAGGAAATTCTGCGCACCGCCGGCCAGATGAAATCCCACCAAGTCGGCGCCGAGCAGACCTTCGATGATCTCGGTGCGCCACGGCAGCTGCATGAACAGTTCCACCGGCGGGAACGGGATGTGCAGGAAGAAACCAATGGTCAGGTCGGGCCGCAGTGTGCGCAGCATCTTCGGCACCAATTGCAGCTGATAGTCCTGCACCCAGACCGTCCCGCCGCGGGCGGCGGCGCGTGAGGTCGCTTCGGCGAAGCGGCGGTTGACTTCGACGTAGCGTTCCCACCATTCGCGGTGGAAGATCGGTTTGACGATCACGTCGTGGTACAGCGGCCACAGCGTGGCGTTGGAGAAGCCCTCGTAGTACTGGGCGACGTCGTCGGCGCTCAGTCGTACCGGGTGAAGTTGCAGTTCGTCCTGGACGATGGGCTCGTCATCGAGGTCCACCTCAGCGTCGTCATCGGCGACACCAGGCCAGCCGACCCATGCCCCGCGCTGGCGACGCAACAACGGCTCCAGGGCCGTGACCAAGCCCCCGGGGCTGCGCTTCCAGGCTGTGGTGCCATCAGGAAGCCGCTCCAGATCGACCGGCAGCCGATTGGCGACCACCACGAAATCGGAATCCCCGAAGCTCTCAGCCTGTGATGTCTCGGTCGAAGGCCGGCCTCCCCTGGGAGCCATTTATGCGTCGAGTTTCGACGGCCCAATACCGAGCATGGACAAGAAAATGCGGCACTCGTCGGCGTCGTTCGCATACGCGGCGACGACTCGCCTCGCCTGGCTTGCGGTGCTGTCGGCCAGGGGCTCCACATCGCCGATTTCGCCAGGATCAGATTTTGTAGGCATGACACAACTGTAGGTGACGCGCCTGTTCGCCCGCAGCCGTCCTTCTTGGTCGGGCGACGACGGGCGACGACGGGGGGCAGCTGAAGGAAGAGAACGCAGAACTCACTCGCTCCCCGGGGGCCTGCTCAAGGCCGCCGCGGCTCTCCTCGCGGCCGCACTGGATCGGCCGTAATCGGCCCCGTGGCGGGAGCCCTACGGCGGCGGATCAACCCAACGGGGACTCGATTACACACACGCCGTAATGTGTAAACAAGGCGAGATCTGACAAACAAGCGAGGTTGGGCGGAATGACACTCTCGGAGGAAGCCAGCGCTCAAGCTGGTTCCAACGCCACCAACGGTGACGTCGATGGGCTGGTGGCCTACGAAACCCTGGACGAGGGCCGCGTCGCCCGGATCTGGCTGAATCGGCCCGAGGCCCACAACGCGCAATGCCGCGGTCTGTTGGTTCAGCTCGACGAGGCGTTCTTGCGTGCCGAGGCCGACGACACCGTTCGCGTGGTGATTCTGGCGGCGCGCGGCAAGAACTTCTCTGCCGGTCACGACCTGGGCTCCGAGTTGGCGCTGGCGGAGCGGCAGCCCGGACCCGAACAGCTCCCGAGCTTCCGCATAAACGGCGCCACCCGCGACTCGATCGCGGAAAAGACTTACCTGCAGGAGTGGCATTACTTCTTCCAAAACACCTGCCGCTGGCGCGATCTGCGCAAGATCACCATCGCCCAGGTGCAGGGCAACGCGATCTCGGCGGGCCTGATGCTGATCTGGGCGTGCGACCTGATCGTCGCCGCTGACAATGCGAAGTTCAGCGATGTGGTCGCCGTGCGCATGGGCATGCCCGGGGTCGAATACTACGCCCACCCTTGGGAATTCGGTGCCCGCAAGGCCAAAGAGCTGCTGTTGACCGGTGACGCACTGGACGCCGACGAGGCCTACCGGCTTGGCATGGTGTCCAAGGTTTTCCCGGTCGACGAATTGGCGGACAAGACTCTGGAGTTCGCGCGCCGCATCGCCGAGCGGCCCACGATGGCGGCGATGCTGATCAAGGACTCGGTCAACGCCGCCTCCGACGCAATGGGATTCACCGAGGCGCTGCGGCACGCGTTCCACATTCACGAGCTGGGGCACGCGCACTGGGCGGCCCACAACGAGAACAGGTACCCGGTCGGCCTGCCGCCCGACGTCGAGGACTGGCGTAACGCCAAGCCGACGAAGCTTGCCCGCCGCGATACGCCCTAGCGCAGTTGCCATAGGCGAGGTCCGACGCGGGTCCCGTCGACCAATAGGCAACGCGCAAAAGCGATATCACGGGCGATATCGCTTTTGAGGATCGGGTGGTGGTCCCCGCACGGTACTCATGTGGTTGATGCGGCCGCTGGGACAATAACTCGGCCAGCCCGGTGATTGGTGTGGCGGATGTGTCCGCAGCGACGCCCGCATGGTTCGATGGCTCTTGTGCAGCTTTCTTTCGACAACCGGACGTACCTGGTCACCGGTGGTGGCAGCGGAATCGGCAAGGGGGTGGCCGCCGGGCTGGTCGCGGGCGGGGCCTCCGTCATGATCGTCGGCCGCAATGCCGACCGGCTGGCGGCCGCCGTCAAAGACATCGAAGTACTCAAGGCTGACGGCTCGATCCGCTACGAGCCCGCCGACATCACCAGCGAGGAAGAGGCCGCCCGTGCGGTTGAGGCCACCACGGCGTGGCACGGCCGGCTGCACGGTGTGGTGCACTGCGCGGGCGGGTCGGAAACCATCGGCCCGATCACGCAGATCGACTCGGAGGCCTGGCGACGCACGGTCGACCTCAACGTCAACGGCACCATGTACGTGCTCAAGCACGCCGCGCGCGAACTGGTGCGCGGCGGCGGCGGCTCGTTCGTCGGCATCTCGTCGATCGCGGCCAGCAACACCCACCGCTGGTTCGGCGCCTACGGGGTCTCCAAGTCGGCCGTCGACCACATGATGAAGCTGGCGGCCGACGAGCTCGGCCCGTCGTGGGTGCGGGTCAACAGCATCCGCCCCGGCCTCATCCGCACGGATCTGGTCGCGCCGGTGACAGAGTCGCCGGAGCTTAGTGCGGACTACCGCCTCTGCACGCCGCTGCCACGGGTGGGTGAGGTGGAGGACGTCGCCAACCTGGCAATGTTTTTGCTTAGCGATGCGGCTAGCTATGTCACTGGACAGGTCATCAACGTCGACGGCGGGCTCCTCTTGCGACGCGGCCCGGACTACTCGGCGATGTTGGAACCGATGTTTGGCGCCGACGGGCTACGCGGGGTGGTGTGAGCCTGACGTGGAAGCGTTACCGGCGTCCCGGTCGGCGAGCGCAGACACCGCCGACCAATCCAGTTGCCCGCCGCCGGTTGCCACCAGGGTGAGGAAGCGGTCGCGCAGCAGGCTGGCCACCGGCAGTGGCACCTGCAGCTGGTCCGCGGCGGCAAGCACCAGCCGGACGTCTTTGAGGCCGAGGCTCGCCGCGAAACCGGCCGGCTCGAATTCCTGCCGCGCGATCAGCCCGCCATAGGTCTTATATGCGGGCGCGGCGAACAACGTCGAGGTGAGGACGTCGACGTACTGCTGTCTGTCCACGCCGGCCTTGGCGACCAGTGCGACGGCCTCGCCGACGGCCTCGATCGCCGACGCGATCAGGAAGTTGCCGCTCAGCTTCACCAGGTTTGCGGTGTGCGGCTGCTCGGACACCACGAAGGTCCGCTGGCCGATCGCGTCGAACAACGCGGACAGCGGCTGCAGCACCTGCGGGGCCCCGGCCGCGATGACGAAAAGCTTTGCCGCTGAGGCCGCTTCGGGTCTGCCGAACACCGGCGCCGCGGCATACCGCTGACCGGCTTCGGCGTGCGTGGCCGCCAGGCGCTGCGACAGGGCGACGCTGATGGTGCTCGACGACACGTGCGTGGCGCCCGGCGCCAACGCAGCCACGATGCCGTCTCCAAAGTCGGGGTGGCCGAACGTCACGGCCTCGACGGCCTGGTCGTCGGACAGCATGGTGAACACGACCTCACCCCTGCAGGCTTCGGCGACGGTGCGCGCCGTGGTTGCGCCCAGCTGCACGAGGGCCTCCGCCTTGTCGGGGGAGCGGTTGTACACGGTGACGCGGTGACCCGCCTTCACCAGGTTGCCGGCCATGCCCCGGCCCATGTTTCCCAGGCCGATGAATCCGATGTCCATGCATCCACTCTGCCCTGTTTCGGGCCTTGTTTTCGGCCTGAAGTAGGGACCTGTTTGGTCTGCTCCTTACGATGATGGGCACGCCTAGTGACCGGACAAGCACGGGAGAAGCGGATGAAGCGGCTCGAAGGCAACCGGATCCTGGTGACGGGCGCCGCGTCGGGGATCGGCCAGGCCACCGCGCTGCGGTTGCTCGACGAGGGTGCCACCGTGGTGGCCACCGATATCGCGGCCGACGGCCTGGGCATCACTCGGGACCGGGCAGAGCAGGCCGCAACCGCTGACCGTCTCACCACCATGCCGATGGACGTGGGTAACGAGGATTCGGTGATCGACGGCGTGTGCTCGGCCGTCGAAACAATCGGCGGCCTGGATTCGCTGGTCAACGCGGCCGGCATTTTGCGTGCCGCGCACACTCACGAGACCAGCCTCGAATTGTGGAATCAGATCGTCGGCGTCAACCTGACCGGGACCTTTCTGGTGGTTCGTGAAGCGCTTCCGGCGCTGCTGGCCAATCCGCGCAGCGCGATCGTCAACTTCAGTTCCACGTCGGCCTCTTTCGCCCATCCGTACATGGCGGCCTATGCGGCGAGCAAGGGCGGGATCCAGGCCTTCACCCATTCGTTGGCACTCGAATACGCGCGCGAGGGCCTGCGCGCCGTGTGTGTGGCGCCGGGCAGCATCAAGTCCGGGATCACCGATGCCACCGGCGGATACATTCCGAAAGACGCTGACTGGGCACTGTTTTCCAGGCTGATGCCGATCCTGCCCACCACGCTGGAATCCAGCGGCGCCGGGATGGCCGATCCCGACGTGGTCGCCGGCGTGATTGCCATGCTGGTGTCGCAGGACGGCGCGTTCATCACCGGCACCGAGATCCGCATCGACGGCGGCACCCACGCCTGAGGCGATTTAGTTAACGCAGGGCACACCGCCGCCGTCGATCGGTTTTCCCTCATTGGGCGTCGGGTAGGTGGTCAGCGTGCCGTTGTAGTAATAAGTGTTGGCCTTGCTGGTCGTCGTTGTCGTTGTTGTTGTTGTTGTTGTGGTGGTGGTGGTGGTGGTGGTCGTCTCGTCCGTAGCGTTGTCGTCCGGTGTCGGCATCGAGAAGTTGGTGTCCACAGTCACCCTGATGTGTCCGGGCTGGAGGTTCGGGTCGGGTTGGTTGGGGGCATCCAGGCCGAGCAGGGTGGCCACGCTATGCGCGTCGGTCTCCGCTCCTGCGCCGTACCCGATCGTGGTGGCGGTCGGCTCGCCCGAATTGCGGTCGCGGACCTGGCCCGCGGTGTAGCCGTGCTTTCTCAGCGCGCTGGATACCTCGGTGGCGAGGCCGCTCATGCTGCCGGAATTGATCACATCGACGACGGTCGATGGGCTGGGCTTGGCGGCCGTCGTGGCGGGCGTGGTGGTCGGTGGGGCAGCGCCGATCGCAGCGGCCACCTCAGCCTTGATCGCGGCCGGGTCGACGATGTTGACGTCCAGGCCGTCGATGTTGTCGTAGCGCACCACGGGCAGTGTCCGGAATTCCACGTTTCCGCCGGCGAGTTGACCCAATCGCTGGATCATGTCCTCGTCCCAACCGGACGACAGCACGACGTCCTTGCGCGCCACTGCCATCAGGTTCTTGAGCTTGTCCAGGTCGGTGAAGGTACCCGTGGCCTGCAGTTCCTGCATGACCGACGAAATGAATGCCTGCTGTCGGTGGGTGCGGTCGAGGTCCCCGTTTTCCAGTTCGTGGCGTTGCCGGACGAACGCCAGCGCCTGGGAAGCATCCAGTCTCTGTCGACCGGCCGGGAAGTCCGCACCGGAATACGAGTCGTAGACGGGGTGGTTGAGGCACACATCGACACCGCCCAAGGTCTGCGCCAAGTCGAAGAAGCCCGCCAAATTGACCTCGGCAAAGTAGTCGATCGGAACACCGGTCAGACTGCGCACCGCGCGCAGGGTCGCCGCCCGGCCGGCCTCGCGGCCCTTCGTCTCGAGTTCCTTCTGGCTGCTCGTTCCCTGGTTGGCGAGCTTCTGCGCGACGTACTGCTTGGTAAGGCCGTATGCCTCTTTGATTTTGATGTGGTTGTATCCGGGAACACCGTTGAACGCCACCCAGTCGTCGCGGGGGATCGAAAACGCGACAACCTTATTGTCGACTCCGACGTGGACCAATATCAGGGTGTTGGTGTTGTAGCCACCGTCATCGGAATCGCCCGCGTGCAAATGCTTCAAGATCGACCAGGGCAAATCGTTGCCGTCCTGGTCTTTGCGTGAGTCCAGCCCGATGAGCAAGATGTTCATGTTGTTGCCGCTGGATCGCGGGTCCTCGGGCGACAGCGCCTGCGAAACGGTGATGCCGCCCAGCGCGCCATGCGCCACGTAATATCCCGCACCGGTCAACAAGACCGCCGCAACCGACACCAGCGCCATGAGGCCACGCGTCAGCCCCTTGCGAAGGGCCGACGGTTGACGAACGGCGCGATGGCGATGATGTGCACCGCCAGAACGTGCCATCAATAACCTCGTCCTGTTACCAGCGCACCACCCATCGCCGCAATAGGGACTTGCGGTGATGTGGCTTGCAGCATGGCGTCAAGTATGCGTGAGCTTGCTGTGAAGCCTCCAATTGAGTACGTCGATGTGGGCAGGCTCACCCCGCCGAACGGGCGGACTTCCCGGCTTCGATCTTCCCGCTACCAGCACGTTTGGCTAGAATGCGCCGAGCTTGGCGCCGAGGGCATGTCGGGAAGGTCTCAGGAGGATCACGTGGCCTCGAAAATGCACAGACGATCGAGCCCATTTCTTCACCGGGCGGAGATCACCCCATCAGACGGCCCATCAAAAATGCCGCTCCGACGCCTCCCGGCCACGGCTTGGTTGGTGAGCCCGACGCTGACTGTCACCTCTCAGCCCTACGCGGCGCGGATCCGTCACGGCTAGCGAAACACGCACTGGTTGAACGTCATTCAGCAATACATGTATTCGATGTGCCATCGGCCGTTCACATAGTCGGCGCGGTACTGGCCGCCCAGTTGCGGATTGGCGTCGTGGATGACACCGGAACCCCCGACGTTTGGCGCGAAGCCGGGAGGATCCCAGGTGAGGGACTGGGGATTGGGCGGCAGATCTGGCGTGCAATTGACCTGCTTTTTGATGTAGCCGTCGATGACCTTCTGCTCCGCGGTGGCTTGATCACCACCATCGGGTGCCGGATCGGTGGCGCACAGAGAAGTTGTGCCGCAGACGGTTTGGCGTACGTTGACGAGCGCCACATCGCTGACGGGTCGGCCGAACGTCAGCAGGGTCGCCACGACCAGTCCCGATGCTGCGGCGGCGCCGGCGTGTTTGAACATGTTCTCTGCCAGGGTCACAGCTATCGGACCTTCACCGAGTCCTCGCCCGACGTGCAATAGAAACGAATATCCGATTGCATACCGTGCAAACGCGGCAGGCGTTGAACAATGTCCACCTTGCGAGTGTAAGCGCCTCACCAGGCGGTCGTAACGTTGTCGGACGGCGCCGGCGTTACAAACAACCGTGGTGCCGTGCGAGGATGTCGACCATGACCGTGGTTCTGGTGCATGGCAATCCGGAGACCGACGCTATCTGGGGGCCGTTGGTTGATGCCCTCGGGCGCGACGATGTGGTGCGGCTGTCACCGCCGGGGTTTGGAGCCCCGCTGCCGGAGGACTTCCCGGCGACCTACCTCGCTTACCGCGACTGGCTTGAACGCGAGTTGGCGCGAGTCGACGGACCGGTCGACCTCGTCGGGCACGACTGGGGCGGCGGCCACGCGGTCACCGCGGTGATGCATCGACCGGAACTCGTGCGCAGCTGGGCCAGCGACGCCCTCGGGTTGTTCGACCCGGACTATGTCTGGCATGACCTCGCGCAGGTGTGGCAGACACCGGGTGACGGCGAGCTGCTGGTTGACACGATGCTCGGCGGCACGGTCGGCGACCGCGCGGACCGGATGACCGCGTTGGGCCTCCCGATGGACATCGCGGCCTCGATCGCCATGGCCCAGGGTCCGGAGATGGGTCGGGCGATCCTGTCGTTGTACCGCTCGGCGCGCCAGCCCGCGATGGCCGAGGCCGGCCGGGCGTTGGGGAACGCCGTGGCCCGGTCCGGGCTTTCGCTGCTGGCCACCGAGGACCCCTACATCGGCCCCGCCGAGAACCGGCGCCGGGCCGCCGACCGCGCCGGGGCCCGCACGGAGGTGCTCGACGGGCTCGGACACTGGTGGATGGTGCAGGATCCGGCCCGCGGTGCGGAGGCTCTCACCCGCTTCTGGGAAACGGTTGGCTAAGCCAGGCGGATCGGTTCACCATTTGAACCTGGTGGCGTCCACCGGCGGTCACTAGAATTGCGTTGCGCCAGTAGCTTGTGAATCGAACCCGGTACGGCGGTGAGCAGTAATGACCAGCGCAACCCACAACAAGCACGTCCAACACGATCATGTGCACGGAGAAGGATGCGGCCACGTCGCGATCCCACACGGGGGTCACGTCGACTTCGTGCACGAGGGTCACCTTCATCGACAGCACGAGGATCACTACGACGAATGTGAGGCATCCGGCCACGCGGTGCACGAGGGTCATGGCCACGTCCACGGTGAAGGGTGTGGTCATGTCGCGGTCCCGCACGGGGATCACGTCGATTATGTGCACGACGGGTGCCGGCACGCGGCTCACGGCGAGCACTACGACGAGCACTAAGACCCACGCGCTTGCCCCCTGATATCGTTGTGCCCGTTGAGGATTCGGGCGCAGACGCGGTACGGATCGCGGATTTGGTCGCGGTTGGGTCCAGCCGCCGCAAGTGTGTCGTGTCGCGGTGTCCCGGTGCACAGCCGGCGCGCTGACATACTGGGACGGTGGCAACGCTGAAGTCTGGGCGCAGGCTGCGCGTCGGGTCGATGGAAGTGCTGGTGGCCATCCTGCTGGCCTGCGCTTTGTCGGCGACGATGCTGCGTAAAGCGGTCCTCAGCAGCGAGGCGTTGTCGACGGCCGGCACCGTGTTCTGCGGGGTTTTCGTGCAGGCGGTCCCCTTCCTTGTGCTCGGGGTGGTGGTCAGCGGGTTGATTGCTGTCTTCGTGTCACCGGAGCGGTTGGCGCGCTGGCTGCCCCGTCGTCCCGCGGTGGCGGTGTTGGCCGCCGGTGTGGGCGGGGCGGCGTTGCCGGGTTGTGAATGCGGTTCGGTGCCGGTGGCGCGGCGATTGTTCGGCGAAGGAGGGGCGACGGGCGCCGCGGCGCTGACGTTCATGCTGGCCGCGCCGGCGATCAACCCGGTGGTACTGGTCGCCACCGCGGTGGCGTTTCCCGGTGCGCCCAGGATGGTCCTTGCCCGGCTGGGGGCGTCGCTGCTCACCGCGGTGATCATGGGCTGGGCGTGGGCGCGGTGGGGCCGCCCCGAGTGGATCACCCGCCGCCTTCCCCCTACGGGCGCTCACACCGAATCACGGTGGGTGGTGTTTACCGAGGCGGCCCGGCACGACTTCCTGCAAGCCGCGTCCTACCTGGTGGTGGGTGCCGCCGCGGCGGCGATGCTGCATGTGGTGGTGCCGCAGTGGGTTTTCGCGCACCTGGCGGCACACCTGATCCTTGGGGTGGCGCTGATGGCCGCCCTGGCGGTGGTGCTGGCGTTGTGTTCGGAGGCCGACGCGTTCGTGGCCGCCAGCATGACGATGGTGCCGCTGCTGCCCCGGCTGGTGTTTCTGGTTGTGGGCCCGGCCGTCGATGTGAAATTGTTCGCGATGCAGGCGGGCCTGTTCGGCCGGGCCTTCGCGGCGCGCTTTGCCCCCTGCACGTTGCTGGTTGCAACGGCGAGCGCGTGTGTGGTCGGACTGTTTCTTCTCGGTGGTCGCTAGTGCGCCGCGAAACCGAGAACACCGTCTTGCTGCTGGTGGGCATTAGCGTCGCCATCATCACGGTGTCGGGCGCGTTCACCCGCTACGTCAAGCCCGCACTGCTGCCGTGGCTGGTCGGGTCGGCGGTGCTGCTCATCGCCTTGGCGCTGGTGGCGATCATCGGCGATATCCGCCGCGGCGGACCGCGCAGCGCCGATCCGACCGGCGATCACGGCGACGCGCACTCCCATAGGACAGGCATCGTGTGGCTGCTCGTCATCCCGATCCTGATCCTGATTTTCGTGACGCCGCCGGCATTGCGGCCCTCAGCCGCTGCCCCGTCTGTGACGTCGGTATCCAATGACGTTCTGAATCGGGCATTTCCGCCGCTGCCACCGGGTCGGGCCCCCGACGTGTCGCTGCCTGACGTCCTGATGCGCGAGGCGCACGACACCACCGGCTCGTTGACGAATCGGACGATCACCGTGACCGGCTTCGTCCTGAACGAGGCGCAGGGCATCGACCTTGGTCGCATCGTCATCATCTGTTGCGCCGCCGACGCTCAGTTGGCCCGCATCCATCTGCGTGGCCCGGCCGCCGGCGCCGCCGCCGGTGTACCCGACAACACCTGGCTTCGAGTCGAGGGGCAGGTCATACCCGGGCCGCGGCAACCGCATTCGGCAACGATTCCGACGCTGCAGGCCACCACGGTCGACCGCATCGATGCCCCGGCCAACCCGTACGCCTACCCCCATTAGGTCAATTCCTTCGACCGGAGCTGCGAGTCCGGTGCCCGGCCGGTCACTTGGCAACGCGCGGGCACTGTGCACCTCCTGGACTCGGCCAGCCGCTTATTGGGAATCATTTTCGACAAGTTAAATCGGACGCGGTACCGTACCGGTAGCTGTAATTGAAAATCGTTACTAATAAGGAGGCTGAGGGGGCCGTTACGACGATCGCAGAGCACCTCGCCCAGTCGTTATGAAAACGGTTATCGTTCTCCGCGTGAGCGTCTTGCCTTTCCGCTTTCGCCGCGGATGCCTCGCTGGCGCCGCCGTGCTGGCACTCGCTATAGCGGGTTGCTCGACGAACCAGACCAACACCTCCGGGTCTTCCGGCGCCACCCACAGGCCGGCGGGAACCGGTAGCAGCGCCGCGGCCGCCTGCCCGGCTGCCCCCGTTGCCGTTGTGGTCAGCGTGGATCAGTGGGGCGATATCGTCTCCGAACTCGGCGGCTCGTGTGCGAACGTGAAAACGGTGCTGGCCAGCTCCTCCGTGGACCCGCACGAGTACGAGCCCTCACCGGCCGACGCGGCGAGCTTCACCGGCGCCAAACTTGTCGTGGTCAACGGCGCGGACTACGACTCGTGGGCATCCAAGTTGGCGGCCACCTCCGCCGCCGGCGCCCACGTGTTGAGCGCCGCCGAAGTCACCAACACACCGATCGGCGCCAATCCACACCTGTGGTATCAGCCCTCGGCGGTGACCGCGGTCGCGGATGCCGTGACCGCCGAGTTGAGCAAGATCGACCCGCAGGCCGGTAACTATTTCAGCCAGCGCCGATCTGAGTTCACCGCCACAATGGCGCCTTACACGAGCCTCATCGGCAAGATCAAGGCCGCGGCGGCGGGCAAGTCCTACGCGGCGACAGAAACCGTCTTCGACTACCAGGCGCAGGCACTGGGTCTGATCAACAAAACTCCGGAGGGCTATCGGCGGGCGTCGGCCAACGAGTCAGACCCGGCGCCGGGCGACATCGACGCGTTCCGCACCGCGCTGGCCGGGCGCCAGATCGACGTCTTGATCTACAACACACAGACCGAGGGTTCGGTGCCCCAGCAGATCCGCTCGGCTGCCGAACAAGCCGGGGTGCCCGTCGTCAACGTGACCGAGACCGTGCCGCCCGAGCAGACCTCGTTCGAAGGCTGGCAATACGCCCAGCTGGTCGCGTTGGGCAAGGCACTCGGTGTTGATGTCTGAGCCTGCCGCCACGCCTCCCGCGCTGGCGTTCACCGACGTCCGCGCGGTCCGCGGCGGCCGGCTCATCTGGTCGCAGGCCAATTTCACCGTGCCCGCCGGCGGCATCGTTGCTGTCATCGGACCAAACGGGTCCGGCAAAACCACGCTCTTACACATGGTCCTTGGCCTGGTCCCGGCTGCCAGTGGCCACCTCGAAGTGTTCGGCCGCCCACCTGGCCAGGCCAACGACAGCATCGGCTACGTGCCGCAACACTATGCCGAGAGCTCGGGGGAAGCCATCCGCGCCACCGATGTGGTATTGCTCGGACTCACCGGGCGCCGGTGGGCGTTCGGGCGCAGCACGGCGGCCCAACGGAGGCAAGTCGCCCAGGCATTGGCCGCTGTCGAGGCCACCGAAATCGCCAGGCGGCGGCTGTCGACGCTTTCCGGCGGGCAACGCCAACGCATCGCACTTGCCGAGGCCCTGGTGGGACAACCGAAGTTGCTGATCCTCGACGAACCGCTGGCGTCACTGGATCTTCATAGCCAGCGTGACATCGTCGCACTGCTGGCCCGACTGCACGCTGAGCTGGCCGTGACCATCCTGTTGGTCGCCCACGACCTCAACCCATTGCTGCCCATCCTCGACAGCGCGATCTACCTGCTCGACGGGCATCCGCACTACGCACCGATCCACGATGTCGTGGACGAAGAGCTGCTGACCCACCTGTACGGCACTCCAATCCAAGTCGCGCACACCCCGCACGGGGAGCTGTATATGCGGAGCACGCTGTGACCGCCCACCTGGAAGCCCTGGCCTATCAACCCAATTGGTGGCCGATTCTGACATCGGCGTTCATGGGCAACGCCCTGATCGGCGGCACCATCGTCGCTCTGGCCGCGGGGTTGATCGGCTACTTCGTCGTGGTGCGACAAACCGCCTTCGCCGCACATGCCTTGGCCCACATCGGATTTCCCGGCGCGACCGGCGCGGTCCTGCTGGGCATGCCCGTAGCCGCCGGGCTGGGGGTGTTCTGTGTCGGCGGGGCACTGGTGATTGGCGTGTTGGGCAAGCGCGCCGCCGAGCGCGAGGTGGTCACCGGGACGGTGCTGGCCATGGCGAGCGGTCTCGGGTTGTTCTTCAACTCGATGGCCACCAAGAGCTCCAGCACGGTAACTAACGTGTTGTTCGGCAACCTGCTGGCCATCTCCCACAATCAACTGGTCAGCTTCGCGATCTTATTGGTGGTGCTGGGGCTCAGCGTCGGCATCATCTACCGGCCCCTGCTGTTCAGCTCGGTCAACGCTCAAGTCGCCGAGGCCAAAGGCGTGCCCGTGCGTGTCCTATCCATGATGTTCATGGTTCTGCTCGGGCTCACCGTGACGATGGCCGTACAGGCCGTCGGCACGCTCCTGCTGTTCGCTCTGGTCGTCACTCCTGCCGCAACCGCGATCATGCTGACCCCCCGCCCGGTCATGGCCATGGTCGCCTCGACGGCGATCAGCTTGAGCGCGGTGTGGCTTGGACTGGGCGC
>NZ_JBKQOI010000031.1:0-6305 GCF_052145595.1 Mycobacterium sp. | reverse complement strand
AGCCGCCGAGGTGATGGCCGGGGCCGCGCTGGCCGAGTTCACCGTCAGGGTGAAGGTCTGGGTGGTGGTGCCGGTGCCGTTGGTGGCCGTGATGCCGAAGGAGGGATCCCCGGTGGCCGTGGGCGTGCCGGCCAGGGTGGCCGTGCCGTTGCCGTTGTCGACCCAGGTCAGGCCCTGCGGGAGGGCACCGGACTCGGTCATCGTCGGCGCCGGTGCCCCGGTGGCATTGACGGTGAAGTTGAAGCTGGAGCCGACCGTGGCCGTAGCGCTCGCGGCCGTCGTGATCGCGGGCGGTCCGCTCACGATCAGGACGAACGACTGGGTTGTCGTCCCGGCCGTATTCGTCGCGGTGAACGTGATCGGGTAGGTACCGCCGCTGGCCGCGGTCGGCGTGCCGGACAGGGTAGCGGTCCCGTTGCCGTTGTTGGAGAAGCTGACACCGGCAGGCAGGGTCCCGCTATGAGTCACCCTGGTGGTGTAGGTAGTGGCCGCCGCCGTGGTGACGGTGAAGGTGAACGCCTTACCTGCGGTCGCCGTGGCCGTGGCCGCGCTGGTGAAGGTCGGCACCGCCTCAGTGGTTGTCCCGGCCGCCTTGACGGTCAGGGTGATCGTCTGGCTGGTGCTGCCGCCGGCGTTGGTCGCCGTGACCGTCACGCTGTCGGTCCCGGCCGCGACCGCGGTGGTACCGGAGAGCGTCCCGGTCCCGTTGCCGTTGTCGGAGAAGCTCACCCCGCTGGGCAGGCTCCCGGCGCTGAGCGCCGCCGTCGGGTAGCCGGTGGTGCTGACCGTGAACGTGAAGGCGGTGCCTGCCGTCTCCGTCAGCGTTGTCGCGTTGCTGAAGGCCGGTGTCTCGTCCACCGTCAGCGTGAAGGCCTGGCTGGCCGTACCCGTCGAGTTCCTGGCGGTGAAGGTCAGCGGGTAAATCCCGTGTGCCGTCGCGGCCGGGGTACCGCTCAGCGTGGCCGTCCCGTTGGCGTTGGCGGTGAACGTGATGCCCGAGGGCAGGGTCCCCGCACGCGTCAGCGTTGGCGTCGGCGTACCCGTCGTGGTGACCGTGAAGCTGAACGCCTTGCCCGCGGTCGCCGTCGCCGTCGCTGCGCTGGTGATGGCCAGCCCGCTGTTCACGGTCAGGGTGAAGCTCTGCACGGTCGTCCCCGCCGAGCTACTGGCGGTGATGGTCAGCGTGTAGGTGCCCTGGCTGCCCGCTGGCGGCGTGCCAGCCAGGGTCGCTGTCCCGTTGCCGTTGTCCTTGAAGGTGACTCCGGAGGGCAGGGCCGGACTACTGGTGGCCGAGAGCGCCGCCGTCGGATTACCGGTTGTCGTCACCGAGAACGTTCCCGCGGTGCTCACGGCGAACGTCGTCGAGCCGGCGCTGGTAATGACCGGGGCCGCGGTGGCCGCGTTCACGGTCAGCGTGAAGCTCTGCGTCGCGTTCGGGCTCACCCCGTTGGCCGCGGTGATCGTGATCGGGTAGCTACCGCTGGTGCCCGACGCCGCGGTACCGGCCAGGGTGGCCGTCCCGTTGGCGTTGTCGACAAACGTGACACCGGACGGCAACGTCCCGGATTCGGTGATCGCCGCCGTCGGGTTGCCGGTGGTCGTCACCGGGAACGACCCCGCGGTGCCCACGGTGAACGTGGCCGAGGTGCCGGTGGTGATGGCCGGGGCCGTGGGGGCCGCGTTAACCGTGAGCGTGAAGCTCTGCGTGGCGTTGGGGCTAACCCCGTTGGCCGCGGTGATCGTGATCGAGTAAGTGCCGCTAGTCCCGGCCGCAGGAGTGCCGGCCAGCGTGGCCGTCCCGTTGCCGTTGTCGACAAACGTCACGCCAGTGGGCAGCGCACCCGACTCGCTGAGCGCCGCCGTCGGGCTTCCGGTGGTCGTCACCGAGAACGACCCCGCCGTGCCCACGGTGAAGGTCGCCGCGTTGGCACTGGTGATCGCCGGGGCCTGCGGGACGGTGATCGTGAGTGTCTGGCTGGCCGTGCCGGTCCCGTTGACGGCGGTTAGGGCCACGGGGTACACCCCGGCCGTGGTCGGCGTGCCGGACAGGGTAGCCGTCCCGTTGCCGTTGTCGATGAACGTGACACCTGGCGGCAGGCCGGAATCGCCGAGGCTCGGCGCCGGGTAGCCGGTGGTCGTGACGGTGAAGCTGAACGCCGATCCGAGTGTGGCCGTGGCGGTGCTGGCGCTGGTGAAGGCCGGGGCCTCGCCGACCACGACCGTATAGGTCTGAGTCGTGGTCCCCGCACTGTTGGTGGCCGTGATGGTGAAGGTGGTCGTACCGGTGGCGGTCGGCGTCCCCGACAGCAGGGCGGTGCCGTTGCCCTGGTCCACGAACGTCAGCCCGGCGGGCAAGGCGCCCGTCTCGGTGATGGCCGGTGTGGGTGAGCCGGTCGTGGTGATGGCAGCGGCCCCCGCCGCGTTCAGCGTGAAGTCGGCGGTGGACCCGCTGGTGATGACGGGAGCGGCGGCCGCGTTCACGGTGATCGTAAGCGTCAGCGTCACCGTGCTGCCCGAGGCGTTGGTCGCCGACAGCGTGACCGTGTAGGTACCCGCCGTCCCGCTGGCCGGGGTGCCGGAGACGGTAGCGGGGGTGGTGCTGGTGCCGGCGTTGAACGACAGCCCGGTGGGCAGCGTCCCCGTCTCGGTGATGGTGGGAACCGGGTACCCCGTGGTGGTCACGGTGTACGTGCCCGCCACTCCGGTGCTGAACGTCGCGGTGGACGCGCTGGTGATGGTCGGCGCCTCGGCGTTGGTCAGCGTGAACGTCTGTGTCGTGGTCCCGTTGCTGTTGGTGGCGGTGATGGTGATCGGGAAGCTGCCGCCAGTGCCGGCTGTGGACGTACCCGCAATGGTGGCGGTGCCGTTGCTGTTGTCGGTGAAGGTGATCCCGGACGGCAGCGCCCCGGTCTCGGTCAGCGCCGGCGCAGGCGCCCCGGTGGTGCCCACCGTGAAGCTGAACGCGGCACCCACGATCGAGGTGGCCGACGCGGCACTGGTGATCGCCGGCGCCACGTTCTCGGTCAGCGTCGCCGAGGAGCTCCCGGCCACGTTCAGCCAGTTCGACAGCTCCCCGCCGTAGGAGTCGAGGGTGGTGGAGGAGCCGCTGACGGTCGTGCCGGGCGGCACGGTCACCGGCACGTTGGCCGCCCCGGTGCCGGTGTTGGCGATGGTGACCACGCCGTTGGTCTCGCTGGCGGTCACCGTCGGCGATGAGGCGGCCAGGGTCGAGGCCCAGGCTGTCTGGTTGGCCAGGGTGTTGCCGATGCCGCCCATGGTGAGCTGCACGTAGGGGGTGTTGGTGTTGAAGTAGCCGTCGTATTCGGCGATCAGCGGGTTGAGCACCTCATACAGCGTCCCGTCACCGCTAGTGCCGGACGCGGCGGTGGCCGCCGGGACGTAGCCCGCCGGGGGCAGGATGCTCGAGTACGGCGGCGTGCCCATCAGGTTGGTCTGGTGCACGTAGTTGATCTCGGGGTTGTTCGACAGCATGTTCTGGAACATGCCAGAGACCACCTGGGTGATGACCTGGGGGAAGGTGTACAGCGTCGAAGAGCACGTGGTCGTCGAGGTGTCGTGGCACTGAGAGTCGGGAGCGACGGAGGTGTACAGCGTGTTGTACTCGTCGAGCTCCTGGGCGTTGGTGGCCACGTTGTAGAAGACGTTGATCGGGTGCCGGGGCGCCACCTGGGCGGTGCCGTCGACGAAGGGCTGGCCGGCGGCGTACGTCGCCCCGGTGTAGGTGGCGCCGATGCCGAACTGGCCATCGGGCGGATTGGGGTAGGCCTTGGACGCGTCGGCCCCCACCGTGGTGATCCCGGCCGCCGTCAGGGCCGCGTTGAAGTAGGGGTTCTGCTCCCACGGCTGCTCGTTGGCGTTCTCCACCACCGGCGGTGTCCACCCGGCCGGCATCGGCGTGTTCAGGTAGGTGATGCCGCCAGTGGTCGTCCCGCTGGTCGCGCCGGTGTCGTTGAAGGTGAGCTCCTGCTCCCCGGCGCAGGAGGTCGGGGCGGGGGTCGGCCCCTGGCAGACCGTCGCGGTCGAGGCCGGGCTCGAGTCACCCGAGCTGTTGTCGGGCAGCGTGGCCGAGTCCGGCGTGGCGTAGGTGCCGATCTCGGTCCAGCTGGTGTACGGAGCCGCTGACCGGTAGATGACGTAGTTCGCCGCGTGGCAGATCGACTGCCACACCAGCGACACCGACCCCGCCGACCCGGTCACCGCGACCGGGGCCAGATCACCCTGCAGGCCATCGGTCACATACGCCTGGGACTGGTCGGTCGCCGTCGAGTCCGCCCCGTTGAACTGGTCGGTCACCGCGTACTCGTACGTGCCCGCCGCCAGCGTCCCGCCGGTCGTGCTCGCGGTCGCCTCGTCCAGGTCCGGCGGGTCGACCGTCGCCGGGGTGCCCGGGGCCAGGTCGGCGAACCCGGAATGGTTGCCCGGCACGAACACCTGCGGGTTGTAGGTGCCGAGCGGGTTCGAGACGTCGATCGACCCGGCCGGGACGGTCGACTCGGGCACGCCCAGACCGCCGGTGCCAGCCGTCGTTCCCGGCGCCGCCGTCAGGTCGCTGGTGTTCTCGTTCAGCTCAGCCTCGATGTAGTCCTGCGTCGCGCAGCCGACGTCGAGGTAAGGCGTGTCGTAGGTGTGGCTGATCCAGCCGAAGTCATCCGTGTACGGCTTGCCGGTGGCCGGGTCGTTCGCCTGGAACTGCGCCAGCAGCGGGTCCGGGCCGCAGGTGCCGTAGGACTGGGGCGTGGTGCAGGTGGCGGGCTCGCCGGGCAGGCTCAGCTCGCCGTTCTGGTACTCCACCGTGCCGCCGTAGTTGAACAGCTGGTCCATCCGGAACGGCGTCGTCGGCTCGCCCGCGGGCCGCGCGCTCGGGGCGTTATCCAGGAGCGGATTGGACCAGTTCGCCGCGGTGACCACGTCTTGGGGAACCATCCGCTGCGAGTCCGCGTCGGAGTAGTCGTTGTCGTGCACCGTGGTGCTCCACGCGTTATCCGGCGTGAAGGTGTCATCGATATCCATCGCGACGTAGTTGCGGTCCATGCCCAGGTGGGCGTCCTGGGTCACCCAGTTGATCAGCCCCGGCCCCAGCAGCAGCCACTGCAGCTGGGTGGCGTTGTAGTCGAAGTTGAGCTCGAGCTCGGCCACCCCGGCCTGCGGATCGGTGCTCGGATGCTGGTACACCCCGGCCAGGGTGTCCCCGGCGGCGTTATTCAGGATCGACGTGTAGGGAGCCCCGGCGTTCACCGTAGCGGGGTAACCGTAGGTGCCGGTGTCAAACGGGACCGTGCCCGAAAGCTCCGGGAAGGCAGCCAGGCCCGCAGTGGTCAGCGTCCCGGTGGTGCCATCCAGGGCCCCGCCCGAGGCGAGGGTCTCCCCCAGGTACGGGGCGGTGTACCCGTCGACCTGGTGCACGCCGAACGTGGACTCATAGGTATCCAGCGCGGTCAGCTGACCAGCGGCGAAGGCCGCCGGGGAATCGGCGATGACGACGCCGTTGAAGTTCCCCGCGCTTCCCGTCGTCAACGCCGGCAGGGTCACCGTCTCCGCACCGTACGTACCGGTGGCGTCGACCTCGGTGTAGGGCACCCCCTCCTGGGTCAGCCCGGCCGCCCAGGCCGCCGTGGTGGGGTCGGTAGACCCGTCCCCGATCAGCAGGACCTTCAGGTCCAGCGTAGGCGCAGCGGTGGCGGCGGAGGCTGCACCGGCTGTCGCCACAAGGGTGCTCACGGTTAGCGCCGCTGCCAGGAATGCAGCCAAGCGGACCCTTGTCCTGCGCATACGACCACTCATCGATCCCCACCCAATCCTGAAAAGAGCTTTCCTCTACCTAGGCAAATCACAAGTAGTGCGATGAGCACGCAGCACAGAGCCAAAGGCGCAGCTAGCCGCATACAGGCCTACTGTCGAATATGACGCCTCACGCTGCATGCCGGATTACCGCATTCAGCCATATTTTTCGCCGAGAATATTTTGGCCCAGGAATGGTGGTATGTGCATAATGCCATCATTTTTAGGTGTTAGATAATTTGTGGGTGGTATTGGTACTGATGTGCCATTTCGGGCTATCTGCATTTTGCTGATGGCCCCGGTACATGAGGATGCGCAGGACCTGGCGCGCCCGGTGGATATACCGTGGCAGCAGGCGGACATCACCCGGGCCAGCGAAGACCTGGGCTGGAAGCCCCGCCGTGACCTGGCGACCTCGCTCATCGACCTGTGGGAGGCAAGCTCGTGAATCCGCACGCCGTCGATGGCACCGACCTGGTGATGCCGCAGCTCATCGTGCCGGCCTA
>NZ_JBKQOI010000030.1:0-11753 GCF_052145595.1 Mycobacterium sp. | reverse complement strand
GTCGCGCAGATCCTGCGCGACGCCGACACCGCCATGTACGAGGCCAAAACCACAGGCCGGGGCAATAGCCACTACTTCACCGAGGAGCTGCGAAACCGAAAGCGACGACACCTCACCAACCAACGGGACTCCCTCACCGGCGCTCCCAGGGCTTGGCAGGCTCACTTCTGAAGCGCGGGGACGGGGTCAATTCCGGAGTTTTCTACGGCGGGATTGCGGCTGTCGAAGGCGACCTCCCGGTGCAGTCCGGAGGTCTGCGGGGTGTTGCCGGAGAATTGGTCACGCCGAACGACGTGGACCGAAGGCTCGGGCATTGGGGATTCCTTGCTGTTCAAGGCCGACCGGTAGTGCGCTGTCCCCGGCCACGTGCAGTCCGAACGGTGGCAAGTCGCCGACTCGCCAGGTGCCCTCGAACTGCAAGCTTCGACCGGCGGCGCAGGCCCGTTGCATGGCACGCCGGGCTGTCGCCAGCTGCTGAGCCTCCCAGCCGGTTAGCCGAGCGGGTACCTGCCGTCCAGTGGTGTGTAGCAGCGCGTTGCCTAGTTGCCAGGCATCGTCGGCCGCCTTGGCGGTGCCCGCACCGATGTGCGGTCGCAACGCGAACGCCGCATCGCCGATCAGGCAGCTTCTTCCGAAGGCGATTTGCGACACCTCGAGGTCGACGATCACCTGGACGAACGGCTCAGCGCTTCGCTGGACGAGCTCGGCGATCGGAGAGGGGAGCTCGGCGTCAGCCGCGGAATGCAGCGCTTCAAGATGCTTGGTCTGGACCGATCCGGGCGGCACGGTCAGCTCAGCCCTGGAACCATTTCGGTCGGTCAGCAGGTCGGTGAGGTGGTCGCCCGGAGCGACGTTCCGATACCAGAGCCAGTTACTTAGCGCGGACCCGTCCGGGCCCGGAATCGGATAGGTCAGCAAGTGGCCGTTCGGGAGGATCCGGTAGGTGACCGCGTCCCGCAGGATGCTCGCTGTACGGACGCTGAGTTCCTCGCGTTCGATGGTGCCGCGCCAGGCCACGTATCCCACATAGCGCGGTTGCGCGTCGGGCAGCAGAATCCCGCGTGCCGTCGAGCGGATGCCGTCGGCGCACACCACCAGGTCTGCGGTCAAAGTCCGACCGTCGGTCAGTGACAGCCCGACTTCATCGCCCCGATTCTCAAGGTGCGCAAGCTGAGTCGACAGGTGGTAGTGCTCGGTGCCGAAGGCGTCGAGCAACCCTTGATACAACTCGAAGTACGACGCCAACCGGTATGCGCAGGCTCGCTCTTAGGCGACCGAGCCGTCATCTCCGAGATAACGAAGCCTGCTGGCAGGTACGCCGATGTCGCCAGTCGCCTTTCCGGCCCGCTCGACGAGGTAGCGAACAGTGGTGGGATGCAGGACGATGCCGGCGCTCCGCCCCTGCAGCGGAACCGCACTACGTTCCAGAACCTCGACGTCCCATCCCTGGTCTCGGAGAACCAGCGCTGCCGTAAGACCCCCGAGTGATCCGCCCACGACAAGTGCCCGGCTCATGCCGCTTATCCGTCCTCGCGAACTTGTGCCCATATTGACTCCTCGCCCGTGATTGGCTGAGTCGGTGCCTGTGCTGTGACCATGGCTTAAGAATTGGCGTCCGAGGCGCCGATGTCGTCAGCGCTGACGCCCATTCACGGTGCCTGCCAGCCTCCCTGCGCGCGTACCTGGCAACTGCAAGGCGGTTGCCCGACACCTGGCATCGCCGGATCAAAAAGACCCGCGGTTCTTCAAGAGCGTTGAACGGTGCGAGCGGAGCCGACAATGGCCGAATTTGTCTCTGATTTCGATGTGGGTCCGCACCACTTTTAGCGTGCTAATCTCACCGATAGCACGGATCACCTTCGTCATAGTAGAACATTGTTATCATCTAGATAGACCTCATTAGGGCGCTGTTGGAATGGGTTATGTGAAACAACGTGGTGAAGGCGCGGTGTTGGCCGTCGGAAAGAGAACGATATGGGCGTGAAGGAAGTGATGACTGATCTGGAGGGCGGAAGCCGCCTGCGCACCTACCAGCGTGACGGCCTGACGTTGGGGTACACCGTGGTGGGCGACGGTCAGCCCATCCTGTTCGTCCACGGCGCGACGGCCACAGGGGAGTTCGAGTGGGGTCGGCTCGCGGCGAGGCTGGCGTCCGAATATCGATCCGTCCTGCCTGATTTACGCGGTCACGGCCGATCAGAATTCCGCGAGTCAGTCGACATGGGGCAGGCAATCTGCGCAGATCTGCGACATCTCATCGAGCACCTGGGCCTCGGCCACCCCCACATCGTGGGGTTCTCTTACGGTGCCGAGATCTCGCTCATGCTTGAACTATCGACACCAGGCACCGCACGCTCTCTCGTATTGGTAAGTCCGGGCACCGGCCGCCCCAGCGACTACCGGGCTCCGCGCCTCGAGCACCTGTACCGCACCTGGCCATTCGCGTTGCGCCGCCTGCACGAGACGCACCACGGACCAGAGCACTGGCGTCAGCTTGTGACTGCGTTGCATGTGGATAGTGTCGGCCGGTCCGAACTTTCAGAGGAAGCACTGGGTGGTGTCGGCTGTCCGGTATTGCTGGTGGCCGGCGCCCACGACGAGTCGGCACGGCGGGCCCAGGGGCGCAGGTTCGCCGAGGTCAACGCTCTGGCGCGCTACGTAGAACTCGATGGCGCGGCACACGCAGTGCACCACAAGTGCCCCGATAGGTTTGCACAAGTCATCAGTGCCTTCCTGGCTAAAGTCGACTATGAGGGAGCGGGGCGTCATGGCGCGACAGAAGACAGCTGAGCGCAAACCGGCAGCTGAGGTGCCGGCAGAGGAGTACGTGCCGAGTTGGCAGCAAGACAGTGTCGACCGATCGCTGCGCAACGCAATCGAACGGGCGCGCAAGCGCAGTGATCGGTTCGTTGAGGCCGCCGTTGAACTGCTGTCTGAACGCGACGAAAGTGACTTCTCCATCCAGGACGTCGTGGACCGGTCCAACCAGTCGCAGCGCACGTTCTATACCTTCTTCGACAGCAAAGACAGCCTGATGCTGGCCGTGTACGAGACGATTCTGCGCAAGACCGCGATGCCGATGTTGCGGGAGCGCTGCGAGGGCATCGACGATCCGGTGCTGCGGCTTCGGGCTCTGCTGGACGCGTTGTCCGAGATCACCGAGATGCCCGCGCGGTTGGCGCGGGGGTTGAGCGTTCTTCACCTGCGGCTCGCCGAGACACGGCCAAACGACCTCGCCGGCGCAGTCGAGCCGCTGCACGCCTTCATCGTCGAATTGCTGACTTCGGTGGCCAGCTCGGGCCGGCTACGGGAGGACCTTGGGCTGCACACGCAAGCGGCGCTGCTTCAGGAATTGCTGCTTGCCTCGACGCACTCCCGGGTGTTGACGGGGGGCAGCCAGACCAGCGTCGACGATCTCTGGGCGTTCTGTTCGGCCGCGATATTGCGTCGCGAGGACTGACCGCCGGCGCTGCGTCGCACGACTTAGTTCAGGTCACGGAACCGGTGATCTTGAGGCTGATTAGCTCGTCGTCCGATTTTCCGAGTTCGCGCAGGATTTCGTCGGTGTGTTCGGCGAACTGTGGTGCCCGGGTGAGGCTGGCTGGCGTCTCATCGAACTGCACCGGGTTAGCGACCAGTTCGCGTCGCGCGCCGTCGATGTCGAGAACTTCGGCGATCATTCCGTTGGCGCGCAGCGCACGGTCTTGCCCTACCTCCCAGGGATCCTGCGCGACGCCCCACTGCCCCTCCATGCCGCTGAACTGTGACGTCCACTCGGACAGCGTCCGGCCGCCAATCTCGCTCTGAAGAATCTCGGCCGCCTCGGCCGTATTGCCCATGAGCGCCTCGACGGTAGCGAACCGCCTGTCGGTGATCAGATCCTCGCGGCCGATACGCCGACAGAATTCGGGCCAGTAGCGGCCTGGTTGCAGCATCGCCAGCACAATCCACCGATTGTCGGCGGTTCGGTAGTTGCCCGCCAGGGGATTCGTGCGAGCCGACCTGGTGGTGGGCTCCCGATCCGGCGACTCACCTGTCAGCAGTGCGAAGCCGACCGCTAGGGCGTTCGCCCAGGCGCCCACCCCGAGCAGGGAGACGTCGACCACCGACGTCTCACCGGTCCGTTCGCGCGCCAAAAGCGCTGCGGCGATTCCTCCGGCGATGGTCATCCCGCCGAGCGAGTCACCGTATGCACCGGCAGGCATCTTGCATAGGCCATCGAACTCCGTCGGGGTGGTTCCGAGCGCGGAGCCGCCCCGGGCCCAGAATGCGGTGCTGTCATAGCCGCCTTTCTCGCTGTCGGGGCCGCTGCTGCCGAAGCCCGAACCGCGCACATAGATGATGTCGGGATTGATCTTGCGTACGTCGTCGAGCTCGATGCCGAGCCTTCGGCGCGCCGCGGGTAGGAAGTTTGTCAGGAACACATCGCTGGTTCGGATCAGCTCGTGCAGGACGTCCAACGCCTCTGGCCGCTCAAGCGCCAGGCCAACGCTGCGTTTCCCGCGGTTGGGATGCTCCATCAGGGGTGCGAAGGAGCCGCTGCCGACCGGCATGCTCATCACCGCGCTGAGGCCGCGTTGGGCGTCGCCCTTCTCCGCGTGCTCGACTTTGATCACGTCGGCGCCCCAATCCGCCAGGACCGCGCCGGCGGCCGGCACAAACGTGAACTGGGCGACCTCCAGGACACGCACGCCCGCCATGGGTCGGATCACAAACGGTCTCCTGACTGAGTCGTTCGCGGTAGAAATATTTCCTCAGCTGCTCGCCGGGCGGACATGGATCACGTCTGTCATCAATTCACGCGGGTGACCCACGACGTGGTAGAGGACGTCGGCGACCATCGGCGGGGTCAGCAGTTTGGTGCCGCTCATCCGCGTCAGGTAGCCATCGGCTTCCCAGATCGGCCAGGCCCGCTCGAGGTCACCCGGTCCGAAGTTCTCATGGATTCCGGTATCGGCGACGGCGCCCAGGATAAATAGGGTCACCCGGATCGAGTCGCGGCGCAGTTCCTTGTTCATCGCCTTGGTGAAACCGCTGAGGCCGTGCTTGGTGGCGGCGTAAAGAGTCATCATCGGCATGTCGTCGAGCGTGATCTCTGAGGAGATGTTGATGATGTCGCCACCCCCGGCGGCACGCAGCAGCGGGATGGCCGCGCGGGTGGTGTAGATCGCGGCAACCAGGTTGGTGTTCACGGTCACGGCGATGTCCTCGTCGCTGGCTTCCTCGATCAGCCGGATCCGGCTGGCGCCGGCCGAGTTGACCAGCACGTCCACCCGACCGAACTGCGCCGCCACCTGCTCGAACGCCGCGCACACATCGGTGCTGGATGTCACGTCGGTGACGATCGGGACGGCGTTGACGCCGATCGTTTCGGCAACCTCGTCGAGCAACAGCTTGCGACGGGCCAGAAGGACTACTGTGGCACCGTCGCGCGCAAACCGTTGCGCCGTCGCCCTGCCGACGCCCATCGAGGAGCCGGAGACCACCACTACCTTGCCCTCCAAGCTGTGAGACATCCGGGCCTCGATTCCTTTACTCACGTACAGCACCCTGTGAAACTCTGGGCTGCCGTTTTAGTGCATGCTACGTTGCTTAGGACGCACATGCCGTTCTACCATGGCGCGCGCATGGCAGTCATCACCTTTGCCCGAGAACTCGTGCCGGCGACAGCCGGGAAGGGAGCGTGACTCGTGGCCACGCCCGTCACAGGTAAAGAAGCCAAGGACTGGGCCTCGCGGCATTTGCGGGGCAACTGCAGCTCGCTGTACACGCCGTTCTCCGGCGCAGACGGCGATGACATCGACTACGACGCATTGCGTGCGCTGGTGCGGCACTGCCTGGTGGACCTTGACCAGGACGGCATCTGGCTCACTGGTGGGATCGGCGAGTTCTGGTCGCTGACCACCGACGAGCTGAAGTCGGTCGTCGCCGTGGCCACAGCGGAGGCGCGCAGGGTCAAGCCAGACGCGCTGGTGCAGGTGATGTCGAGCACCGACACCGCCAAGCAATGCGTCGAACTCACCTTGCACGCCCAGGACCTCGGGGTCGACATCTGCTACATCCTGACCCCGTACTTCGAGTGCTCCGGCAAGCCCGGCGTTCTGCAGTACCTGCGGTACGTGGCCGACCGGACCGACATGCCGCTGGGATTCTTCAATTCCCACTCCACCGGACTGGTGCTGACCCCGAGTGAATGCGTTGAGCTCTACCGCGAGATCCCTGCACTGTGCGGGCTGAAGAACGGCTTGCTCGACGCGCGACACAGCCTGGCCATACACCAGCTCGCGCCGGAAATGGTGCTGTGGGAGGCCGACGACGAGGCGGGCATCCGTCTCGGCGTACCGCATCCGGGCGCGCTGGGTTCCGCGCTGTATCTCTACGAAAAGCCGGGGCTGCCGTTGTTCTCACAATGGCGTGCCCTTCTGGTGTCCGGTGATTTCGAACGCGCCGAAAAATTCGCCGCCGAAACGGGTTTGGCAGATATGAAGGCTGCGAGCCGGCGCTATCAGGCCCACCCGGCCAGGCCGGGCACCTTCACGCACTGGGGTTCCGGGTTCAAATTCGGCGCTTCGTTGCTTGGCCTGCCGGTCGGTGACTACCCGCATTCGCGGCCACCACAGACCGCTTTTCCCGACGAGCTCAAGGGCCCGATCCAGCAGGCGTATGCCGCATCCGGATTCATCACGTCGTGAGAACGGAGCACTGCGGTGCAGGTGCATGATTTCCGCGCCGGGTTGGTGACCTGGATCGACGAGCATGGCGAGCAGCTCGCCGCCCCCGTTGAGGACGGCAGCGGCACCGCGCAACTTGACCACCAGCGCCGGCTGGTCAAGCTGTGAGCAACGATGAGCGCTCCGCGGCGATCGCCGACGCGGCCGTCCGCGTGACGCGCGACGGGCCGGTGGCGTTGGTGATGCTTGCGCGGCCGGCGAAGTCCAACGCGATGGATGGCGAGGTCACCTACGCATTACTGGACGCCCTTCGGTCGCTCTGCGACAGCGGTGACGTGCGGGCAATGGTGTTCACCGGCGACGGTACGGCGTTCAGCGCGGGTGGCGATGTCCAGACGATCCGAGAGATGGGCGCGGACAGGGGAGTTCGCGATGCGATCCTCGGCGCGCACCAGGAGCTGTTCTGGGCCATGAGTCGGCTGCCGTTCGCGAGCGTCGCGGCGGTCAACGGCGCCGCAGTTGGGGCAGGTGTCACCGTCGCGCTGCTGTGCGACCTGGTTGTCATGGCACAAGACGCTTTCATGTCCGATCCGCGCGTCGCGCTCGGCTTGCTCGACGGCGCGGGCGGGATTGTGTTGTGGCCGTTGCTGACCAGTCTCTCTGCGACAAAGGAGCACCTGTTGCTCGGCGATCGGATTTCGAGCGCCGAAGCGCACCGGCTCGGCCTAGTCAACCGCGTCGTTCCCACCGAAGAAACCGTGCCGGTGGCCCTTGACCTGGCCCGCAGGCTGGCATCCCTACCGCAGCACGCGGTGCGGGAAGCGCGGCGCTTGCTGAACTCGCACATCGAGCGGGCGGCGCCGGTGCTTTCCGAATGTGCACGGGCCGAAAGCGAATGCTTCGACACGGAAGAGCACCGTGCTGCGCTGCAGCAGTTGAGCGTGCGACTTGCCGCAAGACCGCCAAGGGAGTCGTAGTGGTCGCAAGTAACCGCGTCGCGCTAGTCACCGGCGGCACCCGCGGGATCGGACGCGCCGTGACGGAGAGGCTGGCCGACTCCGGGATCGATGTGGCGACCGCTTACGCCACCGATTGCGTTGCAGCAGAATCGACCCGGGACCGCTGCGAGAAGGCCGGCGCCCAGGTCACCCTGCACCGGGTGGACGTGGGCGACCCGAAGTCCTGTCGGCGCCTCGTCGACGAGGTCTTAGACCAGCATGGGCAACTCGACTACCTGGTCAATAACGCCGGCATGGTGACCGAGCAGCGCTACGGCGACATCACGACTGCCGACTGGCAGCGGCACCTGGCGGTCAACCTCTCGGCCGCGTTCTTCCTGTCGCAGGCGGTCATGGGCGCCATGGTTGAGCGCCGCTTCGGGCGCATCGTCAACATCGGCTCGGTGTCCGCGACAGTGGGCAGCCCAGTGCAGATCCCTTACGCCGCAGCCAAATCGGGACTCATCGGATTGACGCGGTCGACGGCACGCGCCGTCGCACGAAAAGGAATAACGGTGAACTGTGTGATCCCGGGAAGCTTCGAGACCGAGCTGTCGGAGTCGTTGGCCTTCACCGACCGTGACACGGTGACGTCGATGATCCCTGTCGGGCGGTGGGGCCAGCCCGAGGAGCTCGCGCACGCGGTGGCGTTTCTGCTTGACGATCTGTCGTCTTACATCACCGGCGCCGTGCTCACCGTGGACGGCGGAATGAGCATGGGCGGATGACACAGTGACCCCAGTGACATTGCCACTGACGGCCGGCAGCGTCACGGCTCCCGGCATTCCGCCGGACCGGCGCGAGGAATACCGGCGGCTCGGCTACGTCAGCGACCTCACCGTCAGCGCGGCGGTCACCCGGGCCGCGCGGGGATGGGGTGCGCTGCCCGCCGTCCGCGAGGCGGCACAGCAGCTGACGTACCAAGAGCTGCTCGAGCATGTGGAACGTGCGGCGGCGTGGTTGAGCGGTGCGGGCATTGGCCCCGGCGCCGTGGTGTGCTGGCAGACGCCTAACTGGTGGGAAGCGCAGGTGCTGGCCTTAGCCGTGTGGCATGTCGGCGGGGTGAGCAGCCCAATCGCGCCGTTTTACCGCGAGCATGAACTGCGTCAGGTCATCGAGCAGGTCCACCCGGCGGCCGTCATCGCCGCCGAGTCGTTCCGCGGCTTCGGGCACGCCGAAGCATTCGACGACCTGCTGGCCGAATACGGGTTGCGCGACATTCCCAAAGTCGTGCTGCGGGGGTCCCGCTCCGGATGGACACCGTTCGACCATGTCGTCTCGCATGGGCGCCGACAGGAATATGCGGTGCTATCACCCGATGAGCCCTGCTTAGTGCTCTTCACGTCGGGAACGACGTCGAAGGCAAAAGCCGCCGTACATTCGTCGCGCACATTGCTTGCGGAGACCCGACAACTCGCCAACGCCTGGGGCCTGTCGTGGGAGGACGTCGCCTACATGGCGGCGCCGCTGCAGCACATCACCGGAGTACTGAACGCCATGACGATCCCGCTGCTGGTGGGCGCCTGCGCGGTCCTCGCCGACCACTGGGATGCCGACCAGGCCGTCGTCGAGATGACCCGCCACCGGGTGACCTACTCGGCCGGCGCGACAGTGTTCTTGCAGGAACTCACCCAAGCAGCCCGTGACGCACGAGTTCGTCTGCCGCTGAGGATGTTCGCCTGCGGTGGGGCGTCCGTGCCACGTGCGGTCATGGAGCGCAGCGAAGAACAGGGCATTCCCGCGGCACGGGTCTATGGCATGACCGAGATGCCGACGGTAACCGTGATGAACCGGGCATTTCCGTTTGACCTGCGCGCGGAGACCGACGGCGCGGTGGCGCCGGGTGTCGAGGTGCGCGTTGTCGAGGGCGAATCCCGGCCGTTGCCAACCGGTGTGGAAGGTGAGCTGCTAGTGCGGGGGCCCGAGCGCATGCTCGGCTACCTGGACCCCGAGGACAATCGTGCGGCACTGGACGAGGCTGGGTGGTTTCGCACCGGCGACGTCGGGGTCCTCGACGACGCGGGTTTCGTCACCATCACCGGACGGCTGAAGGACGTCATCAACCGCGGCGGCGAGAAGTTCTCCGCCCGCGACATCGAAGACCTACTCGTCACGCATCCCGCGGTGCGGCAGGCCGCCATCGTCGCGGGGCCCGATGCGCGCTTTGGCGAGGTCCCGGTCGCGTTTGTCGTGCTCGACGGCCACGCCCATCCCTCGACCGGCGAATTGGCCGCACACCTGCACGCCGCTGGCCTGGCCCGCCAAAAAACCCCGACTGCGTGGCATTTCGTGGATGGGCTGCCAATGACCCCGTCCGGAAAAGTCAAGAAGTTCGAGCTACTCGCAACTGTGGCCGCGGCAAGGGGCTCATGATGAACACCGATCAATTCGGCGTGGTGCTCGCCGCGGATTTTGCACCGGAGCGGTCTACAACCCGGGCGGATCGCTCCTCGCGTCGTTCGTTCAGGAGAGCGTGATCAGACGCTTCAGATAAGGAGACAGCAATGGCAGCAGAACATTTCGTCCGCTACGAGACCGACGGGTCGGTGGCGGTGATAACCCTGGACCGGCCGCAGGCCGCAAACGCGCAGACCCCGGGCATTCTCAAGGACCTCGACGACGCCTGGCGGCGCGCGGACGAAGACCCGGATGTACGGGTGATCGTGTTCACCACGACCGGTAAACATTTCTCGGCCGGCCATGACATGTCGGGCAGCGATCCATCTGCCAACGGCCGCGGCCTTCGTCCCAAACGTGCCGAGGATGGAACGCTGGTGGCCGAGGATTACTACGACTGGGAGACCCGGGGCTACCTGGAATACGCCAGGCGCTGGCGTGACATCCCGAAACCCACGATCGCGGCCGTGCAGGGTAAGTGCATCGCCGCCGGGCTGATGTTGTGCTGGCCGTGTGACCTCATAGTCGCAGCCGACAATGCTCAATTCTCCGACCCGGTCGCACTGATGGGCATCATGGGTGTCGAATATCATGCTCACACTTGGGAACTCGGCCCCCGCAAGGCCAAGGAGATGCTATTCACCCAGGATTCGGTGAGCGCCCACGAGGCGCTGCGCACCGGAATGGTCAACCACGTGGTGCAGTTGGAAGAGCTGCGCGCGTTCACGATGCAGCTTGCCCATCGCATCGCAAAAACCGACCCATGGGCGTTGCGCATGGCCAAGCGCGCGGTCAATCACACACTCGACACGATGGGTTTCTCCAACGCGATCGCGTCGTGTTTCGACATGCATCACCTCGGCCACGCGCGTGCGCTCGCGGCCACCGCGGGCAGGACCGTCGTGATGGCGGACTTGGACCGGATGAAAGCCGCCGGCCGCACTGATTCATGAGCTTCATGTGTGGAATTCGGGCGCCGAACAGGGCACCAACGCAGACAAACCCTCCACCGGCTCAGCCATGACTTCGCTCCGTCAGCAATGGCGTTCTCGACGGAAACCGCTCCCGGAGGGTGGCTGTTGATAAAGGTGCTGATGTTCTCTCCAATTGCACACATAGTTCTACCGAGGCGGTAATATGAGGTGCAGCTCACCCGGTTATAGCACGCGTCTTAAGTTAGCGCGCCGGCGATTTTTGAAGGTTGACAGGTGCGCTCAGGCATGGAGGAGGGTCACGTTGGACCAGCGCCGAGGAGGGACCGCGATGATGCCGAACGAGACAGGAAAACACCATTTCAAAACCGCATCGTGCAGCCTCAGAGTGGCATCGTGCTGGCTCAGAGGGGCCTCAGAGTGGTTCGCACCACGTCGGAAAATGATGACTTCGTTCTTTTCGAGAAAACGCAATGTTTACGGGTCTTGGCGCGGTGCGCTGGGACCCTACGTTGGTGCCGAGAACATTCACCAGGTCGACAGCGCTCTGCCGCACGGCGTGCAGGGCGCAGCCGACCCGCATTTCACCTGGGCTGTCCGGTTTTTCGGCCGGCTGTTCCCGGGGCCCCGATTCGGTGGTGGGGCGCTGTCGGTGTACCTGGACGGTCGCCCTGTCGTCGACGTCTGGACGGGCTGGTCCGACCGGCGGGGCGAGGTGCCCTGGACAGCCGACACCGCTGCGATGGTGTTCTCCG
>NZ_JBKQOI010000029.1:0-6833 GCF_052145595.1 Mycobacterium sp. | reverse complement strand
TGAGGTTCTTGTGCAGTAACAGCACCGCGTCGAAGTCGCGTGCGTCCAGGCGACGCAACCCCACAACGGATCCATCCAGAAGCTTCACTCGTTCCACACGGTCCACCCGTCGTTGGTGGCATCGACGATCCAAAGATTAACGTCTGCGTTTCGGGTGTTCAGGGGCGACGAAAGGCCGCCGGGCTGGGGACTTCGGTCCCTACCGGCGGCCGTCGTGCGGTGGTCGGATGGAGACGGTGCGCTTGACCACCACGCCAACAATGCGAGGAGCATCATCATAAAGAAACTTTCAGAACTTCTGCGAGAGCTTGCAGACCATGCAGCGAACGCGGAGAACAAGGCAGAGGCGGCTGAGAATGAAACCAGCCAGAAAGTGCATGCGATTCTCGACGCGTCCAAAGCCGATGCAAAAGCCAGGCAGGATGAATTCAAGGCGAATGTCGCAAAGAAGAAGGCTGCCTCGGGTTTCGACTGGGAAAAAGTTCAGGCAGACCATAAACAGCGGGTGGAGAAAATCAAGAGCAATATTGCGGCCCAGAAACACGCTGTTAGCCGGAAGGTCGCGGAGCACCGAGCCGATGACGCGGAGGACTATGCGACGGCTTCGATTTACTTCGCCAGGATGGCAATTGACGATGCTGATGTCGCCACCCTGGAAGCCATTGACGCTCGGGCTTATGCAGAATCGTTAGCCTAGCCAGCGAATGGGGTCGGGGACCGGCTGGCTGTTCTCGCTGGGGCAGTCGGGGCAGCGGTAGGCGGCGACGGCGCGGACGGCAGGGTTGTGCGGTATCGCCGCGGGACGCTTCCGGGTGCGCCCCGACCAGGCCATGAACTGAGGAAGGGTCCCAGCGTGAAAATCGCCTCACTGAAGGACATCGAGCAGGTCGAAGCCACTCCGCTCGCGCAGCGCAACTTGCCGCACAGCACCTATGAGATGTTGCGCCGGGGCGCCGCGCGTGTCCCGCAGAATCCGGCGTTGGCGTTCTTCGTCTCGGTCGAGAAGTACCGCGAGCCGTTCGTCTGGTCCTACCAGCGGCTGCTCGGCGATATCACACGCACCGCCAATGCGCTGCACGCCCTCGGCGTGCGGCCTTTTGACGTGGTGGCATACGTGCTGCCCAATCTTCCCGAAACCCACTTCGTGATCTGGGGCGCCGAGGCGACTGGCATCGTGTTTGCGATCAACCCGCTCCTGGACGCGGCGCAGATCTGCGAGCTGCTGCGCGCAGCCAATGCGCGGGTTCTCGTCTGTTCGGCCCCGGATGCCGACGACGATCTGTGGGTCCGGCTCGCACCGATGTTGCCGCAACTGCCGCGGCTCACCTATGTGGTGACGGTTTCGCCGGCCGTTTACACGCAGCAAGCGGCGGCCCCGGCGCCACCGTCGCCCGACGCGCGCATCCGCGTGCATGACTTCCATGAGTTGATCGCGCAGCAGCGATCTGACCGCCTCGTGTCCGATCGCGACATTCTTCCCGGCGACATCTGTTCCTATTTCTGCACGGGCGGCACAACCGGCCTGCCGAAGATCGCCGTGCGCACGCACGGCAACGAGGTCTTCAACGCCTACACGATGGGCTTGGCGCTCGACGGCTGCATCGATGCCGCCAAGACGCTGCTGTGCGGGCTGCCGCTGTTCCACGTCAACGCCATGGTGGTGACGGGTCTGTTGCCGTGGTCGATGGGCGCGCACGTGCTGTTGGTCACGCCCCAGGGTTATCGGGGCAGCGGCGTCCTGCAGCGGTTCTGGGAGGTCGTCGAGTACCACAAGGTGAACTTCTTCAGCGGTGTGCCGACGATCTTTTCGGGCCTGCTGCGGGTGCCGATCGACGGCCACGACGTGGCCAGTCTCGACTATGCGCTGTGCGGGGCGGCACCGATGCCGGTGGAGACCTTCCACGCGTTCCAGCGGCTGACCGGTATTCGCATTCTCGAGGGTTACGGCCTGACCGAGGGCACCTGTGTCAGCGCCGTCAATCCCGCCTTCGGCGAAGCCCGCATCGGGTCGATCGGCTTACCGCTGCCCTACCAGGAGCTGCGCATCCTGCGCATCGACGAGGCGGGGCACTGCGTCGGCGAGTGTGACACCGATGAGGTCGGCGTCGTCGCGATCCGCGGCGGCAATGTCTTCCCCGGCTACCTCGATCCGAGTCACAACAAAGGTTTGTGGGTGGAGCGCGACGGTGAGCGCTGGCTGAACACCGGCGACCTGGGCCGTGTGGATTCAGACGGCTATGTCTGGCTGGCCGGCCGCAAGAAAGACCTGATCATTCGCGGTGGCCACAATATCGACCCGGCTGCCATCGAAGAACCGATGCACCGTCACCCGGCGGTGTCAGCGTGCGCCGCGGTTGGTCGTCCCGATGTCCACGCCGGCGAACTGCCGGTCGTCTATGTGCAGCTCAAGCCGGGCGCACGGGCGACCGAACGTGAGTTGATGGACTTCGCCCAGCGCGAGATTCCTGAGCGCGCCGCCTGGCCCAAACGCGTTCAGATCGTCGGGCAGCTGCCGCTGACCGGGGTGGGCAAGATCTTCAAGCCGGCCCTCAAGCTGCGCGAGACCGAGGATGTTGTCGCCTTGGCGCTCAGGGAATCTGGCGACAGCGCCGTCGGCAGCATCTGGGCCCGCCAGGACAGCCGCCGCGGCGTGGTGGTCGATGTCGCCCTCGCCGATCGCCGCGCGGCACCCACGGTCAAACAGGTCCTCGGCGCGTACACCTTCGGCGTCGATCTGCACGACGCCTCGACGAAGGAGGTCCTGTGAAATCCACGTCGACCGCGCCCGCTGCGGTGCCGCAGCGGTGCGCCAGCCCGGTGGCCAAGGTGCGCGATCTGGCCTTCGTGCGTGTCGCACGGCGCGACCTGGATCGCGCCGAGCGTTACTACACCGACTTCGGGCTCACCGTTTCGGCGCGCAACGACGACGCGCTCTACTTCCGGGGCGCGCTTGCGCCGCACCACTGCTGGATCGTCGAGCGAGGCGGCGACGAGTTCCAAGGCCTGGGCTTCACGGTCGGGACGCGCGAGGACCTCGAGTGCCTGGCTCGCCTTCCGGGCGCGAGTCCCGTGCACGCCGGCGCCGAGCCCGGCGGTGGCGAGCTGGTAACACTGCATGATCCCTCCGGCACCCGCGTGGAGGTGGTCTTCGGCATGACCGAGCTGCCGGAGCTGTCGGTGCGCGAGCCGAACACGTACAACACCCCGCGCCACAAGGTGCGTGTCAACCGGCCCCAACCCGCTGACCAGGCCCGCGAGCTGGTGTTCCGACTGGGCCATGCGGTCATGCACAAGCAGGAGTTCCACCGCAACGCGCAATGGTACTGCGACACGCTGGGCCTGATCCCCTCCGACGTGTTGCTGCGCCCCGATAACCACGAGGCGGTGCTGGTATTCATGCGCTGCGACCGCGGCGCCGAACCGAGCGACCACCACACCGTCGTCGTCGCCGCCGGTATCTCTGACGAACTCGAGCACTGCGCCTTCGAGGTCGTCGACCCCGACGCCGTCGCTGGCAGCGCGCAGTACATGCGCGCGCGGGGATGGAACCACACCTGGGGAGTGGGTCGACACATCCTGGGCAGCCAGATCTTCGACTACCAACGCGACCCCTCCGGGCTGCTGGTGGAGCACTTCGCCGACGGCGACGTGTTGGATTCGAGCTACCCAACCGGCTATCACCCGCTGGATCGGGCCGGCCTTTATCAGTGGGGCGAGGACATGCCCGCCGACTTCGTCGACGTCCGTCCCACCCCCGCCCGCATCGCGGCCATCGTGCACGGTCTGCGCGATCGCGCCGAGTTCAGCCTGCGCCGAATGCTGGCGATGAAGAAGGCGCTGGCGGTGCCCGCGCGTCCCTGGATCAAGAATTAACCACTAATCGCGAGGAAACCGATGGCCATCAACGTTGTCCGTTACCGCCACGCCGGCACCACCGATTGGGGTGTGCTCAATGACGGGCGGCTCGAACCCCTGTCCTGCGGCGACCTGAGCACGGGCGAGCTGCTGGGTCACCGCCCGTTCGATGGTGCGGCGCCGGTCGAGCCCATCAACATCGCCGACGTCGAGCTGCTCGCACCGATCACCGCACCATGCCGAGTGATCTGCCAGGGCGCCAACTACCGCCAGCACATGATCGAGTCCGGCGTGAACCCCGACGACAAGCAGTTCAACCTGCTGTTCATGAAGTCCGACGCCACGCTGGCACCACCGCGCGGGGACGTGCGCGTGCCGGCGCAGGTTCAGCTGCTCGACTATGAGCTGGAGCTGGGGCTGGTGTTCGGCAAACCCGTCAGCAGGCCGACCACCATCACCGCCGACACCCTTCCCGACTACGTTGCCGCGCTGGTCATGACCAACGACGTGTCCGCACGCGATATTCAGCTGCCGCAGAACCAATGGTTCAAGGGCAAGTCCTATCGCGCCTTTTGCCCGGTCGGCCCGGTGCTGAGCGTGCTGGAGCCCGACGATTATCCGCTGCTTGACCAGCTCGAGCTGACACTGCTGGTCAACGAGCGCGTACGCCAGCACGACTCGACCGCCAACCTTGTTTACCGGCCGCTGGAAACGCTTACCGAGCTCACACAGGTCAGCGACCTCGCGCCCGGCGACGTGCTGCTGACCGGAACGCCGTCCGGCTGCGCACTGCGCGCGCCGGCGCCGTTCGTGCAAAGGCTGATGGGCCTGTTGCCCGAACGCGTGAAGTGGCGTGCATTCATCAAGGCGCAGAAGAAGCGTGGCGCCTACCTCAAGCCCGGCGATGTGGTGCGCTCCACGATCAAATCGGCCGACCGCCGTATCGACCTCGGCGAACAACTGCTGCGCATCACCTGGACACGATCAACTGACAACCAGGACCACGGTCGCCGGGCCGTGTCCCACATCTCCGGAGGTACATCATGAAACAACAACCACTGCCCGCCTCGGCGCAGCGGAAGGCCGACATCGACGTTCCCGTCCTGATCGTCGGCGGGGGCGGTGCCGGGCTGACCGCGTCGATGCTGCTGTCGCAGCTGGGCATCGAGACGCTGCTGGTCAGCGCACTGCCTACGACGTCCATCCTGCCCAAGGCGCATGTGCTCAACCAGCGGACGATGGAAATCCTCGCCGATGTCGGCGTCGCCGAAGCGATCTACGAAAAAAGCACCCCGGCCGAGAACATGGCGGCCATGGGCTGGTACTGCGGGTTCGCCGGTCCCGACGAGGATTGCGGCCGGATGATCGGCAGGATCGAGTCCTGGGGTGCCGGCTACACCAACCTCAACTGGATGGCGGCCAGCCCGCTGCGCACGGCCAACCTGCCACAGATCCGGCTGGAACCGATCCTGAAGGCGCACGCGGAGGCGATGGCGCCGGGGACGGTGCGCTTCCATCATGAGCTCGTCGCCGTGGAGCAGGACGCCGACGGTGTCACCGCGCGTGTCCGCAACCGCGACGACGATTCCGAGTACACCGTTCGCGCACAGTATCTGCTCGGCTGCGACGGTGGCCGCACGATCCCCAAGCTGCTTGGCGTGGAATACGAGGGCCTGGGCGTGGTCGCGCAGACCGCCACCGCGCACATCAGCGCGGATCTCTCGCAGCTCGCACACGACCCCGACGTGCTCATCCGGTGGATCTGGTGCCCGGCGATCGGCGAGATGGCGGTGCTGGTGCCGATGGGGCCCGACCACTGGGGTCCCGACAGCGAAGAATGGGTGTTCCACGTCACCTACCAGGGCGAGGGGCCCAAAGACCTCACCGACGAGCAGATCGAGGCCAACATGCGTCGCGCCCTGGACATCGACGTGCCGATGAAGGTCCACAAGATCACCCGCTGGGCTCTGGAGGGCGTGCTCGCGCCGAGGTTTCGGGTCGGCCGCGCGTTTCTCGTCGGCGACTCCGCGCACCGCCACCCACCCACCGGCGGCCTGGGACTGACCAGCGGCGTGCAGGACGCGCACAACCTGTGCTGGAAGCTTGCCGCGGTGCTGGGCGGCCACGCAGCCGACAGCCTGCTGGAAAGCTATGAATCCGAACGCAGGCCGGTCGACGCCCGAAACGTCCAGCGTTCCCTGGAGAATTCGATGGCGCACATGGAAATCGGGCGCGCCTTCGGGCTCAGCCACGAGGCCGGCGCGGAGGCCAACTGGGCGCAGATGCGCCGCATCTTCAGCGACAAGCCGGAAGATGCCGAGCACCGCCGCGGCGCGCTGCGTGCGATCCGCCGGCTGACGATGGAGGGCAACGAACTCAACGTCGAGTACGGATATCGCTACGCCTCCAGCGCCGTCATCGCCGACGGCACACCGGAGCCCCCGGCCGTCGACGACGTCCGCGTCTATGAACCCGGCACCCGCCCCGGCAGCCCGCTGCCGCACGCCTGGATCGATGACGAGACGGGACACCGCCGTCCGATCAAAGACCTCGTCGGTCCGGGCCGCTTCCTGCTGATCGCCGGCGAGGAAGGCCAGGATTGGTGCGCGGCGGCAGAAAACATCGCCCGCGCCAATGGGCTGCCCCTCGACGCGGTGCGCATCGGCCACATCGACGGCGACCTCTACGATCCGCGGCTGGCCTGGGCACAGCACCGCGGCATCACCACCAAAGGCGCCGTGCTGGTGCGTCCCGACCGTGTCATCGGGTGGCGCCACGCAGACGCGGCGCCCGACCCAGGGTCGAAACTCGCCGACGCGCTTGCACACATCCTGGGCCGCGACATCCGCGAGGCGGCGCCCATGCTCAGCCCGGCCGGCACCGGTGTCGGCTCCGGTCGAACCTGAACAGGAGACCTGCCGAAAAGCCTGCAAGCCAACCGATTTCGTGTTCGCCCAGACGATGACGACTACGGCGTG
>NZ_JBKQOI010000028.1:0-7091 GCF_052145595.1 Mycobacterium sp. | reverse complement strand
TCTGCTCGTAACCTCGGTACATCGTGCCGCTGCACCAAGCATCGGTGACCACCCCGCATTCGAGCTCGACCTGGATCTCCATGTCGCCCTCGACGCGGTTTACCTCCATCCCCATGCGGATTTTGCGTGAGCCGCCGGTCACAGCGCCACACCCTGTAGATCGGGTTCGGACCGCGCCGGGATCTCGGTCCCCACCGGGTGGTGTCTGAACAGTGCGCGGTTGACCGGGAACCTGGCGCTGATGCATCCGTAGCACACGTAGCCCACCTTGTCGGCGGTTGCGCACTTATGCTCGAGAGCGGTAGCCAGACAGGGCCGGACCGTTGAAGGTTGCTGGTAGCGATTGAGATCCAGGGGCTGCCCCTCCAGCAGCAAGCCCATTGTTTCGATCATTGTCGCGGCGTCGGCCGGGCAGCCGCTCAGATTCACCACCGGCAGTCCGGACTTCGATCGCCAGCCTGAGTCGAGAAGGCCCCCCGGTCGCGCATTGGTGAACTGCAAGCCCACAGACTCCGAAGGGTTGGGAGGTGCGGCGGGAATGCCGCCGAACGCGGCGCAGCTGCCCATCGCGATCACATACTCCGCCCGATGACAAAGCGCTGCGACGACGTCCCGCTTCGGCCGGCCGTCAAACGTGTCGAACAGCCCCGTCCCATCCGGCCCGTTGATGATGCTCCCCTCAACGCAAAGCAGCGTGAGGTATTGCTCACCCGCAACGATATGTTCGATCACGCTCGCCACCTCGCTCGGCGGCTCGGGCGAGAGCGAGGGGTGCCACAGCAACTGGACATGGTGCCGGTCAAGAAAGTCCGGCAGCGTGTCCGGACCACCCGCTCCCAGGATCGCCATCGACTCCCCGCTGCATGCTCCACACTCCATCCAGAGAAGCGTCGGATGCTCGCGCTCTGTTAGTGAAGTCCCCACGCTGACCTCCGGGGTTGCCCTGCATGTGCTTGCGGCGGACGAAACGACATGGCCGCATGAGACGTCTGTTGAGGATCGCTGATCGCCGAGGATCGTCGCGTCGGGCGCGACATGGCAGGTGCGGCGATTCCCCTCGACCAAAGGCTATGTGTGCCAGGTGATTTAGTTGGGGTGCGGATTATTGACGCACCGGCGCAACCACGGTGGATCATTTGCCTCCGGTCCACCACGCTGTACTCGATCAGCCCTAGTCGCCGAGCTGGCGCGTCCAAGTAAGCCTGGCTGGCGACCTGGCCAGCCATGCGCGAGACGCCTGTCCGCGGACAGCGTCTTACCCGTTTATCCCGGCGGCGCGGTTGGGGTCGTCTGCGGCGGGGCGCGGCGTTGCCAGGTGCGGCGTCTGCACCGTGCCCGGTGCCGGACGGATCTGGCCGCTTCGCCGGTACGACACAACGGTTTGTCCAGCCAGCATTGGTGGTCCGCTCGCGTGGTTGGTGCGTGGGCCAGATCATCAGATCACCGCCTACCTGGCCTATCTGCGTCCCAGTGTCGAAGCCTGCGACCGGGATGACACGCGTAGTCCACTACTCGTGTTTTTGGGTCGGCGTTACGCGATCGAAACCGGGTTTGATGCCGGGCGGCAGGTGCTGACCGGGCCCGGCCGCACCGACCACGGCTGATCGGGTGCCGGGGTCGGTGTGTGGTCGTAGTCCCAGGCCCCGTGCGGTGGTGAAGCGCGCGTCGCGCAGCACGGTGCGCACCAGCTCGTAGCTCAATACTTCCGGCGCGTGGGGTCCCATCGCGATCGGCGCCTGCCGGCGGGCGGCGGCGACGATGCGGTGCGCCTCCTCGCGGTCAGTGAGGTGGTGGTAGGCAATGCTGGGCAGGCCCGCGTCGACGACGTTCGGGCAGGTGCTGGCTGGGACGGTTCCGATGGCCATGGTGGTCTCCCTCGGGTGGCAGTCGAGTCGACTATCCGCGCCGCCCTGTCTGTCGAGGAGGCGATCGCCTACACGCAGCGCGGCCGCGGCGAACGCAAACGCCCTCCCAGCGGCTGGGCATCGCTCACCCCCACCGAACGCGACGTCGTGCGACTGGTCAGCGAAGGACTGGCCAACAACGACATCGCTGGGCGGCTATTCGTCTCACCACGCACGGTGCAAACCCACCTCACCCACGTCTACACCAAACTCGGCCTGACCTCGCGGGTGCAACTCGTCCAAGAAGCGGCCCGCCACGCCTGACCGACACCAAACGGTCCTACCGGGGTTTGTGACGCCCTATTCTTGGCGCAGCGGGTAGTCCGAACCCATGGATCGGCGGTATCGGATGACGGCGGCAACGTTGTGCCGGACGTGTGGCACTGAGGCGCTGGCGGAGAGCGCTCGATTCTGTCACGCGTGCGGGTCGCCGCTGCTGGGGTCGGATACGCCGGCGGAGTACAAGCAGGTCACGGTTCTGTTTGCCGACGTGGTCCACTCGATGGACATCGCCTCTGCCGTCGGGGCGGAGCGGCTGCGCGAGATCATGGCGCAATTGGTCGACAGAGCCACCGCGGTCGTGAAGCAATACGGCGGCACGGTGGACAAGTTCACCGGCGACGGGGTCATGGCGGTGTTCGGGCCGCCGGTGGCGTTGGAGGACCACGCTATCCGTGCGTGTCTGGCTGCCTTGGGCATTCAAGAGGAGACCGCCCGGCTAGCCACTGAGGTCAAAGACCGTGACGGTATCGACCTGCGGTTGCGTGTTGGTGTCAATTCCGGTCAGGTGATCGCTGGTGAGATCGGCTCAAGGTCGTTGGGCTACACCGCCGTCGGTGAGCAAGTCGGGATGGCTCAGCGGATGGAATCGGCGGCTCCGCCGGGTGGGGTGATGCTCAGCGAATCCACCGCGCGGCTGGTCGAGGGTGCGGCGGTCCTGAGCGAGCCAGAGCTGATCCACATCAAGGGCAGTAATCAGCCGGTGCCCGCCTATCGGTTGCGGGGTGTGTCGGAGCGGGATCGTGCTGTCGCACGTGCTGAGTCGGCTCTGGTGGGTCGGCGCTGGGAAATCGCCGCCATCGAGGCCCTGCTCCAACGCGCTATGGAGGGCCACGGCGCAGTTGTCTGCGTGGTGGGCTCCCCAGGTATCGGCAAGAGCCGTCTGGTGCGTGAAGTCTCTGCGATGGCAGCCGCCCGGCGTGTGGACGTGTTCACCGCCTTCTGCGAATCGCACACCAGCCAGGTCCCCTTCCATGCCGTGGCACGGCTGCTACGTGCGATCACCGGCATCAAGGGTCTTGACCCGGATGCCGCCCGAGCGCGGATACGGGCTCAGTTTCCCGACGCGGAGCCGGAGGACTTGTTGCTCTTTGACGATCTGCTGGGCACCGCTGATCCCAATGTGGAGCTGCCCAAGATCGATCCGGATGCCCGGCGGCGGCGGTTGACCGCACTGGTGAATGCCGCGTCGTTGGCCCGCCAAACCCCGGCGGTCCATGTCGTTGAGGACGCCCATTGGATCGATGAGGTCAGCGAGTCGATGCTGGCCGATTTCTTCGCGGTGATCCCGCAGACACCGTCGCTGGTGCTGGTCACCTACCGACCCGAATATCGCGGCGCGTTAAGCCGGGTGGGCAGTGCTCAAACCATAGCCCTTGCGCCGCTGAGTGATCCGGAGACCGCAACACTGGTCGCCGAGCTGCTCGGGCCGGACCGCTCCGTAGGCGAGCTGGGTCAGAAGATCGCCGAGAGGGCCGCCGGTAACCCGTTCTTCGCCGAGGAGATCGTGCGCGAACTGGCCGAGCGCGGTGTGCTACGCGGGGAGCGCAGGCGCTACGTGTCGACGGCGGATGTTGGCGAGGTCAGCGTGCCCGCCACCTTGCAGGCAACCATCGCCGCGCGCATCGACCGGCTTCCACCAGAGGCGAAACGCACGTTGAGCGCGGCGGCTGTCATCGGGTCGCGGTTTGGCACCGAACTGCTGACCAGCCTGGGGGTCGAGCCGATCGTTGACGAGTTGGTCAAGGCCGAGTTGATCGATCAGGTGAGGTTCAGCCCGCACGCCGAGTATGTCTTCCATCATCCGCTGATCCGTGCGGTGGCCTACGAGTCTCAGCTCAAGTCGGATAGAGCCGATGTGCACCGGCGGGTGGCAGCAGCTATCGAATCGCGTGACTTGGAGTCGGCTGATGAGAATGCGGCGCTGATCGCCGAGCACCTGGAGGCCGCCGGTGATCTGCGCGCTGCCTACGGCTGGCACATGCGTGCGGGTGTGTGGGCGACCACCCGCGACATCGCGGCGGCGTATCTGAGTTGGGAGCGGGCGCGCCGGGTTGCCGATGCGCTGCCCGCCGACGACCCGGGTCGCACCGCGATGCGCATCGCGCCGCGCGCCCTACTGTGCGGCAATGGATTCCGGGTCCATGCCGACATCTCCGGCGGCGTCTTCGAGGAGCTGCGGCAGTTGTGCGCAGAAGCCGGAGACAAGGCGTCGCTGGCCATCGGCATGGCCGGGCTGATGATGGAGCACTTGCGTCATGGCCGGGTGCGCGAGGCGTCGCGGCTGGCCTCCGGAACATTGGCGCTGGTCGAGTCGATCGGCAATCCGACGCTGACTGTCGGGCTGCCCTTCATGGCGATCAACACGAAGCTTCAGGTCGGCGAGATCGGCGAGGCGCTGCGCTGGTCGCAGACCGTCATCGACCTGGCCGACGGCGACCCTACCAAAGGCAATTTCATCATCGGGTCGCCGTTGGCGTTGGCGCTGGCCACGCGCGGCACCGCCCGATGCGCGCTGGGTCGTCCCGGGTGGCGCGACGACTACGACCGGGCGCTCGCCCTGGCCCGCAGCGCCGACCCGATGTCGCATGCCCGGGTCATCACATTCACCTACGGTTTCGCGATGGCGGGTGGGGTGCCGTTGGCCGATGACGCCGCGCTGCGCGACATCGAGGGGGCGCTGGGGATCATCGAGCGATCAAGTGAGGATATTGCGGTGGGCCTAGCCCGGTTCACGCTGGGTCTCGCGCTGGTGCATCGGGATTCCTCGGCGGAGCATGAGCGAGGGCTGGAAGTGCTGGGGCAGGTCCGCGACATGTGCCACAACGGACGCTTCTACGTGTTCATGCTCCCGGTGATCGACGTGTGGGCCGCGCGGGGGCGGGCCAGGTGCGGCGATTGCGACGGTGCTTTACCTCAAATGCGCGCCGCGACAAACGATCTGTTCGATGCAGGACAGTATTCCTATGGCATTCCGGCGACCGGCTTTTTGGTGGAGACGCTGCTGGAGCGCGGTACCCAGGATGGCGTGGCCGAAGCTGAAGCCGCGATCGACCGTCTAGCGGCGGTACCAGCCGATGATGGTCTGGTTATACGTGAGATCTGGCTGCTGCGACTACGCGCCCTGCTGGCGCGGGCGCGCGGGGATGCTGCGGCCTACGCAGATTTCAGGGATCGCTACCGCGATATGGCGAAAACGCTTGGCTTCGAAGGACATATCGCGTGGGCCGAGGCGATGCCATGACGGCGGCAGTTCTACACCCCTATTGATGGCGGTCGGCGCGGCGGGGCCGGTTGGCGGCTGTGCGGACGATGACGACGGCCTACAACGACTAATCAGTCTGCTTTCTTCGCGGCGCGCTTAGGGGCTTTCTTCGCGGCGCGCTTAGCAGCTGGCTGTGCGGCGCGCTTGTTCAGCGTCCCGATCGCGCTGCGCACCATATTGGCCGCGAACTCGTTCGTCGTAGTGGCGAGCTGCTCGTAGTAGTCCACGATGGCGTCGATGACCTTCTTGCGCACCGACGGGTCGTCGCCGAGGTTGGGCATCGCGTCGTCGAGGCGGTCAACGAACTTGCGCAGAGCCTCGATCGCGGCACGCTGTCTGGCTTCGACCCGTTGCAGCACCTCGTCGGACAGGTTCTCCGCTCGTTCCGCCATAGTCTGCTTCTCGGTGCTCTCTGCCATGATCGCGCTCCTATCGGGGGTTGAATGCAAACGGGTCTCGAATGGCTCGGCATCACAATGCGCTGCGACCCCGGCGTTCTATAGGGCCGATGGTCCCTGCTCCGCCTGATGTGGAAACGGCCCAGGGAGAGGCGACGCGAAGCCTGAGCAGCGTCGCTCAGCGGTGAAGCCTCCCCACCCCATCTACCTGCTGGTTTGCCCCAAATCGGGTGAAATCGCGTGAAGTGTCGGTGTGCAGGACGATCTTGCAGCAGGCGCACGATCAGGTAGAGCGTGGCCAGGCTCTGGGTCGGCGGGGTGGTGGTCATGGACCATAAGCCCGGACGGCGTTAGCTGGTCGTGCTCTAATTGCGTCACTATTTTCACGCGCACAACCTGGGGTGACGATGGATGAAAAGACGGATGAAAGACGCTAGCGGGACGGCTGGCGATACCGGCGATAGCCGCGTGGCGGTGAATGTGCGGGTGTGTGTATATCCGGGGACGGACGCTGAGGTCCGTGGCACTGTGGTCGAAGATTTCGGCGATACGGCGGGGCACGCAGTGGATATCGGTGCGAATCATATAGCTGACCCCGCGCGCAGATGGGCGGTCACGCTCGATACCGGCGATCTGGTTTTCGTTGACAGCGACCAATTGGTCGCCGAGTAGTAACAGAGTGCGCCGTCGATTCGGGTTCGGCATATTCGGGGTAGAGCACGCGCCAGTAGTGCCGATATGGCTGTTCGTACATCTCGGTGCTCCCGCCTTGACACTTAGCAGGGTCAGCTACAAGCCCCGGCCTTCTCCGAAGGGCACCGTGCCGGTAGCGCGGTTGCCGTTCGCTCACGTTCGGAGGCGTAGAGCGAGCGCGCGAAGCGGTTCCAGAACCGACACGGTGAGTCCTTCCCGATGGCGTAGCGGGCTCGCGCTACGAACATCCAACTACGTTGGTTAGCCTAGGCTATGTTGGGTTAGGCTAGGGCAACTTTTTTGTTCGAGGTGTCTTGACGCGACGTCCCGTTCCGGCGTGGCACAAAGGTCACACAGGTAAGGGCGGAGACGTTCGTGGCGACGCAGATCATCGACGAAGCGGACAAAGCGAAAGCCCCGTCGCACTTAGGGTGGCTGCGATTCGGGATGCTGGCCGTATGGGGGCCGGGTCTGGTGGTGATGCTGGCCGACACCGACGCTGGGTCGGTGATTACCGCGGCCCAGTCCGGCGCCCAGTGGGGCTATCGGATG
>NZ_JBKQOI010000027.1:0-4551 GCF_052145595.1 Mycobacterium sp. | reverse complement strand
CTGACGCTGGACATCGGTCAGCTTGGGCGATGTCAGATCGTCGAAGTCGATGTCATCTACCGCAGAACCCACCGGATCCCCTCGTCGACGTGTCCGTTCGACAAATATGACAGAGACGGTAGACGCGGCGAGGATTCCTCGTTAAGCCACCTCGCCATGGATCGGCGGCCATGCCGTCGCTGAAGTAGCTCTACAGGTTGGCGAGGTCGTCGGGCACGTCGACCTTGTGTTCCTGAAGCGCCTCGAGGGGCACGACCTCGAGGGTGCGCTCGTGGGTGGAGGCCAACACCACGGGCGCGGCGCACCCGTCGTGGTGGGCCCGAAGCCAGTTCAGTGCGGTGACGCACCAGCGGTCACCGGGCAGGAGGCCGGGGAACCGGTACTCGGGGACCGGCGTCAGCAAGTCATTGCCGATGGAACGCTGGTGCTCCAGAAATTCAGCGGTCATTACGGCGCAGATGGTGTGGCGGCCGAGATCCTCGGACCCTGTCGAGCAGCAACCGTCGCGGTAGTAACCGGTGAGCGGTTCCGTGCTGCATGGTTCCAGTGGACCGCCCAGCACATTGCGATCAGGCACGTGCTTAGTATTGCGCTCTCGAGGGAGAAGTTTGAAGGAACTTCGCCATCCGCGTCGCGGCAAATTCGCCCGGTGTTCATACATACGCGTGACGCCGCCAGCCGGTGGCCGGAAAGCGCCGACGAAATCTCGCCAGCCCTTCCGGATGCCAACGCTGTGACTGAGGCCGAGGCCGTCACGGTCTGCAGACCTTGCATCGCATTGCCGACGGCGTGAGAACTTATGCCGGCCACGGCCGGGTCGAATGACATGGACTGCACTGGCGGTACTCCCTTACGTGACCACCCCCCGGAACGATGTCATGAACGATAGTATTAGTAGACTATTGTTTGTGTATATAAAAGTAGCACACAGAAATAGTTGTGGTGCGCGACACACCTGTAAGCCGAATCGACCCTTGTCTGGACGGCCGGACAAGGGGCGGTGTTAACTCCAGCCAATGTCGACGCCGAACCAGCCCGAAAACCCCTCCGGCGAGCCGCCTTGGGGATGGCAGCCGCCAGGTTGGGCATCACCCCAGAATCCGGCTACGCCACCGCCGCCGGGACATCCCGCCCAACGGGGATATCCGGGCCAACCGGGTTATCCGAACCCATCCCCGTACACCGGATATCCGCCGTATCCCGGTTATCCGGGGATCGCAGTCGATCCTCAAGCGCCATTCGGGCGTGATCCCGCCACGGGGATGCCGCTGTCGGACAAATCCGCCACGACGGCCGGGTTGTTGCAGCTGTTCCTTGGTTTGTTCGGCATTGGCCGCTTCTACATCGACTCGACTCAGATCGCCGTCGCTCAGTTGTGTCTGGGTCTCTTCGGGACCATGTTCAGCCTGTTCTGCTTTCTCGGCTTTCCGGTCCTGCTCGCCGGCATCGTCTGGGCGATCGTTGACGCAATCATGATGTTCACCGGCAGCGTTCAAGACAACCACGGCCGCAAGCTGCGTTGATCGTTCTCTGACCAATCGGCACTACTGAAGGCCGATTGCGTTGTAGGTTCTGCGGTGTGATTATCACCGGGGCGTTCCTGGCGGAAGCCGCTGCGACGGTAGACAACAAACTCAATGTGTCGGGCGGCGTGGTTTCGAGGTTTGCGGTCGGGCCTGACCGGTTGGCCCGCTTCATGCTTGTGGTGCTGACGCAGGCCAGCGCCGACGATTCGGACCGGCGGATTGATGTGGAGATCAAGCCTCCAAGCCTTGATCGGCCGCTGTACAAGTGGTTCGACGCGCCAGAAGCCGCCGTCGGCGAATTCCCGGGATTCGCCTTTTTCGAAATCGACGTGCGGCTGCCGTCCGATGGCCGCTGGATTATCGACGTGACCAGTGGCGGCCAAGGGGTTTCACTTCCGCTAGTCGTGAGTGCCTGGACACCCGAGCCACTTGGCATCTAGCGATCCGACGGCCGACTCAGGCTCCCGCTGGCGGCCGCGGGGATCCCACGGAGTGCGCTGAATGCTGCCTGATGACAACGAGATAACGATTTCCACCTCAAGCCGTCGCGACGCGCTGACCAAATGCCGGTTACATCGGCCCGCGAAATCTATCGTCATTTTGTGAACCGTCGAACGGCCATGAAGCTACCGCTGCTGCTGGCGGCGGGCGCTGCACTGGCTCAAGCACCTCGCGGCTCCGCGGAACCACCCCGCTCCTCCGGCGAATCAAGCCGGTGGTCACCCGAGCGCGCCAACCGCTGGTACCAAGCTCAGGGGTTTCTCGTCGGCGCGAACTACATCACCTCAAACGCCATCAATCAGCTCGAGATGTTTCAGGCCGACACCTTCGACCCCCGGCGCATCGATACCGAAATGGGGTGGGCCAGGTTTCATGGGCTCAACAGCGTGCGGGTGTTCCTCCATGATCAGCTCTGGACCCAAGATCCCTGGGGCTTTCACACACGTCTCGCGCAGTTCGTCGGCATCGCGGCCCAGCACCGCATCAAGCCGCTGTTTGTTTTCTTCGACTCGTGCTGGGACCCGTTCCCCAAACTGGGTCCCCAGCGCCCGCCGAGGCCTGGGGTCCACAACTCGGGCTGGGTGCAGAGCCCGGGCGCTGAACACCTTGGCGATCCCGGCTACACCCGCGTCCTGCACGATTATGTCACGAGCGTTTTGACCCAATTCCGCAATGACGACCGCGTTTTGGGCTGGGACCTGTGGAACGAGCCCGACAATCCCGCGCGCGTGTACCGCAACGTCGAGAGGAAAGACAAGCAGGAGCGCGTCGCAGAGTTGCTCCCCCAGGTGTTCCAGTGGGCACGTTCAGTTGATCCCAGTCAACCACTGACAAGTGGCGTGTGGCGCGGCGATTGGGCACAGCCGCAGGGCCGCAGCGCCATCAGTGAATTCCAACTGGACAACGCCGACGTGATCACATTCCACTCATATGCCGAACCCGCGGGCTTTGAGTCCCGAATCAACGAGCTTGCCCCACTGGGACGCCCAATCATCTGCACCGAGTACATGGCCCGGCCCCAGGGCAGCACCGTTGAGGCAATCCTGCCCGTTGCGAAGCGTCACAACGTTGGCGCCTTCAATTGGGGGTTGGTCGCTGGAAAGACCCAGACGTACTTCCCATGGGACTCGTGGGATCACCCCTACACATCGATCCCGAAAGTCTGGTTTCACGACCTGCTTCAACCCGATGGACGTGCCTATCGGGACATCGAAACTCAAACGATTCGGGGGCTGGCCGGCGGGCAAGGCCCGGCTTAAACCTCACGGTCTTGGCGGCCTGAGCTGCGCCAAGAGCTAGAGGGTTTTCGGCTAGCCAGGTGGTTGCGGCGGCGGCGGCGGTCCGAGCACCGGCAGGGTGATCGGCGGCAGCCCAGGGATCTGGATGACCACTGGCGGGGGAGGGCTTGGGCCGCTTGGACCGCCGATATCCGGCCCACCAATCGGCTCCCGCTGCACCGGAGCCGGCGGCGGTGGCGGCGCGATCCCGTTGCTGATGTTGATCGTGATGATCGACCCGGGGATGGTTTGACCGCTCGGGGTGGTCCCCGCCACGGCACCATCGGGCTCGTAGCTGTTCACCGAGGTGGGCTGGTCAGCGACCTGGAAACCGGCGTCCTTGAGGCGCTGACGCGCCGCGTCCACCTTCAGACCGGACACATCGGGTACCCGGCCGCCCGGCGCGCCGTCGACGTAGCGCGGATCGGTTGACGGCAGACGCACGTCGCCGAAATCGGTGGCGACGGGCTTCATCGCCTCGAACCAGGTGCGGGCGGGCTCGCTACCGCCATAAAGGTTGCCGCTGCCGCACCTGCGCAGCGGGAATGAACAGATGCCCGAGGGTGTGCTGGTGTCGTCGAAGATGTAGTTCGCCGCCGCGTAGTTGTTGGTGAAACCGACGAATCCCGACGATCGATGCGACTCGGTGGTGCCGGTCTTGCTCGACAGCGGCAGGGTCCAACCCACCGCGCCGGCCGAGCCCGCGGCAGTGCCGCTGCCCTGGTCGTCCTTGCTCAGGGCGTTCGCGAGCGTGTTCGCCAGTCCTTCCGGCACCACCTGGTCACAGGGCTCGGTGGCTACGGATACCGGGTTTCCCTTGCGGTCGAAGATCTTGTCGATCGGGCTCGGCGGGCACCACATGCCGCCGGACGCGAGGGTCGCCGCCACATTGGAGAGCTCGAGCGCGTTGAGCTGGAACGGACCCAAAGTGAACGAGCCCATGTTCTGTTGCTTGATCAAATCGGCCAAGCTTTCGCTGCCTGCCGGATCGTAGGCGCGCGCCGTTCCCGGAATCGCGTAGGACCGCAGCCCCAGCCGGACCGCCATGTCGACCGCCCGCGGCACCCCGACGAGCTGAATCAGCCGCGCGAACGCGGTGTTCGGCGAGGTGGCCAGGGCGTCGGTAACGTTCATCGAACCGCGGTAGCGGCCCGCGTTTGCCACGCACCAGGTTTCCTTGGGACAGCCGGGTTTATCGCTGCTGCCCAAGCCTTTGGCTTGAAAGAAGCCCGGCACCTGCAGCTGAG
>NZ_JBKQOI010000026.1:0-6342 GCF_052145595.1 Mycobacterium sp. | reverse complement strand
CCAGGCACGCCGCCGCTCGCTACCCGACAAGGAGCTGTGTCGCAAGTAACCTTGTGTGATGCCTGTGCAACGTGTGGTTCGTGTGGTCGCCACTGTGCTGACCGTCGCGGTCGTTTTCGGCACCGGGTTCGCGTGGAGCAACGTGCGGGCCGTCGAAGACGGCATCTTCCACATGTCCTCGCCCTCGCTGGGCAAGGGCGGCGACGACGGCGCGATTGACATCCTGCTGGTCGGCCTGGACAGCCGTACCGACGCCCACGGCAACCCGCTGTCGGCCGAGGAGCTGGCGACACTGCGGGCCGGCGACGATGAATCGACCAACACCGACACGATCATCCTGGTCCGGATTCCCAACAACGGGAAGTCGGCGACCGCGATCTCGATTCCGCGCGACTCCTATGTCGCGGCCCCCGGCCTGGGCAAGACCAAGATCAACGGCGTCTACGGCCAGACCCGGGAGGCCAAGCGGACCAGCCTGGTCAAGGCCGGTGATTCCGCCGAGGACGCCACGGCGCAGGGCACCGAGGCCGGCCGGGATGCCCTGATCAAGACGGTCGCCGATCTCACCGGAGTCACCGTCGACCATTACGCGGAGATCGGGCTGCTCGGTTTCGCACTGATCACCGACGCGCTCGGCGGCGTCCAGGTCTGCCTCAAAGAGCCCGTGTTCGAACCACTTTCGGGTGCTGACTTTCCGGCCGGCCAGCAAAAGCTCAACGGTCCACAAGCGCTCAGCTTCGTGCGACAGCGGCACGACCTACCCCGCGGCGACTTGGACCGGGTGGTGCGCCAACAGGCGGTGATGGCTTCGCTGGCGCACTCGATCATCTCGAGTAAGACGCTGTCCAGCCCCACGACGGTAAGGCGGCTCGAGGCTGCCGTCCAGCGCTCGGTGGTGATCTCCTCGGGTTGGGACGTTATGGATTTCGTTCAGCAGCTGTCGAAGCTGGCCGGGGGTAAGGTCGCCTTCGCCACCATTCCGGTTCTCGACGGAGCCGGCTGGAGCGACGACGGCATGCAGAGTGTCGTGCGGGTGGACCCGCATAAGGTCCAGGACTGGGTCGCCGGGCTGCTGGACGACCAGGCTCACGGCAAAACCGAGGAAATCGCCTACACCCCCGCCAAGACCACCGCCAGCGTGGTCAATGACACAGACATCAACGGACTGGCGGCGGCGGTGTCAGACGTGTTGAGCTCCAAGGGATTTAGCACAGGCACCGTCGGCAACAACGAGGGCGGCCACGTGAAGGCCAGTCAGGTGCGGGCCGCCAAGGCCGACGACCTGGGCGCACAGCAGATCTCCAAGGAACTTGGCGGGTTGCCGGTCGTCGCCGATACGTCGTTGGCGCCGGGATCAGTCCGGGTGGTGCTGGCCAACGACTACACCGGTCCGGGTTCGGGGCTTTCCGGTGGCGAATCCGTGACACCCGCACGTGCGGCGAACCCGGGAGCGCCCGCCGACCCCAACGTTCCGGCGACGTCGCCAATCCTCACCGCCGGCTCCGACAAGCCGGAGTGCATCAACTGAGCGCGCTGACAACGCTTAGCGCAGCAATCCTGGATCCGATGTTGCGGGCCGACCCGGTCGGCCCGCGCATCACGTACTACGACGATGCCACCGGCGAGCGCATCGAATTGTCGGCGGTGACACTGGCCAACTGGGCCGCCAAGACCGGCAACCTGTTACGCGACGAGATGGGCGCCGGGCCGGCCAGCCGGGTCGCGATCCTGCTGCCGGCCCATTGGCAGACGGCGGCGGTCCTGTTCGGTGTGTGGTGGATCGGCGCGGAGGCGGTGCTCGGGACGGCTCCGGCCGATGTGGCGCTGTGCACCGCCGATCGGCTGGACGGGGCCGACTCGGCCGTCAACCCCGGCGGGGAGGTGGCGGTGCTGTCGCTGGATCCGTTCGGCCGCCCGGTACCCAACCTGGCGATCGGCGTCACGGACTATGCGACCGCGGTGCGGGTGCACGGCGACCAGATCGTTCCGGAGCGCCATCCGGGCCCGGCGCTCGCGGGTCGGTCAGTCGACGAGATCCTGGCCGACTGTGAGAGTTCGGCGGCGGCAAGGGGTTTGACGGGCAGTGACCGGGTGCTTTCCAGCGCGTCGTGGACGCGGCCCGGCGATTTGGTCGACGGCCTGCTGTCGATCCTGGCCGTCGGCGCGTCGTTGGTGCAGGTGGCCGACCCCGATCCGGCGAAGCTGGCGCGCAGAATCGAGACCGAAAAGGTCACCCGGGTGCTCTGAGCCGGATGGCCGCTCCCGGTACCGGCTCACGCACCGGTTTGGTTCTCGGCGGCATGGTCTTTCAGCAAGCGCTTGAGCACCTTCCCGCCGGCGTTGCGGGGCAGCGCATCGACAAAGACCACGTCGCGTGGAACCTTGAAGCGGGCCAACCGATTTCGTACGTAGTCTTTGACATCATGCTCGGTCAGTGACGCGCCCGGTCGCACCGCGATGTAGCTGCGCAGACGCTGCCCGAACTCCTCGTCGCTGACGCCGACGACCGCGACGTCGAGGATGTCGGGGTGATGCGCGAGCGCCTCTTCGACCTCGCCCGGGAACACGTTCTCGCCCCCGGAGACGATCATCTCGTCGTCGCGACCGTCGATGAACAGCCTGCCGACCGAATCGAAATGTCCGACGTCGCCGGTGGACATCAGGCCCTCGATCGACTCCTTCGTGCCCCCGCCGGTGTATCCCTCGAAGGCCAGCACGTTGCCGACGAAGATCCGCCCCGGCGTTCCCGGGGGAGCCTCGTGGCGGTCGTCGGTGAAAATCTTGACGACCGACCCGGGAACCACGCCACCGACGCAGCCCGGCTCGACTGCCAGATCGTCGGGCGTGGCGATGGTGGCGTAGGCGACCTCGGTGGACCCGTACATGTTGTAGACCACCGGCCCCAGCGCCTCGATCGCCCGCGTGGCCAGCGCGGCCCCGAGCTGCGACCCGCCGACGAACACGATGCGCAGCGTCGACAGATCCTGGTCGGCGAGGGCCTGGGGACCCAGATCGAGAATGCGCCGCAGCATGATCGGCACGACGATCATCGCGCTGGCCCGGTGTGCGGCCACGCTGGCCAGGGCCCGCTGGGGATCGAAATGGCGGCGTAGCACCAGGGTGGAGCCCAGCACCATCGCGTACATCGCATGGCTGAAACCCAGCGAATGGAACAGCGGGACACAGCATTCGGTGACTTCTCGGCCGCGGAACGGCACCTTGCCGAGCAGGCCACCGACCGGTATCAGCGAGTAGGGCTCAGAACGCGCGGCACCCTTTGGGGCGCCGGTCGTCCCGCTGGTCGAAATGACGATCTTGGGCCGGCCGCCGGATTTGGGCGGCGGGCTGGTGTCCCCGAGCCCGATCAGGGCTTCGAGGGTGTCGGGACCGGGCGTTTCCGTCCATGCCCGAATCCGGCCCAGCCTCGGGTGGACATCCGCGACGACGTCGCTGTACTCGTCGTCGTGGACGAGGAGGTCACAGGGATTGGGGCCCTCGCGGGCAACCATCTCGGTGAGTTGCGCGCTGCCGAAGCCGGTGTTGAGCAGCAGCACACCTGCGCCGCACTTGCCGGCGGCGAAGACGGCTTCCAGGAAGCCCCGGTGATTGCCGGCCAGGATCGCCACGCTGGCACCCGGGCCAAGCCCGCGCCGGCGCCACTGGTTGGCCAAAGCGTTGGTCCGGCTGTCCAGGTCGCCGAAACTCAGCGCGCCACGCTCATCGATCAGCGCCACGCCGTCGCGATCCCGGGCAGCGGTGATCACCGTCGCCGCCCCCAGCAGGCCGTAGCGGTCGAGCGCGCGCAGCACCGGGCGGATTCGAGCGGACGGGACCAACCGCAACCCTGCGGATCGCGCAAACAGCAGCAACGACCAGGTTTCCAGCCCGAGTCGCCGGATTATTTTCGCAGCCATCGTCTTCACCATGCCTTTCGCCCCGGCCACAGATAAGGGCGCAACGCCACTCCGGCGGGGGTCTTTGGTCACCGTGCCCGCCCGCCTTACCGGCGTTCGGCACCGAGCCCCGGGATGCGCCGGAGCGCTCCTCGTTATTCTGGCTAACCAGTAGACCGAAGGGAATTTCGCGTGGGGCGCACCGACAACGACAGCTGGGACCTGGCGACCAGTGTGGGAGCCACCGCCACCATGGTGGCCGCGGGACGAGCCAGGGCCACCAGGGCCGCGCTGATCGATGATCGCTTCGCCGAGCCGCTGGTGCGCGCCGTGGGCGTCGACTTCTTCACCCGGTGGGCCGCCGGGGAACTCGACACCGCCGATGTCGACGACCCCGGTGCGGCGTGGGGCATGCAACGCATGACCGACCTACTGGCGGCACGCACCCGCTATATCGACGCGTTCTTCTCCGAGGCGGCCATGGCGGGCATCCGCCAGGTGGTCCTCTTGGCCGCCGGCCTCGACGCACGGGGATACCGACTGCCCTGGGCGCCGGGAACGACGGTGTTCGAGATCGACCAGCCGCAAGTCATCGAATTCAAGACCACCACGATCGGCGCGCTCGGCGCACAGCCCACGGCCGACGTCCGGGCCGTCGCCATCGACCTGCGCCACGATTGGCCGTCGGCTCTGCGACAGGCGGGGTTCGATGCCGGGCAACCCGCCGCGTGGGCCGCCGAGGGCCTGCTCGGGTTCCTGCCGGCCGACGCCCAGGATCGGTTGCTGGACAACATCACCGCGCTCAGCGCGGACGGCAGCCGGCTGGTGGCCGAAGTATTCATGAATTCCGTGGCCAACCTCCAGGCGCTGAACGGCGCCACCCTGCTCTGGCGTGAGCGGGGTCTCGACGTCGAGCTGGAAAACCTCGGCTTCCCCGGCGACCGCAACGACGTGGCAACCTACCTGGGTGAGCATGGCTGGCGCGTGGATCGCACACCACTGAATCAGTTGTTGGCCGACAACGGGTTACCGCTGCAGTCCAGTGACCCTGAAGCCCCGTTCGCCAGGAACTACTACTGCACCGCGGTGTTGCACGAACGAAAGGCCGGTTGATGCCAAACAGCAAGCCCGCCAAGCCACTCGACGGATTCCGGGTACTCGATTTCACCCAGAACATAGCCGGACCGATGGCCGGACAGGTGCTGGCCGACCTGGGCGCCGAGGTCATCAAGATCGAGGCGCCCGTCGGTGAGGCGGCCCGGCACATCACCGCTGTCCTTCCGGGGCGCCCGCCGCTGGCCACGTTGTTTCTACCCCACAACCGGGGCAAGAAGTCGGTGGTAGCAGACCTCACCAGCGAGGAAACCAAGCAGCAGATACTGCGGCTGGTCGATACCGCAGACGTTGTGCTGGAAGGGTTTCGTCCCGGGGTGATGGAACGCCTGGGCCTGGGCCCCGACGAGTTGCGGTCCCGCAAACCCAAACTCATCTACGCGCGCCTTTCGGCGTACGGCGGCAACGGCCCGCACGGCAGCCGACCGGGCGTCGACCTCATGGTCGCGGCCGAGTCGGGCATGACCACCGGAATGCCCACACCGACCGGCAAACCGCAGATCATCCCGTTTCAACTAGTCGACGCCGCCAGCGGTCACGTGCTGGCCCAGGCGGTGTTGGCGGCGCTGCTCAACCGGGAGCGCCACGGAGTGGGCGACGTCGTGCAAGTCGCGATGTACGACGTCGCGGTTAGCCTGCAGGCCAGTCAACTAACCATCCACCTGAACAAGCCGAGCGACGCGCCTAAACCAGAATCAACACCAAAGGCTAAGCGGCGCAAGGGGGTTGGCTTCGCCACGCAGCCATCGGACGCATTCAAGGCCGCCGACGGGTACCTGGTGATCAGCGCGTATGTGCCCAAGCACTGGGCCAAGCTGTGCCAGATCATCGGCCAGCCCGATCTGCTGGACGACGAGCGGTTCATCGACCAGCGCTCGCGCGCAATGAATTACCCCGAGTTGACCGAGGAACTCGAGTCCGCGCTGGCCGCAAAGACCGCGGCCGAATGGGTGGAGTTGCTACAGGAAGGCGGCCTGATGGCCTGCCATGCCTACACCTGGAAGCAGGTGGTCGACACCCCGCTGTTCGCCGAGAACGAACTTGCCCTGCAAGTCGGCAGCGGTGACGACGCGGTCACGGTGATCCGCACCCCAGCGCGCTATTCGAGCTTCGACGCCGCGGCCACCGATCCCCCGCCCGCCCTCGGGCAGCACAACGACGTGTTTCTCACCACACCAGAACCCGCGTCGTAGCCGGACGTCCTCGAGCGAGTGCCAGTCGGAGTTCAGACGCTGGGAAGGCGCACCACCTGAACGAAGAACTCGTCGATCTGGCGGACGGCACTCATGAACTGGTCGAGGTCGACCGGCTTGGTGACGTAGGCGTTGGCGTGCAG
>NZ_JBKQOI010000025.1:0-9150 GCF_052145595.1 Mycobacterium sp. | reverse complement strand
GCGCCGCCGCTGTAGCCGCGGCCCGCCTCCGCGTCGGCTTATTGGGAGGCGACATGGGGCCTTAAGCAGCCGGCGCTTAGCACGCTGCGCTATTCACGTGGATCCCGCTCCAAAGCTGAGCAGCCAGAGCGTCGCCAAAGACGATCGGAACTGCGGTCCACGAATGTCCATGTCGCAAGGGACCCGCCGCGGGCCTGCAGCTGGACCAACGCTCGTCCGGGTGGGGTCGGAGGCGTTGGCCGAACACCAAAACAGGTTCGTCGACGCTGAAGGATAGATATGTCGTATGTGATGGCGGCGCCGGAGATGATGGCGGCGGCGGCAACGGATGTGGCGGCTGTTGGTGCGACGCTCAGCGTGGCCCACATGGCGGCGGTGGCGCCGACCGTTGCGGTGATACCCGCGGCCGCCGATGAGGTGTCGGCGAGCATCGCACACCTGTTCTCCCGGCACGCCGAGGACTATCAGGCGCTGGCCGGGCAGGTGGCGGCGTTTCACGAGGAGTTTGTGCGGCAGTTGAATGCGAGCGCGCGCTCGTATGCGGCCACTGAGGCCGCCAGCGCCGCGTCGTTGCAGTACTTGAATGCGAGTTTGAGCTCGTTCGCCAGCGCTATCGCCGCCTTGCCGGGCCAGTTATTCAACATGTTAACAGGCTTTTGGACCGCACTCTTTGATGTAGCATTTTTGGCACTTACTGTAGGATTTTTGGCACTGGTTTTCGGATTTTGGATATTGGTCTTAGCAATCGTCTCAGCACTATTGGGGATACCGTTAGAAGTGTTTGGCGTGCTGATCTGATTCCCGGCTAGCCGCAATGAAATTTGGATTATTCTTCGATTATTCGGAGACGGACGGACTCGGGATTTCGGTTGTGACCACGTCGTCGTCGCGGTGCTCCTCCCTTAGCAGCAGGGCCCGTACCACCGGACGCGGTGCCAAAGGCCGAAGCATTTGACTGGCCGGGCGCGGGCGCACTGTCTGCGGCCACCAGAACCAACGTCCGAGCAGTGCGGCGATGGACGGTGTCATGAACGAGCGCACGACCAAGGTGTCGAACAACAGGCCCAGGCCGATGGTGGTGCCGACCTGGCCGATAATACGCAAATCGCTGAACATCATCGAGGCCATGGTGAAGGCGAACACCAGCCCCGCGTTCGTCACAACCTTGCCGGTGCCCCCCATTGCGCGGATGATACCGGTGTTTATCCCGGCGGCTATTTCCTCTTTCATGCGGGATACCAGAAGCAAATTGTAGTCAGAGCCCACCGCCAAAAGGATGATCACGGCCATCGGAAGCACCATCCAGTGCAATTTGATGCTTAGAAAATACTGCCAGACCAGCACCGACAGTCCGAACGATGCGCCCAACGAAAGCAATACCGTACCTACGATAACCAGGGCGGCAATAAAGCTTCGGGTGATGGTGAGCATGATGATAAAAATAAGACAGAGCGCACCAACTCCCGCGATCCATAGATCGTATGTGGAGCCGTCGCGAAAGTCCTTGAATGTCGAGGCGGTGCCGGCGATATAGATCTTGGTGCCCTCCAGGGGCGTCGTCTTCAGCGCCTCCTCGGCCGCCGTCTTTATCCGATCGATACGCGCTATGCCCTCGGGCGTCGCGGGGTCGCCCCTGTGCGAAATGATGAATCGAGCCGCCGTCCCGTCGGGAGATAGGAAGGAACTCATCGCCCGCTGGAAGTCCGGGTTCTGGAAAACCTCCGGAGGCAGATAGAAGGAATCGTCGTCCTGCGCCGCGTCGAACGCCTGCCCCATGGCGTTTGCGTTCTGGTTCGTTTCGTCCATCTGGCTGAAGGTCCCAGACATGGTGCTGTGCATCGTCAGCATCATGGTCTGCATGGACTGTGTGACCGCGATCAAACCCGGAAATTGCTGAAGTAGCTGCGGCAACACCGCGTCCATCGTGTCCAGATCCTTCACGAGGTCATGCATTTTATCGCTAAGCGCATCGACACCGTCGAGTGTGTCAAATATCGACCTCAACGACCAGCATATTGGGATATCGTAGCAATGCTTTTCCCAGTAGAAGTAACTTCGAACTGGCCTGAAGAAATCGTCGAAATCCGAAATGTGACCTCGTAACTCTTCCACAATGGCAGTCATTTCTTTTGTATCGCCGATCGAGCGATGAGCAATGTCGGTGAGCTGCCGCTGTAATTCGTACATGTGCTTCATAATCGCGATTTGTCTGGCCATCGTGTCGGCCATCTTGAGCATGTCATTTATGCGGTGTTTCATATACTCCATGGTTTGTTGCTGGCCTGCGTTTTGCATGCTGATCAGGAAAGGTATAGACGTGTGTTCGATCGGTGTTCCCTCGGGCCGGGTTATGCCTTGCACCCGAGAAATTCCTGGAACTCGAAAAATTCCCTTTGCCAGTCTATGCAGCACGAGGAAATCTGCTGGATTGCGCATATCGTGATTTGATTCGATCATCAGGATTTCGGGCATCATACGTGCTTGGGAGAAATGACGATCAGCGGCCGCATACCCCAAATTGGCTGGAACGCCTTTAGGTATGTAGAGCCGGTCGTTGTAGCTGGTTTTGTAGCCCGGCAGTGTGATCAGACCGATCAGTGTGACCGCTACGGTCGTGGCGAGAATGGGCGCGGGCCAGCGGACAATCGCGGTGCCGACCCGTCGCCACCGACGAAACCCGATCCTGCGCCTGGGATCGAACAGCCCGAAGCGACTTCCGACGGTCAGAACCGCCGGAACCAGCGTGACCGCGACCGCGACTGGGACGAGCATGCCCACGGCGCACGGCACGCCGATCGTCTGGAAGATCGGCATCCGGGTGAAGCTCAGACACAACATTGCTCCGGCGATCGTCAAACCGGAGCCCAGTACAACGGGAGTGACCCGGCGGTAGGTGGTGTAGTAGGCCGTTTCCGGGTCCTCGCCGGCCTGACGCGCCTCCTGGTATCGACCGAAGAAGAAGATCCCGTAATCGGTTCCGGCTGCCATCGCAAGGGCCACCAGCAGATTAATGGCAAACATCGAGAGCGCAACAATATTGTTATCGCCGAGAAAGGCGACAATTCCCCGGGCCGAAAATAGTTCGATCCCAACCGTGAGGAGCAATACAATCACGGTGATGACCGAACGGTAGACAACAAGCAGAACCGCGAAGATTATGACGGCACCTATCAAGGTCATCTTGAGAATGGAACTGTCAGCACTGCGCTGCATATCCGCTAAGAGCGCTGCCGGGCCGGTGACATAGACCTGGAGACCGGGGGGCGGCGGTGTTCGCGCGATGATATGCCGGACTGCGGCAATGGAGTCCTGGCCCAGGGTCGTGCCTTGGTTACCGGCCAGATTCAATTGCACATATACGGCCTTACAATCGTCGCTTTGCGCACCCGCCGCCGTGAGTCGATCTCCCCACAAATCCTGCACATGCTCGATATGCTTCGGGTCGTTTCTTAACTCGCGGATCAATCCGTCGTAGTACACGTGGGCGTCGTCGCCGAGTCGCTGCTGCCCCTCCAGCACGATCATCGCGAAACTGTCCGAGTCGGATTCTTTGAAGTCCTGGCCCATGCGCTGCATGGCTCGTACCGCCGGCGCATCTCGAGGAGCTAACGGCACGGAATGCTCCCGGCCGACCGTCTCCAGCCATGGAACTCCGAAAGTCACCGTCAGCGTCAGCGCGACCCACGCCAGGATGATGAGCACCGCGAACCTGCGGATTGTCCGCGCTATGAAGGGGAGCTGACGGCGTTCGGTGCTCATGCGGCCTTCAACAGGCAGACGGCCGAGGCGTCCACCTCGTGCGCAATCGTCTCGGCTTTGACGACACCGTCCAAGACGAAGCGGCAGCCAATGCTGTCGCTATCGACCTGCGCCACGATGCTCCCCACGGTTGCCGACCCCCGTCCTGAACTGGAAATCCGCAACTTACTGCGGCTGTCTCAGCAACAGGGCACGTACCAGCGGACGGGGTCCGGTGGGCCGAAGTAACGCACTGGCGGGGCGGGGGCGGACTTGTTTCGGCCACCAGAACCAACGTCCCAGCAGCGCGGCGATGGACGGCGTCATGAATGCGCGCACGACCAACGTGTCGAACAGCAGACCCAGGCAGATCGTCGTACCGACCTGACCGATGCTGCGTAGGTCGCTGACCACCATGGACCCCATGGTGAAGGCGAACACCAGCCCCGCGTTCGTCACGACCTTCCCGGTGCCACCCATCGCACGAATGATGCCGGTGTTTATGCCGGCGCCTATTTCCTCTTTCATCCGCGCTACCAGCAGCAAATTATAGTCAGACCCGACCGCCAGAAGGACGATCACAGACATCACGAGCACTGTCCAGTGTATTTGTATGCCGAGCATATACTGCCAGACGAACACGGACAGCCCGAAGGAAGCGCCCAGCGAAACCAATACCGTACCTACGATAACCAGGGCGGCAATAAAGCTTCCCGTGATGATCAGCATGACGATGAAAATAAGGCAGAGCACAGCGACTCCCGCGATCGCGAGATCGTATTTGGAGCCCACGACGAGATCTCTCGTCATTGCTGCGGTGCCGGCGAGGTATACCTTCGAGTTTTCCAGCGGAGTTCCCTTGAGCGCCTCCTCGGCCGCGCTTTTTATCGGGTCGACCCGCGAGAGGCCCTCGGGCGACGCGGGATCACCCTTTTGCGAAATCAGCATGCGGACGGCCTTCCCGTCCGGCGACAAGAATATTTTCATGACTCGTTTGAAGTCCGAGTTCTTGAAAACGTCCGGCGGCAGGTAGAAAGAATCGTCGTTTTTCGCGGTGTCGAATGCCTTTCCCATGGCGGTCGAATTACTGCTACTGTCGTCCATCTGCCCGAAGACCCCGGACATGGTGCTATGCATGGTCAGCATCATGGTCCGCATGCTCTGCATGATCGCGATCATCTCTGGGAACTGGGTGAGCAGCTGCGGCATGATCGCATCTAATTGATCAAGGTTTGCTACCAGATCGCGCAGCTTATCGGTAACCTCGTCAACACCGTCGAACGTGTCAAAAACGGATCTCACCGACCAGCAAATGGGAATATCGTAGCAATGCTTTTCCCAGTAGAAGTAACTGCGGATCGGCCTCCAGAAATCCTCGAAATCCGCAATGTGATCCCGCAAGTCGTTGGTGATTTCCTGCACTTCATGCGTTTTGCCGACCATCTCATGAGTCGTGGCAGCCATCTGCTGCAGCAGGCCAGACATGCGCTGCATGATTTGAATCGTTTCGCCCAGCATGTCGGCCTGCTTGAGCATGTCGTTCATGCGCAGTTGCTGAAAATGCATGAATTGTTGCTGCCCAGCTTGTTGCATGCTGAGCAGATACGGTATCGTCGTGTGGTCGAGCGGGGTTCCCTCGGGTCGCGTCACGGCTTGCACCTTGGAAATGCCCGGAACAGCGAGGACGGCCTTGGCCAGTTTGTTCAAAATTAGAAAATCGGCCGGATTGCGTAGATCGTGATCGGCCTCGACCATCAGGATCTCGGGCGCCATCATTGCCGACTGGGGAAAATGTCGCGCTGCGGCCTCATACCCCAGATTGGCGGGAATATCTTTGGGGATGAACTTCTGGTCGTTGTAGCTGGGTTTGTATCCCGGCAGCGTCAATAGCCCGATCAGCGCGACTGCTAATGTCGCGACAAGAATGGGCGCGGGCCACCGAACAATCGCCGTGCCTACCCGTCGCCATCCGCGAACCTTGATTTTCCGCTTGGGCTCAAACAGGCCAAAACGGCTTCCGACGGTAAGAACTGCGGGAAACAGCGTGAGCGCGACTGCGACTGCGACCGCGACGCCCACCGCGCAAGGGACGCCGAGGGCTTGGAAAGAGGGCAGCCGCGTAAAACTCAGGCAGAAAAGCGCTCCGGCGATCGTCAAACCGGAGCCCAAGACAACCTTGGCGACCCCGCGGTAAGTGGTGTAGTGAGCCGTTTCCCGGTCCTCGCCGGCCTGACGTGCCTCCTGATACCGACCGATGAAAAATATCCCGTAGTCCGTTCCAGCCGCGATTCCAAGGGATATCAGTAGATTAACGGCCAAGGTGGTAAGACCAATAATCTCGTGATGGCCGAGGAACGCGACGATTCCTCGGGCCACCTGCAATTCTATGCCGACGGTCAGCAACAAAAGAATTACGGTTATAACCGAACGGTAGATGAGAAGCAACATAACAAAGATCACCGCGACGCTTACCGCCGTGATTGTCTTGATCGTCCGGTCGCCAGTGTTGCTCATATCCGCAACGATCGCCGCAGGGCCGGTGACATACGCCGTGACCCCCGGCGGCGCTGGCGTCTGCCCGACGATGCGCTGAATGGCTTCGACGGATTCAGTCCCCAAGGCCTGGCCCGGGTTGCCGGCGAGGCCCAATTGAACATATGCGGCCCTACCATCGGCGCTTTGCGCGGCGCCCTTTGTGAGTTCATCACCCCAGAAGTTCTGGATGTGCTGCACATGTTTCGGATCGTCTTGCAACTGACGAATCAAACGATCGTAGTACTTGTGAGCATCGTCGCCGAGGGGTTGCTGACCCTCCAAGACGATCATCGCCACACTGCCGGATTCGGATTGCTTGAAGTCCTCATTTATGCGTTTTGACGCCTTGAAGGACGGCGCATCTGTGGGATTCAGTGATACTGAATGCTCTTTCTCGACCTGGTCCAGTGAGGGGACGCCAACAGTCAAGATGACGAGGATCGCCAACCACGCCAAGATGATGGGCACCGGAAATCGATGGATCGTCCGCGCTACCACTGGCGAACGGTCGTGCAGCTGATGGTCGCTCATGCGGCCTTCAGCAGGCAGGAGGTAAAGGCGCTGACTTCGTGCGTCACCTTCTCGGCCTTGACCACGCCGTCCACCAAGATGCGGCAGCCGATACTGTCAGTATCACCCTGTGCCGCGATACTCCCGATGGACGCCGCCCCGGTGATCGCGAACTCCAACGACCACGGCAGGCTTACTCCGTCAACATGCTCCGGGTCACCATTGTCGCCAAAATAGCTGATGTCGGCCACGGTCCCCGGTGGTCCGAAGATCTCGTATCTGAGGTGCTTGGGGTTGGAAGGCTTGGTGTCAACTTTGGTGTCGGCATACGATTGGCGCTTCTCAGAGCCGAAGATGCCGTGCAGCCGCGACACAGTCAATCCTCCGGCACCGATCACGACCAGTACGACCAGCGGAATCCACAGCCGCCTCATAACCCGGAAAATCGCAAATACCGGATTTCCACGACTCTTTCCAGATCCACCTCGTGCTCGAGGTGCGGGTGAAGGCTGGCGAGCACGTCGCAGAAGAGTAAGTCGGCGGCCAGGCCGTCGGCTGCCGTTTTGGCCACCTGCGATGGCGACATCGGACGGGGCCCGCTCGAAATCGCGCACACTGCCTGAGACCACGCACCCACCCTAGCCGACACGAGTTTAATAACGGTTCGAAACCATAGTGGAGGCCAACGGGGTCCGTCCGGGGTTTCGACAAAAGCTCCCGGTGCTGCTCACTGCGGCAAGAGTTTGGTTTTGTGGCGTTTCGCTAGTGAGCAGGCGCGGACCTCGACGAGCTACAGTTCCTCGGCATCGATGGCCGCCTTGACTTCTTGGGCGTGCGCCACCTGCTGCGCGGTGTAGCCGATGAGCAGCGCCGCTCCGCCGATGAGGACGACCACCCCGCCCATCCCCAGCCAGCCGCAGGTGTAGCCGTGGTCCAGCGCGTGCAACTGGGCGTCGTTCATGAACTTCACCGGCCCGTGGGTGCCGCCCAGGTGCAGTGTGCGCGACGTTATGGCGGCCTGGATGACGGCCAGCACCAGCGGCCCGGCGAGGCTTTGCAGCATCACTGCGATCGCCGAGGCGGGCCCGATGCGGTCCACGCCGACGCTGGCGACCAGCCCTAGCCTGAGGGGGACGTTGATCACGCCGAGACCGATCCCGGCGACGACGATTGGCAGCACGAGATTCGGGAAGTAGGGGATGCCGCGGTGGAACGTCGAGCCGCACAGCATCGCGCCCAGCAGCAGGATGGCGCCGGCGATCACCACCACCCGCGGCGGGAACCACTTCACCAGCCGCGAGGACGCGCCCGCCCCGATGGGTGCCGCGATGGCGAACGGGATGAAGCCGATGGCTGCGTGCATCGGACCGTAGCCCATGATGTTCTGCACATACAGGCCGATCAGCACGGCCATGGTGAAAGTCACCCCACCGGTAAGAGATATGGCCGCGAACGTGGCCATCCGGTTGCGGTCGCAGAACAGGCTGAACGGCACGATGGGGTTCTCGGCGGTGCGCTCCACCAGGGCGAACGTGACGAAAGCTGCCAGAGCCACCAGACCTGAACCGAGGGTGATGGCCGACAGCCAGCCTTTCTCCGGACCCCTCGAGAAGCCGAAAACCGCCGCGGTGCAGGCCAACGTGGCCAGCACACCCCCGGCGGCGTCGAGCTTCATCCGCTCCTTCTCGGTTTCCTGCAGCGCGGTGCGGGCCAGGTAGATCACCAGCAGCCCGATCGGCACGTTCACCAAGAACGCCAGCCGCCACGACACCTCGGTGAGCGCCCCGCCCGCCACCAGGCCCACCACCGCCCCGACGCCGGCCATCGCGCCGAACACCGCCATCGCGGAGTTGCGCGCCGGGCCCTTCGGGAACGTGGTCGCTACCAGCGCCATAGCGGTCGGTGTGACGATGGCGGCGGCGACGCCCTTCAGCAGCCGGGCCAAAACGAGCGCAGCACCGTCCCAGGCGATGCCGCACATCGCCGAGGTGATGGTGAAGAGCACGGTGCCGACGATCAGGGTGCGCTTCTGCCCGATGGTGTCACCGAGGCGGCCGCCCAGCAGCATCAGGCCACCAGAGGTCAGCACGTAGGCAGTTATCACCCAGCTCCGCGTGGCATCCGACAGTCCCAGCTCGTTCTGGATCTTAGGAAGCGCGAAGATCGCGACGGTGCCATCCATCATCGCCAGCAGCTGAATGCCGCCGAGCGCGCTGATCACGGCGACGAACCGGCGACGCGGCAGCCGAGTCCGGGAGTCCCTTCTCGTCTCGTGCGACGTGGTCGGTTCGGCGGGCATAGGGTCGCTCATTCCGCGCGTTGTGTCGTCCAGTGATTTGTGCCCGCTCTTGCGTCGTTGAGATCCGC
>NZ_JBKQOI010000024.1:0-32068 GCF_052145595.1 Mycobacterium sp. | reverse complement strand
CTGCGCGGCACCTACGCCGGTCTGGCGCACGACGCGTCGCTTGAGCACCTGATCCGTCTCGGTGTCACCGCGGTGGAGCTGCTGCCGGTCCACCACTACGTGCCCGAGGAATTCCTGGTGGCGCGCGGTCTGACGAACTACTGGGGGTACAACACGATCGGCTTCTTCGCCCCGCACGCCGGCTACTCCGCGGCAGTGCGCGCCGGCCAGCCCGGCGGCCAGGTCGAGGAATTCCGCGCGATGGTCGACGCCCTGCATGCGGCGGGGTTGGAGGTTGTGCTCGACGTGGTGTTCAACCACACCGCCGAAGGCGGACCCGGAGGTCCCACAATGTGCTACCGCGGCTTGGACAACGCCGGGTACTACCGCCTCGACCCCAACGACCCAGGCTGCTACATCGACACCACCGGGTGCGGTAATTCGGTGAACACCGGAAACCCGGTGGCACTGCGGATGATCATGGATTCGCTGCGCTATTGGTTCGGCGCGATGGGCGTCGACGGCTTCCGTTTCGACTTGGCACCGACCCTGGGCCGGCAGGAGGGTGGCTTTGACCCGTTCTCGGCCTTTTTTGATTTGGTGGCCCAAGATCCGCTCATCTCGCAGGCGAAGCTGATCGCCGAGCCGTGGGATGTCGGCCGAATGGACAGCTATGACGTCGGCCGTTTCCCGCCGCTGTGGAGCGAGTGGAACGGGCGCTTCCGCGACACCACCCGTGACTGGTGGCGCAGCCGGGACGGGATGCTGGGCGACTTCGCGTCGCGGCTGTGTGGTTCGTCCGACATCTATGGCGGGCGCGGCGAGGGACGCCGCCCAAGCGCATCGGTCAACTTCGTCACTGTGCATGACGGCTTCACCTTGGCCGATTTGGTGTCCTACAACGGCAAGCACAACGAGGCCAACGGCGAGGGTAACCGCGACGGCACCGACGACAACCGCTCCTGGAATTGCGGGATCGAGGGTCCGACAACGGATCCGGACGTGCGCGCGTTGCGGGCGCGACAGCAGCGGGCCTTTCTGGCGACCCTGTTGCTGTCGGCCGGTGTGCCGATGTTGCTGGGCGGCGACGAGGCCGGCCGCACCCAGCGGGGCAACAACAACGCGTACTGCCAGGACAACGACGTCACCTGGTTCGACTGGTCGACGATGGACCGCGACTTGCTGCGGTTCACAATGGATCTCATCAAGTTGAGGCGCCGTCATCCGGTGTTCCGACGGCGGCGCTTCCTCACCGGCCCCGCCGCGGCGGACCTGCGGTGGTTCACCGTGTCGGGGACGGAAATGACCGATCAGAATTGGGCCGATCCCCTGGCGCGGAGCGTCGCCCTTTGGATAGACGGCTCAACGGACCCCGACGTCGACGCCGCCGGCACACCACTGCTCGATGACGACTTCCTGTTCTTCGTCAACGCCTGGTGGGAAGCTCTGACCTTCACCGTGCCCGCCGATGCCTCCGCGCGCTGTTGGGACATCGTCTGCGACACGTTCGACACCGCACGAACCGGCACTGCCGGCGCGCAACTCGACGTCGGACCGCGCTCAATTGTCGCCCTGCGGTGCTGCGGGTGACAAAGCCCGGGGATAGCAGGACGGTCACACTAGGCGCCGTCCGCGGAAAGGACGGCGTTGCCATACCACTCGCAGACGAGCAGCGCCAGTTCCACGTCTAACCGGTCGTCGGCTATCGGGCGGCCGCCGCTAGGTCTCCGAGCACCTCGACCACCCACATCCGGGCCGTGTCGACACCGCTGGTCAGCGGCGTGCGACGCACTATTCGACAAGGCGTGATGAATCCGCGCCGGGACAGGATCCGCCAAATCGTCGCTACCGCAGGCACTCCGGTAACGCCGGTGTCGCGGTCCAGGTGCTCGGCGATCGTTTGTGCGCCGGCATCCTAACCTTGTTTGGGCAGTGTCATGCGCAGCTCGATGATGCGTTCGTCGAGCTCGGCGCCCACCGCGCGGCGGTTGGTGTGCGGCCGGCGCGAGCGCGCTACATAGGCCGCCGCGCCTTCGGTCGTGTACCGGCGCATCAGGTCGTGCACCCATTGGCGGGACACCTCGTAGTCGCGGGCGACGTCGCTTTTGCTGCGGCCTTCCAGCACCACGGCGGTGATGACGAGCTGCGCCTTAGACATGGCCGACCTCCCACGCTGATGAGGTGTCAACTATGTCGCCTTGCTCATCATCTAACGGTCGGGTTCTGTGGCCAGTTAGCCCGTCGACCGGTATGTTGCTTCGTCGTCGGGCGCCCAATTCTTGGCACGGGGTTGTCGTCTGGCGACAAGGCCGCAATCCGTTAGGGCCGAGCCACAACCATTACTGCGTTTTCGAGTTGCGGGGGTCTGATCACCGCACAACGACTCTCCGGTCTCGCCAGCCGCGATGCCGCAACCGCCGCGAAGAACCCGGGGAGCGCGGCCCAGCTGCGGGTCAAGTGACCTTGTGATGAGTGGAACCACAGAAAAGCCCTCCGATTACCGCTGGCGCCAAACGCCTTTGGACGCTAGCGCTGACGACATTTGCGTTCGGGCAGCCGATGCTTTGACGGTGGGAACCGTCAGACCGCGGCGCTGCGCAAGCGCTGCTGACCGCAGGAAGGCGTGATTATGAGGAAGAGCTTAGCTGAGCTTTCTGTTGGCATTGGCGCGGCGCTGATGTCCGCGATGCTGAGCGCGCCGGCGGTATCTTTCGCCGACTCAGGCAGTGTCCACCTCGCGCGGGAGGGATCATGCGCTGACATCCAGGTTGTGTTTGCGCGCGGCACCGGCGAGCCACCGGGTCCTGGACGTGTCGGGCAGGCATTTGTCGACTCGTTGCGCTCCCTTGTCAACGGCAAGTCCGTGGCCGTCTACGCTGTCGACTACCCAGCGTCCTATGACTTTCTCCGCGCTGTCGATGGCGCAAATGACGCCAGGCAATTCGTTGAAAGCACGGCAACATCATGCCCACAGACCAAAGTGGTGCTCGGCGGGTATTCGCAGGGCGCAGCCGTCGTCGACCTCATCACCGTACCCGGGCAAGCGACGTTCGGATTCGGAGATCCGCTACCAGACAACGTTGCCGATCATGTCGCTGCGGTGGCCGTCTTCGGTAACCCCTCCAACCGCATCGGGGGCCCACTGACCGCGCTCAGCCCGCTGTTCGGCTTTAAGGCGATCGACCTGTGCAACGGTTCGGATCCGGTATGCTCCCATGGCAACGACGTAGCGGCACACCGCGTCTACGTTGAGTCTGGAATGGCAACGGAGGCAGCCCAATTCGTCGCGCACCGGCTAGCGGCTGAATAACCCGCCAATTGGCAAGTGTGGAGTGATACGCGCGGTTCAGTGCGAAGCCGACGTTTCCACCTGCCTCGTTTACGGCCCCCAACTTAAGACCGCCAGTTCGAACGTAAGCCTGTCAAGCGTCCGAGCCGACCTCGTCGCTGGCGTGTGAAGAGAACAATACGCTCAAGGCCGGTTGAGCAGGAGGTCGATGACTTCGTAGCCCTGAGCTGACATCGCGTTCATGGTGTGCCGGAGATGTCGTTGTGCTGGGGTCAATTCGCGACGCATGCACCGCGCGGGTGTCGCAGGCGCTGAAAGCAACCCACCCTGTGAGTTCGGCAAGCTATCGCGCGCCCGCCGGATTCACCGGCGCTGGCGCAGTTACCGTAAGACCGCAGCCCAGCGGGGCCGCGAGCGGCAAGGCCAGAACCAAAACCCCGCAAGGAGACGCGACATGAGCGCGTCACTCAAACACACGCAACGGCAACGGTGAACCGGGCCGGATTCACGCCGCTTCCGCGTCGCGCACGACCGACGCGATCGAAATGGCGGTGAGGGTGCCGCCCCAGTAGTCGGCGACGTACAGCAGCTCACCGTCACCGCTGAGCGCCACCGCTTCTGGATGGCCATCCAGTTGGACTGCGGTGATCACCGAGTTGGTGATGGTGTCGAGCACCACGACGACGGAAGACGCGAGATCGGTGACGCATGCTAGCTTGCCGTCGCCACTGAACTTCATCCGGCGCGGCATCTCCCCGGCGGGGATGATCTCCGCGATTTTGGTCAGGAAGTCGACGGCGATAAGTGACTGCATGCCGATGACGTAGATCCCGGTGCCGTCGGGCGTGACCGCCGCAGACAGCGGCGTGTCTGGGAGGCGCATGGAGGTGACTTCGCGCCTTTCCACATCGATGGCCGAGATCGAGTTGGTGTCGTAGTGGGTCACCAAGACACGCGAACCGTCCGGGCTCACAGTTACGGTGTCCGGCGATAGCGGGACCGCGATGCTGTCGACAACGTCGTGTTGCGCCGTGTCGATCACCGTCACCGACCCGGGAAAGTACTGCCTGTAAGAAGTGATCTGGGAAGTAGCGACGTAGAGGTGACCGCCGTCGGGAGTCAGATCCATCCCGGTGGCGTAGTTCTTGATCACCACGCTGGTCATAGACGTACTGTCGGCAGCGGTTGCAGAAATCGAACTGTCGACGCTTTCGCGACTGGTCGCGATGTGGGCGGTGTAGAGGCTCCTCCCAGAGGGACTGACGACTTCAGCGGTGCTCGGGCTGCCGTAGATTGTTGTGACCGTGTGATCGGCGGTGCTGATGATCCGTACCGAACCGTCGTAGCCGGGAACGTAAAGAAAAGCCTCGTCGGCGCCGAGAATCAGGCGCTTGGTATCGGGGCCGACGGGTATGCGCGCCGCGATGTCGCTGCCGGCGATCACGGTCACACAGTCGTCTGCGGCGACATAGACCTGATCGGTGTCCCTGCACGCGACGACGTCGCACACACGAGCGCCGATCGGGATCTTCCACTGCATGACCATGCACTCACCATGCCGTTTCTGATGCCGTTAGTCGTCGCTGCTGGCGCCTAACCGGTATGGACGATAGCTGGAAAACGGATACCGTGCGGTGCAAGATGGTTCCTCAAGCAGGCAATCCGGGAGGACGAGGCGTTGACGACGGAAACAAGCACCGCCGGGGCGGGCACCGCGCCCGCCCCGCTGCGCGCAGTGATCGCTGACGACGAAACCCTGCTCCGCGAGGGGTTGGCCAGCCTGCTGGATCGATCCGGGTTCACCGTCGTCGGCCAGGTCGGCAACGCCGTCGAGCTGCTGGCGCTGGTGCGCGATACCAAACCCGACGTGGTGGTGGTGGATATCCGGATGCCGCCCACCCATACCACAGAGGGCCTGGAGGCCGCCCGGGTGATCCGCCAGGAACTGCCCGACACCGGGATTCTGGTGTTGTCTGCGTACGTCGACGTCGAGGATGCGATGGAGCTGTTGGCCGGCGGTCGCGGTATCGGATATCTGCTCAAAAGCCGGGTCACCGATGTCGCCGATTTTGTTGACACCCTGCAGCGGATCGCAAAGGGCGCGTCGGTGGTTGACCCGGCGGTGGTACAAGAGCTGGTGTCCGGACGGCGCCGTGACGATCCCCTGGCAGTACTGTCCCCGCGGGAACTCGAGGTGCTGGAGTTGATGGCCGAGGGCCGGTCGAATGGCGGCATCGCGCGGCGGCTGTGGGTAACCGAGGGCACCGTCGAAAAGCACGTCCGCAGCATCCTCACCAAACTCGGCTTACCCGAGACCGATGACGACCATCGCCGCGTCCGCGCGGTCATCACGTTTCTCGACTCGCGGTGACTCGCAGGAGTGCTGAGCGCAAGGCCTCACGCCGTCCGCGCAAGGTCGTCTGAGTCGTCATAGCCCGCGCAGGGGCCAGCCTCGGCGAGTAGCAAGCGTAGTCGGCGCCGCCCGCGATGTAGGCGCGATACCACGGTTCCAATCGGCGTGTTCATCACTGCGGCGATTTCCTTGCACCGGAGCCCCTCGATATCCGCGTAGTACACCGTGGTGCGGAACTGCTCGGGCAAGGCGCGCATCGCGGCCCTGACGCCTTGGTCGCCGAAGCATTTCAGCGCCTGATCCTCCGCCGAGGGCAGACCCATGGCCGAATGTGCAGCGCTCACCGCCAGTTGCAGATCCGTGATGGTCTGCGCCAAATCGTGCGCTGGGCGCCGCTTGGTTTTACGGCAATTGCTGATGTGGGTGTTGAGCAGGATCCGGTAGAGCCACGCGTGGATGTTGCTGTCGGGTCGGAAGGAGTCGAAGCCGGCGAAGGCGTTCGCCAGCGTGTCCTGGACGAGATCTTCCGCATCTGCGTGCTGATCAGTCAGCCGCCGCGCCTGTCGGTATAAGTCGCTTATCACGGGAGCGACTCGGCGTTCAAACCCGGCCGTGGTGTCCGGGTCGGTAGTCGATTCCACTGGCAGAGTCATGATGCACCTCTCGACTTTCGCGCTGACGGCGCCTTCGGCTCCATGCCTTTACCGTTGCGTGCCGGGCTGGCCCACGTCTGCACCGCTGGCAACCGTCTAGGGTTCCCGTCAGCCGCAGTGCGCGCCCCCCGGGTAGCGGGTACCGGCAGCCCGACCCGGCCAGCCCCGCGCCGCAACCCGCTTCAACCGCGGTGGCGCCAATCCTTCCCCAAGTCGCCGCAAATTCCTGCTAGCTTCCATGCGATCGGTCCACTCCTACTCCACACTGATCTAGTGAGACCTGCTAAGCGCACGCGTTGCGTGATTCTCGACGACAACCGCGACTTCCTGGATGCCGCGGCACGGTTGCTGGAGCACCAGGGAATCAGCGTCGTGGCGGTGGCAACCTCGTCTGCAGAGGGGCTGCAATGTGTCAACGACCTGCGGCCCGACGTAACGCTCGTCGATATCGATCTCGGAGAGGAGAGCGGTTTCGACGTGGTTGAGCAGCTTCACCGGAACGGATCGGGCGCCGCGGTGCCGACCATCTTGATCTCCACGCACGCCGAGGAGGACTTCGCCGAATTGGTCGCCGCCAGCCCCGCTCTGGCTTTCATCCCCAAGGCTGCCCTATCCGGCAGCGCGATCCGCGACGTCCTTGGTCTAGCCGGATAGCGGCACCCATCGAAGCCAATCACGTTGCTGGGCAAGAACTAGCCTTCCAGCGCTGAAAGGCGCCCGCGGCACTGTATCCCATCTCGATCCGGCTGCTGCGGCCGTGCGCCAGCTCATTTCTGACACTTCCTCATAAGGGCTGAGCGCGATACCCGCTAGCCCGATATATAAATTCGCGTTGCCGCCAATGACGGACGTGTGCGAACGCGCGATGCTGAACGTGAGCCGATTTCACAGCGCGTAACGCCAAAGCGGCATCGTTACAAAAGCCAATGAAGAAGTGGGTAAAGGACATGTCAGATGGCCACAGCTGCTGCGGCGTAAAGGCGATATCCGAAGCTCGACAAGATGGTCGGCATACCACGGGTGCGCACAAGCTAACGCCGGCTCGCGCCGCATCGTTCATGTTGTGCAACCTGGGTGCGGCGGCGATCGCAGTAGTCATCGGTGTTGCCGTCGTTCTGGTTTTTCGCTACGGCGCCGACCGCTCACTATTTATGTCTGATTCCGCCCGCACGCTTCCCCCGGCCTACCGCGCCACCTCATGGGTTGAGCAAGCGGCAGCGAAAGTGTTGCCCAGCGTCGTGACGCTGGAAATCAGCGACGGCAACCGCTCACTCTCCGGTTCGGGCGTCATCCTCACGCCCGACGGGGTGATCATGACCAACAACCACGTCGTCGCGGGGATCGGTGCCGGGCCGCAGGCGCCGGCACGGGCACTGGTGACCTTCAACGACGGCCGCACTGCCGCAGCGGATCTGATCGCCGCCGACCCGCGCAGCGATGTCGCGATTGTTCGGGCCCGAAACGTCTCCGGCCTCACGCCTGTGTCCATCGGCTCCTCGGCCAACCTACGCGTCGGTCAGCCGGTGGCGGCGGTGGGTTCTCCGCTTGGTTTGCGGGCCACGGTCACCGCCGGAATCGTCAGCGCGCTGAATCGCCTGGTATGTCCCGCTACCGGCCGCGACGACCCGTCCACGTTCTACGCCATCCAGACCGACGCTGCGATCAATCCCGGTAATTCGGGCGGCGCACTCGTTGACACCGACGGCGAGCTCGTCGGCGTGAACGCGGCGGAATCGGTGGTGGTCAGTGCGGACGACTCCGATAGCACCGAACACGGATCGATCGGCCTGGGCTTCGCCATCCCCGTCGATCACGCCGCACGCATCGCCGCTGAACTACTCGCCACCGGCCGGGCATCGCACGCCTGGCTTGGAGCAACGCTGAGCAGCGACATGGACCCCTACGGCGCCAAGATCATCGGGGTGGACAGCGGAAGCCCGGCCGAGGCCGCCGGGCTGACCGCCGGCGCGCAAGTCACCAAGATCGACGACCAACGGATCGGAAGCGGCGAAACCCTGCTCGCCGCGGTGCAGTCCATGGAGCCCGGCGCGCGGGTGACCCTGGTATTCACCGACAGTTCCGGTAAACCCAGGACCGTGCAAGTCAACCTCGGCAGCGACCGGGGTTGACAGTAGCCTCAGCCGGGGCCAAATGGCGGAATGGCCAGTCACACTGCTATGCGGGGAATTTCTGCCGTAAGCGTGGTGCCTTCGCCGTCTCGGCTGGCGATATCCATCCGGCCGCCAAGCGCCTCCACGCGGTCCTTCAGGCCGAGAAGCCCGGATCCGCGGGGATTGGCACCGCCGACCCCATCGTCTGCCACCGAGAGGCGCAGACGCACATCATCAGCATCCACGCTGACGGTGACCAGCGATGCACGCGCATGCTTGGCGGCATTGGTCAGCGCTTCCGCCACAACGTAATACGCGGCCACCTCGACCGACTCGGGCAATCGTCGCTCGACGTTGACGCTCAACTCGACGGGTATGACAGCGCGGCGGCACAGGCCCCGCACGGCGGGGCGTAGGCCCGCATTGGACAGGACGGCCGGATGGACGCCGTGCGAGAACTGCCGCAGTTCCTCACTTGCCGCAGCGAGTTCCTCAGCCAGCTGCGCGATTTCGTACCTCAGGTCGCTATCAGCCGGCAGGTCGGCATCGAGGGACCGAACCTGCATGGTCAGCGTGACTAGGCGTTGCTGTGCGCCGTCGTGCAGATCACGTTCGATGCGGCGCCTGGCCTCATCGCCCGCAGCCACGATGCGCGCTCGTGAGGCCATAAGCTCGTCGCGCGCTTGGGCATTGGCGATCGCGGTTTCGACCAGCTCGGCGAAATCCGCCAGCCGTGCTTCGGTGTGGGGGTCGTGTGGTTCGGATCCGGAGGAGGCGATGACCGCCGCTCCCCACAGTCGACCGTCGACGTCAATGGGCGCGCCCACTGCCGAGCGGATGCCGACATCACGGACCGCTGCGGCAATCGGGCCGGCGGCATGCTCGTGGCTGTCCATCCTTGCCGTCGTGCCCCTGCGTAACACCATCGCCGCGACGTTGTCGCCATACAGGGGGAACCGCGCGCCGACCGGGATTTTGTCCAAGCTGGCCTTGTCGTGTGCCGCGACCAGTTCGCACGACTCATCCCCCAAGTAGCGCACCAGCACGCAGTTTTCGACTCGCAGCGCGTTGGCCACCTCGTCGGCAACCGCGGTGAAGACGGCAGACGGCGAAACACCGCGGGCGACCAGCGTCGCCACCCGCCGCAGGGCGGCCTGCCGCTGTGCCAACTCGCTGACCTGATCTGCCGCGCGTCGGGCTTCCGCCGCGTGCAGGACGAGGTCAACCGGGTTCGCCGGCAGCCACCCGCTGTACACGTTGAGGTACGCTCTCGACTGCACCGCGTCGTTGACCAGTCTGCTCATTATCGCCAGACCGATAGCCCAGCTGGCTGAGATAGCGACGGCGCCAAGCACATACACCGTTCCGGAGGCGGTGTGGGGTGCGACCGACGCGAGCAGCCGCACTAGTACGGTATCGACGAAGATCAACACCGCGGCGACCGTGAGTCCAAGCCAAAGCGGCCGGCTGGCGGACATCGGCAGCAGCGCGAGGCGTCGACGCGACGGGTCAGACCAGGTCTGGCTTCGACTGATCGGCCATTCACATGGTGCTGTCGCATGGCGACCTGGATCCGTAGCAATTCCATGGGCTTGCGGGAGCTGAAGGTCTGTCACTGCGGCTTGGTGATTGTTTGGAAGATGTCGTTGTGGAACCGCTGTATGCTTCGGCGTTGGCGGTGCCGGCGCTCGTGTGCGGTGCATCGGACAGTCGCGCGCATCATTCCAGTCTCAGCGTGCATGCACCGGACTACATCGCAGCTGGCTTCAACACTGAATACCGGTTAGCAGGTAGTGCCCCGGAAGCTGGCTAGCCGCCGGCCCCGGTGAGCGGAAGCTCCACACGCAGGGCGGTCCCGGCCCCGTGGGCGCTCCGCAAATCGATGTGGCCGCCGAGCGCTTCTACTCGGTCCTTGAGGCCGAGCAGGCCGGTGCCGCCGGTGAACTCGGCACCTCCAACGCCATTGTCATGGACCTCGATACGCAGGATGCCGTCGGCGGGGTTCGCTTCGACGGTCACCGCAACGGTGGAGGCACGCGAGTGCTTGGCCGCGTTGGTCAATGCCTCCGCGACGATGTAGTACGCACTGACCTCGACCTGATCGGGCAGTCGCTCTTTGATGTCCAGCTCGAGCTGAACGGGGATATGCGAGCGCCGGATCAGCGCGTGCAAAGCTGGGCTGAGGCCACCCTTCGTCAGGATCGCCGGATGAATGCCGCGCGAAAGGTCGCGCAGCACATCGAGTGCGCCGGTTGCTTGAGTTACGGCGCGGTCGAGCTGCATCCGCAGCTCACCGGCCTCAGGCGCCACCTCTTCATGCATCATGCGAAGCTGCATCGTCAGCGAGACGAGCTGCTGTTGGGCGCCGTCGTGCAGGTCGCGTTCGATGCGGCGACGGGCCTGGTCGGCGGCGGCGACGATCCGCGCGCGTGACGCGGCGAGCTCGGCATACAGCTGGGCGTTGTCGAGCGAGACGGCGAGCTGGCCGACTATGAGCTTGACCGCGTCGAGGCGATCGGCGGTGAACGCCCCGCGGATCAAGCGATTTTCCAGTAGCAACACCGCCCGCAGCCGGCCGCGGCTGAGGATCGGTAACACCAGCAGCGAGCAGCGATCGACGTCGGCGAAGTAGGGGTCGCGGGCGAAGCGGTCATCGCTGGTGGCGTCGGCGACAACCAGCGGTTCGTGCATCCGCTGGGCATAGCGCAGTACAGACATCGGCACGGTGTGCTGGTTGCGGGCGCCACCGAGGGGGGTCGCGCCGCCCGCTGGTTTGGGTAGCAGCCAGTCTTGGCGGTCGTCGCTCCACAGCAGCAGCTGGACTGCGGTGGCGCCGGTCATGGCGGCGAGCACCCCGGCGACCCGGGCGTGCAGCCCCTCGATGGTCGTTTCGGAGCTCAGCGCCTGCGACGCGGACAAGGTCCCAAGCAGGTCGATGGTTCCGGTGGTGAGTATCGAAGCCTGCCGGCGCAGACCCGCGGCTCGGTCGCCGGATTCGCCGGGCGCGTCGGCGGGCGGCCGCAGTACCGGATACGCCGAGTCCAGCTGGGCGACTTTCGCCGTTGCTCCCCAGGCCAGATATTCCTGGCGGGCCTGGGCGAGAAGGTCAAAGCCGGCGTGTTGCAAGCCACGTGCCAGGGTGAAGCGCGCCGCGCGCTCGGTGATCAGCGCCCGATGCCACAGGCGCTGCCGGCCGGCCACCTCATCGCGGGCCGCGTCGAAGGCCAGCGCAGCCGCGCCGAAGTCGCCGGCGGCCCAGGCCCGCTCGGCCTCCAGCAGGCGTAGCAGGTGCAGGAAATTCATGGGCGCGTCTTCGGCGCGAGCGCCCAGCCACCCAAGCAGATCCTCCACCCCGGACAGCAGCCCGGAACGTTCGTGAGCCGGAGCGGTTCGGGCGTCCGCGGCCAGGGCCAGCCCCCGCAGCAGACGGGCCACCGCGGTCACGTAGTTGCCGAGGGCAAAAGGCAGCGACTGCATCGCCGCGGCGGTGTGTCGTCTCAGGGTCGCCGGATCGTCGAAGATGGCGGCGGCGATCGCGCGGCTGAGATGTCCATAGAAGGGCAGTACTGAGTCGTCGGCGTACCGGTCGATCGGCACCGCCTCACCCGATGCGACGGAGGTTTCGCCGCGCAACACACCTGCCAACCCCCGGTAGGCCTCCACCCACTGCCCCATCGGTTCGATGCCGACCCGCCGCACGAAGGCCAATGCCTTCTCCGCCTCGGCGGCGTAGACATCGAGCGTGGGAACGAAATCCAGCCGCCCCCCGTAGGTGTGGGCCACCGTATAGCCGGCGGTGGCCAGGTCGCCACCTTTGATCAGCCCGTCGCATGCCCGCCTCGCTTGTTCGACACTGCTTTCCAGCGGCTCGAACCAGCAATTGAAGTAAGACGACACGAACCGCGCCAGTGACGTCTCGGGCTCATAGCCGCGGGCTTCGCCCACGGCCACGATCCGGCGCGACGCCCGGTATGCGGCCGCATAGTCGTCGCGCAGCGCGATGGCGGTGGCTGCCGAATAGCTTGCTGGCCCGACGATGCCACGGGCGGTGCCGTGGTCGAGCCAAATCTGCAGCGCCTCCAGGCTCAGCCACGCCTGTAGGAAGGTGTCGCCGGCGAAGGTCGCGGTCGGAAAGACCGCGTTGAACAAACACGTCACGGCGAGCAGCGTCGGATCGGTGATTTCGGGCCGGGCCAGATCATCGGTGTCGTCGGAGTGCTCCAGCCACCGGTGCAGATACTCGAAGTAGCGCTCGAGCATCTCCGGGAGCTGGTCAGGGGCCGGGACGGTCCAGCCCAGCCCGCGCAGCGCGTCCACGGCGAGCTCGATCGCCTCGGTGTACAGCTTTCGATTGGTCAGGCTGCGCACCTGCACGCAGGTCGCGTCGGCCCGCTGCAGCACAGTGGTGCTCAGCCGTTCGATGATGAGGTAGTCCTCGTCGGCCTCCTCCAGCCGACCCAGACAGAACATGGCGGTGAGGCGCCCGGTGTGCAGCTCGATCAGCGTGGCCGTGTCGGCCGCGTCGGCAACCCGCAGTGCACCGGACAGGAGCGTTTGGACCTGGCTGTATTCGCCGATCAGCGTGGCCTGCTCGGCGGCGCGCCGCAGCAGCGCCACCACCTGAGACCGCTCACCGGCGTCGGTGACCGCCTCAACCACCGGCAGGTACTGCTCGGCGGCCACGGCGAACAACTCCGGTTTGGTTGCCAGCCGCCGCGCCAGCGCCAGTTGCAGGCCGCGCCGCCGCGTGTCGTCAAGCTCGGCCAGGATGGCTTCGCGGATGCGGTCGTGGCGGAACCGCACCGCGTCATGGGCCCCGGTCTCGGCCACCAAAACGCCCTGTTCGAGGGCGGGTGCGAGGCCCTGTTCCACCACGTCGGGCGACTCAGCGGTCGCGGCCGCCAGCACGCTCAGCTCGGCTCGCCCGCCCAGACACGCCATCACCTCCAGCATTTCCCGGGAGGCCGCCGGCAGGGCCGCCAACCGTGCCATAGGAAGTTCGGCCCCCTCGGAGCGACCCAAAAGAGAGCGCACGGCCGGCTCGTCCCAGCGCCACCCGGTCGTGGTCGGGGCCAGGATGCCCTCCTGACGCAGCGTGTTGAGCAACTCCACCGTCTCATAAGGATTGCCGCGCGTATGCGGCTCGATGAGCTTGGCCAACGCGCCGGCGGCAGCCCGGTCGACACGCAGGATGTCGCCGACCAAGGCGGCCAGGCTCGGCCCGGCCAAGTTCACCAGGTGCAGGTGGGTCACGCCGGGCTGTTGCCGCCACCGCGACAGCGACGCCGCCAGCGGATGCGTCGGGTCCACCCCGTCGCGGTAGGCACCCACCAGCAACAGGCCCTCGACTTGTTCGCTGAAAGCTAGGTCGATGACGCCGACGGAGGCGGGTCCCGCCCACTGCAGGTCGTCGACAAACACCACCACCGGCCGTTTCCGCGAGGCCACCGCCCGCAGCGTTGCCACAGCGCTGTGCTGCATCCGCACCTGGGCGGTCAGCGGATCGCCTGCCTCCGGCGCCACGCCCAGCAGCGCCGCGAACTCCGGCACCGCCGCGGCGGCCATACCCGCGTTCGCCCCCAGTGCCGCCTCGATGCGTTCCCGCAGCTCGACCAGCTCATCGTCGGGCTCGGCCAGCAACAGCCGACCCAAGGCGCGAAGCGCTTGAAAAATGCCGTCGAACTCCAGGTCCCGCCGATACTGGTCGAACTTGCCGGCCACAAACCAGCCATCGTTACCGGTCACCACCGCACGCAACTGATCCACTAACGCCGTTTTCCCCACCCCAGCTACCCCACCGACCAGCACACCGCGGCATCCACCCGTCAGCGCATCATCAAACGCCGCGCTCAGCGCCACCACCTCGTCATCGCGCCCGATCAGCCGCGAGGGTGGCAGCAGCCGCGGCGGAAAATCCCGCTCGCCGACCCGCGGCGCAGCCGCCGTCGAGACACCGTGTGCGCGCAACTGCTGCAGGTCATAGACCACGCCGTCGGCCGACTGGTAGCGGTCGTCGGGTTCCTTTTCCAACAAATGCATGATGATCGCCGACAGCATCTCCGGTACCGCCGCATTGATCTCGCCCGGCGGCGCGGGCACACGCGCCAAATGATCATGCGTAAGCCGCAATGGGTCCTGCGAGCCGAACGGCGGCTCACCGGTGGCCAACTCGTAAAGTGTTGCGCCCAACGCGTACAAGTCGGCGCGCTGATCGACCGGCCGCCCGGTGCGCCCGGTCTGCTCGGGCGCCAAATACGCAAGGGTGCCGACAATTTGACTGTGATGGCTGAAGTCCGGACGGATCTCGGCCAGCGACCTCGCCAACCCGAAACTCACCAGCCAAGGCGCGCCGTCAGGCGCCAGCACAATGTTTGCCGGGCAGATGTCACGATGCAGCACACCACGGTCGTGCATGGCCGCCACCGCTTTGGCTAACGCCGCGGCAAGGCCGATCAGGTCGTCGATCGCGAGCGGCTTCACCGCCTGCGCCAGGCTCGTGTGGCCGGCGTCGGTTAGCGTGATCGACCCGGGGTCGCGCGGCTCATCGAGCACCTGCACCACACCGGTCACCCCACGCAGCCGCTCCAGCACAGCGACCTCATGGTGAACGCGGCGCTGCGCCTCTGCCCCCAGCTTTTCTTTGCGGATGACCGTGCCCGCGGATTCGAAAATCCGCGTCACCCGTGCGCGTGGGCTCTCGCACACTGTCTCCGCCCGAACCGGCACACCGCGATCGGGCAGCACCGCGCCGTCACCCATCGACCACCTCACACAGGCCGAACCCGCTTCTTACCTAACACCCATCCACGCGGAATTGCGATAATCCCCTCCGGACCATTGCTCTGAAAGAAGGCGTCGAGCAGTTAGGACGGCGCCGGTATCTCGAACGCGTTGAGGATCGCGCACACCGTGTGATAGATGCCCGTGAGTGTGGCGGTTTCCATGATCCCCTCGGCCCCGAGTAGTGTTTCTGCCTCTCGATAGAGCGCCTCGTCGAGACGATGCTCGAGCGACAGTGCACAGGCGACACGGTGGACTACCGTCTCCTCGGCCGTGAGATCCTTCGGCAGCCCGCCGTCGGCCAGTGTTCGTACCGCGTCGTCGGAGAGGCCGACATGCCGGGCAACGGCGCAGTGCGCGTAGAGCTCATAGGGGGCGTTCCAGACAGCTCCGACAGTCAGAATGATGACCTCCCGGCTGCGTTTGCTTACCGATGTGTTCTTCTGCTCGGCGACCGCAAGGTCGATGAAGGCCGACGAGATGGCCGGGGTCAGCAGAGCCGCGTTGAACGGTCCAATGAGCCGGCCTGTTTCGGTGCGCGCCTCAAACTTGGCATCCTCGGCCCACGGGACGGCCACATTCATGAGCCAGTCGTAGAGCTGTTTCTGTGCAGGATTCAGCGCTTCGCCATCGTAAAGCGGAAGGCGCCCGCCAAGGTCGTCAACCGACATCAGTTTCCCAGCTTTCTGTATTGTGGGTCTTACCCAGTGCGTTGCCCAACCCGTCGAAGCCATAGGCATGCATGCCATTTCGGCCCCGCCGTCCCGAGCGGGCGTGCATACGAACCCTTTTGGCTTATCGCGCCGGCCGTTATATCGGTGCTCCCCCTAGGATGCCGCGTCCACACAAGTGTGTCGTTACAGCCAACCCGAATCGGTATACCCGGCCAGCCGGTAGTGCGGATAGGCGCTATCCCTCCGAATAGCCACGTCGTGAAAGGTATCTGTAACATTATTCGCCCACAGGCGGCCGGTCGAGATACGTTGCGAAACAGCAGCATTGACTGCATCATAAGCGCCGCATCGTTTTCCGCTCTCAGCATTGCTGGTGGTCATGCCGAGCGCTCAATTGGTGAATTCTCCTGAGTGGCAATCGGTTCGCCACCGCAAGCCGCGCCGTCGCGCGTAGCCCAGTGCGGTCGAATGAATTACAGCTAGCAGGGGGCCTAATGGGCGCTAGCCCCGACGACAGCAATGCAGGGCACCGGACATCCTAAGTGTCGAAACTCGGTTGTTGACCAGTTGTTCGCACGCCATGATGCGTCCCTCAACCGAGGAGCTGCACCAATATGTCGTTGGGAGAAGAGAGAAGATGTCCTTCTTGATCACACAGCCGGCAGCGCTGTCAGCGGCGGCCGGCAACTTGGCGGGTATCGGCTCGGCAATGAGCGCGCTGAACGAGGCTGTGGCCGGCCCGACCACCGGGCTTGTGCCCGCGGCCGCCGACGAGGTATCGGCGCTGACCGCGGCGGCGTTTGCCGCCCACGGGGCGCTGTACCAAGAGGTCAGCGCGCAAGCGGCGGCGATTCACCAAATGTTCGTGGCCACCTTGCAAGCCTCCGCCGGTTCCTATGCGGCCACCGAGGCCGCCAACGTGACCGCCACCCGCTGAGAATCGGGAAAGCAAAATGGATTTCGGAGCGCTGCCACCGGAGATCAACAGCGGCCGAATGTACTCTGGTCCCGGCTCGGGACCGATGCTGACCGCCGCGGCGGGCTGGGACAAGCTATCCGGAGAACTGTATTCGGCGGCGGCCGCCTTTTCTTCGGTCGTATCCGGGCTGACCGACGGCAGCTGGCAAGGTCCGGCGTCAGCATCGATGGCGGTCGCGGCCGCAACATATGACGCATGGATGGGCACCGCCGCAACCCAGGCTGAGGAGACGGCCAATCAGGTCAGGGCCGCGGCGGCGGCATACGAGGCAGCGTTCGCAGCCACGGTGCCAGCGCCGGTGATCGCGGCCAACCGCGCGCAGTTGGCGACGCTGGTTGCGACCAACTTCTTGGGCATAAACACCCCGGCGATCATGGCGACCGAGGCTCACTACGCCGAGATGTGGGCACAGGACGCGGCCGCCATGTACGGTTATGCCGGTTCCTCGGCCGCCGCGGCCACCCTGACACCGTTCACCACGCCACAGCAGAACACCAACCCGGGCGGCTTGGCGGCCCAGGGCGCCGCGGTCACCAATTCCAATGGGACGTCAGCCGGGACGTCGATCGAAACGATCATCCAAAAAACCCTCGACAATATAAACAAGGCGCTGGAGCCTGACGTCGTCAACTCGGGGATCAGCGCTTACGCAACGATCCCGTCCATCATCCTGTCGGCACTCTCCAGTCTTTCGAGCGGGACGTCGAATTCCGCCGCGACCGCGGCCGACGCAACGGTGGCGGCATTGACGGACTTGGGCGCTGGGCTGAGTAAGGTGGCGAGCAGCCTCGGATCGGTCACCGCAGCTCAGGCCGGCGGTGCGGTGTCTGCTTCAATCGGTCGGGCGGCCACCGTCGGGGCGCTGTCCGTGCCGTCGACTTGGGGCACGCTGACCTCCGCGACCGGCAGCGCTCCCAAGGCGATCCTGGTCAGCAGTGCGGGTGGCACCGGGGAACTCGCGGGGATGCCGCCCCCCGTCATGGCAAGCGGCCCGCGGAGCATGACCGCTGAGGCGGGCCTCCGCGGTAAGTTTGGCCAGCAGCCGGAAGGGACAACTCTGCGTTCGTTGATGCGGCTCAACATGCTTCCGCGGCAACAGTACATCGGATAGCTTCGACCGTACTGATCTCACCACCCTCGTTGCAGGTAGCGGGTATGCCACTTTGGGGGTTAGCCGTGACGATCTTTCCGCTCTGATGCGGCGAGTATTGAATGACACCAAACCCCGCCCTACTGTTCCTTCCGACCGTTTCGCCAAGTGCCTTGGCTTGCGAGTCCAGCCGCAGTGAAGATGTTGCGCCGGTCCCGAGCAATCCGCGGATCAGGAAGTTGACCGCGACAAGGTTGGGCAATTCGTAACGCTCAATGGCCAATTCGCGCGTATCCGGCAGGCGGCGTCGCAACTCGTCAACGGTGAGCGTCGACTGGAGCGACCCCCACCCTTGCGGGTTACGCCCCCATACAACAAGATTGGCGTCGCCGCCCTTGTCGCCGGAGCGGGCATGCACGATCTCGCCCATGGGAGGACGACGAGTTCGTCACTCCATACGTCCGGCACCGATGGCGCCGGGGACCGCTCGGTCGGCGGCGTTACCTCGTTCGGATTCGGGCGATGCTCTCGGTCGTGCCGTCATGGTGGTGCACCATGTGCTCGAGCAGTCGCTGCTCGAGCAGAGCGGGCCAGTACACACGGAATGCCGACCCTGGCTGTGGAGGACTGAGCGAGTATATCCCGGGGTAGCTGGACAGGGCCAGTTCGACGATCCGCGACGAAAAGGCGCTTCCCGCAGCCTCTTTCGTTCCTTGTACCGCGATCCTCAGCAGCTGCGTTGCTGCGTCCTGGTTGTCCGGATCGCCCTGGGCCTGCCCGATCCGGTCGATCACGACCGCGTCGAGGCCGTCGACTGTATCGATGTAACGGTGCACGGATCGCTCGACGAGAGCGGCCTTGGCGTCAAGGTCGATGCCCGTGAGGGCGAGCAGCACGCTGTTCCCCCAGCCGCCGACCCCAGTGATCGCGACCTTGGTCGTCGCCGGTGGCGCCGAGCCGCGCACACCGCGGATCTGCATGCGATCTTCGCCGAGGTCAGTCAGTGTGGCGCAAAGCAAGCGGCGTCGTGCTGCAGGAGCTGCACCGTGTCGTGAAAGGAGCCTAGGCTCCGGCGCGCTCAGGCTTTGGTCTTCCTGCCGTACTGTCCGGCGTCGCGCCATCCCTCAATGGAAGGTGCGTAATGAAGCCCGCGGATGGTTCGATCTCGCAGTGCCGTAGTTGCGGATAAAGCGCGCCACGAGCGGGCTTGGAATGCTAGTCATTGCAGTGCTTTTGGTACGCGTGCCGCTCGAGTGCGGCCTGACCGTCGTGCACTGCCCAGGCGAAGGCTATCAGCACGAAGAGCCCTAGTAGCGAGGTGAGCATCGCTCTACCTGCCTTTCCTGGTTGTCTCCGCGTATGGGCCGACGACCGCAGCGGTAATGCGTTGCCCAACCGGGGTTCTCGGTCCGATCGGATCGATTACCGGCACCGAGCCGATGTAGCGGGCTGCTGGGCGCCATTCCCGTGTCGCCGTGGCGTTCATGCTCTTAGCATCGTCGTCGACGGTCGAGATGTCCTCCACGCTGACGTCCATTCACGGATGCGGCTACCTTCAATAGCCAGGTGGATAAAGCGCCTCGCGTCACCGGTGCGAGCGTCACCGCCGGCGCGCAGCGACAATGTCCGCGGTCACCGCGTCGCAGCGTTCTTCTAACGCGCGAATGGTGGCCTCGGCTTTCGTCCAGTCGCGGCGCGACCACCATTCTCTTCTGGCGTGCGTGATCGCGACGCGGGCTTCGGCGAGGACACTGTAGGCGCGCCGACGCAGCGCGGTTTGCTCTGTGCGCTGTGCCAACTGTGCCTCGCGGGCGTAACGCTCCGCGGCGTTCTGTGCGTCCGTCAGGAGAACGGTCGCCCGCGTCGCCCAGGCCTGTTTGGGGACCAGCACGTGGGCGAGCACCACGATGCCGGCTGCGATCGCGGTGTCCAGGAAGCGGGTCAGCAGAAGGTCACTGTGATCGCCCAGGAAGTCGACAAACACGAACACGATGGCTGTGAGCGCCATCGTGGCGACGATGTAGTGGGCGACGACGCCGATCGCGAGCAGCGCGCCGCAGACGACGACCAGTCCGATCGCCGGGTAGGTGCTGAATTTCGTGGCGGCCGCAAACCCCGCGATGCCGACGCCGACAGCCGTTCCGATGCAGCGCTGTAACGCCCGGTTGGGCACGGGAGCCAGTTCCGGCTTGTAGATGAAGGCCACCCCCAACGGCAACCAGTATGCGCGGGGACCTTCCATGAGGGCCGCGATGACCACGGCGGCCAACATGCACGACGCCAGCACCGCGGCGGAGGCGATCCGGGTCCCCCACCCCACCACGGATCCGCTCAGTGGGGTTCCCTGAAAACTCCCGGCTGCCAGCCGACGATTCGCGGAGAGCAGATCCTGTAGCGCTCTCGTCGCAGCGGTGTCGCGACCCTGCTGCGGTCGATCCGTCAGCGGGTCGGCGTGCGCCGCTGAGGGCACGGCGGGAAGCCCCAGCTCCATCGGGAGCTCCGCGCTGGCGATGATCAACTGCGCGGGGAGGATATTGGCCTCCCAGGCCAGCGCCGTGGCGATCTCGGCGCAGTCGTGAGCCACCTGGAACGCATACATGATCTGCTGGGCGTGCGTGCCGCGGTACAGGTCGGTTCCCGTCCTGCGCCGATACCGCCCCATCATCCGCTGGGCGCCATCCAATGCCTGAGTCAACTCCCGCCGCGCGCCGGTGACCCGATCGGTTCCAGCGGCGATCAGGACGGTAAGCGCGGCGTCGAAGACCCGCGCGGTCGCCATCAGCTCGGCCGAATGTCTCTTCGGTAGCCACGCGGCGCCCAGAAACGCCAGGACCAGCACCGTGCCCAGCAGTAATTCGACGGGCGGCAGCCAGAACGGGCCCTGCAGGATGAATCCGGACCCCACGATCGCGCCGAGCAGCGAGTGCATGCCCGCGACAGACCCGAGCGTTCCGCTGTAGTTGATGATTCCCGCGGCGGCCGCGACAACGGTGACGCAGACGGCGACGGCCCACACCGTGTGGGTGCGGACCGCGGCTTGTCCGAGGGCCAATCCCGCCGCACTGGACAACCCGGCGACGACGATGCGCCTGGCGCGGATCCAGTACGAGGGGCCCGTGTCTTGGACGACCGCCCACAAGGCGCCCAAGGCGACTATGGCACCAGCCGTGTCGTGGCCGGTGATGTGGCCCACGTAAAGGGGCAGCGCGATGCAGATAGCCGCGCGGGCCATCGCGTCGACGGGCACCGCGCGCGCACGGGCGATGAATTCGCGCATCCCACTGAGCTGGCGTGCCCAGTGGTAGCGGCGAATCGCCGCCCGTCGGGCATTGGCTCGTGCGGCCACAACTCACTCCTCGCGCATCCGCCCCGAAGTGCACCACGGCGGTGCGCCTTTGTTCAACGGCTCCAGAGGCCATTCTCGCTGATCGGCAAGCCTGACGGGACCTGTCTGTGGGACGCCATCTTCGTCACCATGTTCGTGGAGTATGGAGGTGTCTCTTCGCGCCATCGTCTGAGAGGGGCATGAGATGGTTGATGCCCAGTACGCTGCCGGTCATTTTCGACAAGGCAGGTCGGATTCGGTTTTCCGCGGGGCAGCTACGTCAGCTCAGGGGTAACGGCTCGGTTTTGATCGCTCCCCGCAGCACACGCCGGTACCGTGACCACCGCGGCACATACAAGCCCAACTCCCTGCGTGCAGCCTGTACCACGTCGAGACGATTGACCGCCGTGTACTCGTATTTCCGCAATGCGTCTCGCTGTTCTTCCGGCATGTTGCCCAACCACTTCTCAATTCGCTCTGCAAAGCCGTTGTTGGAGTCGACTTGTCTTACCCATTCCGCTAATTGAACTGACTGCTGGTAGGCATAAGCGATGGCAAGATCCGCGGTTCGGTAGTTACCGGTGAGCGCCAGCTCGCTGATCACCCTGTCGATCGCATCGGCTTTTTCAGTCAACACTTCTCGGCGAACCTCTGGGGGAAGGGCTTTGAGGACCTCCAAGTCCCTGCCGACTCTCAACGCGTCAGCGTAGAGGGCTTTCATCTCCTCGTAGTGGAAGCGGTTCTGCTGGGATCTGCGGTCAAGTGATCCAGTGCCAAAAGAGATTATCCCCGCCACCAGGACGAACGCGCCGCCGAGGACCGTGCCCTGTCCGCCGGTAATGTTATGCCAGATCTCGAACCATCCGCTCATTTCTACCTATCCAGTACCTGCGCCGTGCACGCACAATCAAAATTGAGCGGCACCGGACAGGGTGCGTCGGGGCAAGTTATGACCCAACCAAACCGAATCCGGTGCCTATCAAATACTTCCGCTGACTCAGAGTTCGGCGAGCGCGACGCCGGTGAGGCCCGGGCCGAGGTGCGCCAGTTCGGTGTCGACACCGGTGTCAAGGTTGACGTGGCGGATGCTGCCGCCCAGATCGCCTACGTAGAACTCGGACTCCGAGACGGCGGCGAGGCCGATCGCCTCGTGGTATCCGCGAGAAAGGATCTCCGGTGTACCGACTGTGGGCTGCACGATCGCGCGGTTGAGCGTGTTGCCCTCGGGTTCCGAGCCGCGATCGGTCCACACCAGCGTGGTCCCACCGAACAGGTGCAGATCGATCGGCTCGGGCAGGTCCTTCCACAGCAGTTCGATATCGTCGCGGTGCTGCGGGTCGGCGCCTGGCGGCAGATCGAGCGGGGCGCGAAAGATCCTGCCCTCACCGGCTTTTGGTGCGCCCTTCTGCGTCCAATACAGCAGGCGCCCATCCAGATCGATAGCGATGCCGACAGGGTGGTGACTGATCGTGCGCGCGGCCTCGTCACCAACCGCCGGCACCACCAGGGGGCGCAGGTCGCTACCGTCGAGGTTGCAGCTCAGCACCTGCATGCCCTCCCGATCGCACCAGTACAGCACCCCCGCGTCGAAATCGGCGGCGAGCTGTTTGCCGGTGGTGAACGCACCGCGCGGCACGATCGTGACCCGATTGGTGCCGTTGAGGTCAGCGCCTTCGAGCGACCCGTTGCGGGCGTAGGCCACCTCCGAACGTGGGCCGCTCCCTGGATCGGGAGCGCCCATGTTCGTCCAGTAAATATGGCCCCGAGACTGGTCGACGACGATGCCGTCGGGTCTCTCGTCGAGCCCGCTAATCAGCGTGCGCACTCGAGTGCCATCCAAAGACACCGCCTGCAACTCCTGTTTGCCATCGTTGAGGACCAGCAGCTCGGTCATCGGCTTACACTCTCGCTTTCAGCCCGGGCAGCCTCACCAGCGGAGAACGATGGCAGGGCATCGCAGAGCGCCTGGACGTTCCGGCCCGCCTGCATAACGGCGGCGTCGGGCCTGACGATGGCGGCGGTCGCCCGGCCTTGCTTGAGCCAGCGGCCGAGTTCGCTTTCGGACGCGACGGAGACGACGGCGGCTCCGCGGCTGATCAGCTCGCTGCGCTGCGCAGCGCTGAGCGGCGCGGAGGTGACCAGCGCGAATCGGTTCCCGACGACCTGATCGAAGCGCAGGCCGTCGTGCAGAACCGGGTTCGGGCACAGAGTTCCGGCCAGCTGCCCGGGGGTGCGGGATTTGATCACCATTGCCGATCCGCGCAGCCCCGGGGCGACGCCCTCGGCGGCACTGGTGCGCGTGCCGGGCAGACGCAGGTTTTGCAGCCGCGGGAACACCACCTTTCGGATGAGGTCACCCGTTCGTCCGCCTCCGGTCATCGCCGCTCCCACCGACACGGCCATCAAGATCATGGCCGCGGTGTGGGCTTTGCGCTCCTGCTCGTAGGTGTCCAGCACGCTTTCGGGCAACGAATTGCCCAGGACCCCAGCCACTTTCCAGCTCAGGTTCAACGCGTCGCGAAGCCCCGCCGCCATACCCTGGCCCACGAACGGCGGGGTGAGATGGGCGGCGTCACCGAGGACGAACACATTGCGGTCGCGCCAATCACTGGCCACCTTCGCGCGGAAGGTGTAGGCGGTGACTCTTACCAGCCGCAATTGCTCGGCGGGTGTGTCGCCCAGCCACGGCTTGATCAACGGCTCGATGTGGTCGATCGTCTGGTAGTCGGCAGCGGTCTCACCGTCTTTCAGCTGGAATTCCCAGCGGTAGCGGGTCGGCCCGACGCGCATGTAGGTGCCGGCGCGCTCGGTACTGCAGAGTTGGTGGCAGCCCTCCCACTGGTTCAGTTCGGCGTCGGTGTCGACATCGATGACCACCCAGTTCTGCTGGAACGACAGCCCGTACATGTGCGCACCGATCGCCGCACGCACGGTGCTGTTGGCGCCGTCGCAGCCCAGCACGTAGCTGGCCTCCACGGATTGATCGCCACCGCGCACGCGGTCGAGGAAGCTCACCCGCACCCGGCCGGGCCGGTCCTGGGTGACGCTGGTGACCTCGACATTGCCCCGGAACAGGACGTTCGGGTACCTCTTGAGGTTGGCGCGCATCATCGCTTCCAGCTCGGGCTGGTCGAACATGTTCATCTGGGGGTAGCCGTTGGCGCTGGGCTGCGGGCTGCGCTTCAACTCCGCGAGCACGCGCATGTCGGGGTCGATCAGTCGAAGACCGAGTCCGGCCCGGCGATGGGCGGCGAACTCGTCGCCGACGCCCAGCCGGGTCAGGATGCGGTAGATCTCGTCGTCGGCGTGCACCGCCCGCGGCAGCGGGTAGACGCTCTCATGGCGGTCTAGCAGCAGACACGAGATGCCTTGCTGCGCCAACAGAGTGGCCGCGGTCATGCCGGTCGGTCCGGCGCCGACGATGATCACCGGTACGAAGTCCGGCAGCGACGCCGGGGCGCCATTGGATTGTGCGTTCATGCGTAGACCACCTTGTTGCGTTGGGTTCCGAGGTCGATGGCGCCGTCGTCGGTGGCCACCGTGGCCTCCACGACGTCACCGTGATGCAGGTAGTTCGGGTTCTTCGCCTGGCCGGCAAGGAACGTCATCAGATCCATCTGGTGCGGGTTCTCGACGCCACGCGCGGTGAGCGCGGTGCCGACGGGGGTGCCGGTGAGCACGATGTCGCCGACGTCCAGCTTCTGGAACTTCGCCAGCGCCTGCAGCGCCTCGACCGGCGAGTAGAGCATGTCGCCCTCGACCACCGCGTTCTGGCGCAGCTCGCCGTTGACCCGCAGCTGCGGCCGCAGGTCCCCGAAGCGCTTGAGCTCGTCGGCGTCGACCAGCACCAGCGCGGGGCCGACCGGGGTGAATGTCGGGTACGACTTCGACTCGTAGAACTGGGCTTTGGTCAGCTGCACGTCACGGGCCGACACGTCGTTTGTCACCAGCAGCCCGTGCACGTAATCAGCCAGGTTCGCCTCGGTCACCTCGGTGCCCACCGGCAGCTCCCGGCCGATCAGCAGCCCGATTTCCAGCTCATAGTCCAGCAGCTGGACGTGGGGTGGCTTCACGATGTCATCGAACGGACCGGTGACCGAGCCGGAAGCCTTGCGGAAGAAGGTCAACGGCGTCTTGGCCGGGTCGCGGCCGACGTCCCGCACGTGCGAGGCGTAGTTCGTGGCCTGGGCCACCACACGGCACGGCGTCGTGACCGGTGACAGCAGCGTCAGGTTTTCCACCGGCACGGTGTCGGTGGAGTGCGCGGCGGCGTCGATAGCCGCACGGTCGGCGAGCACCTGGGCGGTGGTGGCGGCGTCGGTGCGGATGCGGGCGACGCCGTTGGGCGTCTGCACCCACCACGCGTCGGCGGTGCGCAGGATCGAGACGGTCATTGCAGGGATCCTTACTTTCTCTCGGTGGGTGGTGGATGTCAGGAATTGCCGACGGCGAACAGCCCGCGCAGTGCGGACAGGTCGAACTCGTTGTCGTGGCGCAGCGCATCGACCATCAATGCGACCTCGCGTGCGGTTTCGCCCGGTGAGCCGACGCCCAGGAAGTCCCGGCTCGGCGGGGGCCCCCACTGATACAGGCCCGAGGCCGTCAACGGCGCCCAGCCGGGCTCCAGGGTGTTGTCGAACATGTCCCCGTCGGCGTAGTGCTCGACCAGGAAATCGCCCTCCGGGTCGCGCCAGTAGTCGAAGATCTGGCTGCCCTGAATGTGGCGGCCGATGCCCCACGAGCGGAAATACCCTTGCTCACGCAGGAATTCGCCGCCGGCGGCCAGCGCGTCCAAGTCAGCGACCTGGTATGCCGAGTGCACGTAGCGGTGGGTCGGTCCCAGCGCCATGGCCAGCGTGTGGTGGTCGGCGGGGACCGAGCCGCGGTCGCAGCGGATGAAGCTCATCACGGGTCCGCGCTCGCGCTGGCCCGGGTAGAAGCAGAAGTCGCTGACGATCAGACCCAGATGGTCGAGATACCAGTTCAGCGCCTCGATGTACTTCGGGGTCTGCAGCACGATGTGCCCAAGCCGCTGCACCCGGGCGGGCACCCGCGGGGGACGCTGGGTGACGTTCGCCCGTACGGTCTCGTGGCTGGCGCCGAAGTTGAACACGTGCGGCTTCTGGGAGGGCAGCTCCTCGAGCTGATGAACCCCCGACACCACCCGCAACGGGATCCCGCTCGGGTCGACCAGGTCGAGCGTCAATCCGCCGAGCGTCTCGGGCAGCGGTCGCACGGTGGCCCCGGTCGCGTCGGCCAACCGCAACAGGTCGGAGTCGTCCGCGGCCACAAACGCCGGGCCGACGAACCGGGACCGCGTGCCACGGCGGATCAGCACACACGACGCGGCGGCGTCGCTGCCTCGCAGGTGCAGCTCGTCGTCGGTGCGCAGCGCGACGCTGAACCCGAACGCCAGCGCGAAGTCCTCCGCCTTCTTCAGGTCCGGCTTCTCGAATTCCAGCCAGACGACGTCGTGGACCTTGATCACCGGGTTGGCCGAACGCCCCGGGTGCTCACCCGGCAGGGCGCCCTGCTCGCTGTGCAGCCCATTATGGGCATTGTGGGCGCCGATGAGTTGGTCAGTCATTTGCTCGCTCCTCAAACAGAATCGATGGACGCCCATGATGCACTCCCGAAACGGTCGTTGCTGCCAAGGGTTTCCGCGCCACGCGCATTCGCGTACCGCACTCGCCACTAAGCATGCAGCTCCCGTGCACGCATATCCTTGCGGCTGGCGGCAATCGATATACCCTGCCAGCAGGTATATGGGTGATCGGCGAGCCGTCATCATTGCATTGCATGACAAGGATTCTCACCATCGTCGGCGGTTCAGTAGATCAGTGCAGTAGTGACGAATCGTCAGAATTTCGGCGGCGGGAGCCTCGGAGGACACCGAACACCGAGTCACCCACCGGAGCGGCCCGCCCACCGAAACGAGGCGACGCCGCGTCAGCTCAGTCGCCTTCCGGTGCCGGACCGGGGCCGACACCGTGAAGTAGGCGGTGCGCCAATCAGACATCCATAGCAGGGTTTTCGACCGCGGTGACGATCGATACGCCGTGCAGGCGGACCAGCGGGCCGTGGGCCTCCGCGTGGAGTAGGCGCCTGCAGCGCGTCGAACATCGACAGAATGACCACTAGCTTCGGGCGACCCGACCCGATGGCCAGCAGCACCTCGCTCAGGACCGTTCGCTGGTCCTCGCCGCCGTAGGACTGATCAGTCACCGGGTCGTGCGGCTGGTCGCGGATCCCTGATCCGCAAAGGATCAAACATGAAGAACACTTCGTCCGCGGTGCCGAAGCGGCGGAACGGCGGGGCACGTAGGTCGGCGCCGCGGCGACATCGTGGCGTTGTCAAACATCGGCGTCCAATGACGGCACCAACACCATCAATGGCCGATTGGAATAACTCCAATAAGGGGCCTGGGGCACCGCGACTCTACCGATAGCGCTTATGGCTGTTTCGCGGTTTACTTATGCCCACATAACCGAATTACGAAGATCCAGGAAAGGTCGACAGACCGGCCTTGGGCGCTTGCCTCCATTAACGCACTAACGGCGACGGCGAACGGCCGGGAGGAGTGTCGCTATGAGCGCGAGAATCAAGCGACGAGATAACAAACGCGTCCTTGGCAAGGTCTGGCGGCCCGCAGTGATCCTTTCCGGCGCGAATACCCTCCGGCGCCCGAGGTCGTCGCCGAGCTAGATACTTCCGGAAATCAGCCGCCGATGCGCGGCGCCAACACCGCGGTCAAAGTGGTCACCCCCTGCGTGGGATGCACCGTGACTTGCTCTTGGACGTCGCGTCGACCTCGTATGCTCGATGCGCTGGTAGGTAGCGGAGTGATTCAGCTCGCCGCCTTCTCACCTGCGGTCGCCTGGAGATGCTCGAGCCTGGTCCTGGCGGTGGCCTGCTGCTCCGTTATGGTGAGCTGGCCCCGATGGGTGCTCAAGAAGGTGACGATCCACGAAATCAGTGTGGTGATCTTGTTCTGAAATCCGTTCAGGTACACCAGGTGCAGGAGCAACCAAGCTAGCCAGGCGGGGAATCCGGCGAACTGCAGCGGGCCGACCTTGGCGACCGCACTGAACCGTGACACCGTGGACATGGAGCCCTTGTCGAAGTACCGGAACGGTTCACGCTCGGCTGGATTGGCGCCTTTGAGTTCGGTCTTGATCGCGTTCGCCGCGTACTTGGCACCCTGGATCGCGCCCTGCGCGACGCCGGGCACGCCTTCCACCGCGGCCATGTCGCCGACCACAAATACGTTCGGATAGCCACGGACAGTCAAGTCTGGCAACACCTTAACGCGGCCCGCACGATCGATCTCGGTCGCCGACTGATCGGCGATCTGGTTGCCCAGCGGACTCGCTGACACGCCCGCCGACCACACCTTGCAGATCGAGTCGATACGCCGGATCTTGCCGTCGGAGTCCTGGACCGTCAGGCCATTGTGGTCAACGTCGGTGACCATGGCCCCGAGCTGAACCTCCACACCCATCTCCTCCAACCGCGCCTGGGCCTTCTTCCCCAGCTTCGGGCCCATTGGCAGCAGCACCGCGCGCCCCGCGTCCAGCAGGATGACCCGCACCTTGGTCGAGTCGATGTTGCGGAACGTACCATTGAGTGTGTGACTGGCCAACTCGGCAATCTGCCCGGCCATCTCCACACCCGTGGGCCCGGCGCCGACCACGGTGAACGTCAGGAGCCTCTCCCGAAACGCCGGATCGCTGGAGAGCTCTGCCTGCTCGAACGCACCCAGGATCCGACCCCGTAACTCCAGCGCGTCATCGATGGTCTTCATGCCCGGCGCGAAGTCCGCGAAGTGGTCGTTGCCGAAATAGGACTGACCCGCACCGGCGGCGACGATCAACGTGTCGTATTCGGTTTTGTAGGTGCGGCCGAGCAGCTCCGAAGTCACAGCGCGGCCCTTCAGATCAATGTGCACCACATCGCCGACCAGCACCTTGGCATTCTTCTGCTTATGCAGAATGCTCCGGATCGCCGGAGCGATCTCACCCTCGGAGATGATGCCCGTCGCCACCTGATACAGCAGCGGCTGAAACAAGTGATGCTGGGTCCGGGCAATCATGGTGACGTCAACCGGCGCCGTCTTGAGCGCTTTGGTCGCGGTCAGCCCACCGAACCCGGAACCGATGACGACAACCCGAGGTCGTTGTAGGGGTGCCAGCTTGCCTGCGTGACTGGTCATGTCGCATACCGTATGGGTGCGCGGGCGCCTCGCGCGCCGCCGCTACCTGCAAAGCGTTTCTCTGCTAACGGGTATCGCGACTACCAGGCAGCTGGAAAGGGGGTGCTCCCGTTTCTCGCGGTCCAGACCTCGTCGCGCTGGCGGTTCGCCGGGACTCGGCGCCGATCTCAGAAGGCCAATCGATCTCCCGCGCGTCCCAGGGCCGAGCACCGCACTGGGCAGGACTCATTGATCGCCGACTGCAATCGTGGAATCGGCCTAGTCATCTTCCGTTTGTTTATGCGGGATGGTGATATCAAAGGTTGTCCCGCCGCCTGGAGGACTGTCGACGCGCATCCGCCCGCCGAGTACCTCGATACGGTCTTTGAGCCCGATGAGCCCGGAGCCCTTGCCCGAGTCGGCCCCGCCGATCCCGTCGTCGGAGATCAAAAGGACCAGGCTGACACCGGTGGTGCGCGCGCGAATCGTCACCTCGGAGGCTTGGGCGTGCTTGGCGGCGTTGGTGAGCGCCTCGGCGACCACGTAGTACGCGGCGACCTCGATCGAACCGGGCAACCGATGTTCGATCGTGACATCGAGGTCGACGGGCACCGGTGAGCGGCGCGCGAGCGTCTTGAACGCCGCCGGAAGCCCACCTGTCGACAGGATCGCCGGATGAATGCCCCGGGAAAGCTCCTGCAGCTCTTGAAACACGTCGGTCAAGCCCGATACCGCTTCGGACAGCATCGATTTCAGATCGTCGCGCTCGGATGGGACCGAATCCTCGGTCAGGCGGAGTTTCAGTCCCAGCGAGACCAGCCGTTGCTGGGCTCCGTCGTGGATATCGCGTTCCAGGCGGCGTCGCGCGTCGTCGGCGGCGGCCACTATCCTCGCCCGCGAGGCGATCAGCTCCGCGCGGGTGGTCGCGGCGGCAATTGCGGTCGCGACCAGTTCGGCGAACTCGACGATGCGACCTTCGGTATCCGGCGGCAGCGGGTCAAGTTCGGTGGTGGCCACCACGGCTATCCCCCACAGCCGCTCGTCCACCACGATCGGGGCCCCGATGCGCGACCGGACGCCCAACTCGCGAACGCGTTGGGCAATCGGGCCGGCGGCGCCCTCCCAGCGGTCTATCCGCGCCGACTGTCGTATGCGCAAGACCGTAGCGGCGACATTGTCACCTTCGGTGGATAGGCGTTCCCCGAGCGTTAGGTGCGGCACGCCGGGTTCCGCATAGGACGCCACGACGACGATCGTTGCGCCGTCGTCTTCGAAACGGAGCACTTCGGCGTTACCCACATTCAGGCAACCAGCCATCTCCTCGGCCACCGCCGAGAACACCTCCGACTGACTGACCCCGCGCGCAACCAGAGTTGCGACCCGGCGCAACGCGGCCTGCTGCCTCGCCAACACGCTGAGGTTGTCGGCGAGCTCGCGCAGGCTATCGCGACCGGCCTGCAGTTCGGCCCTGGTGGCCGCGTTGGCGATGGAAGTCGCCACCAGATCGGCGAAATCAGCCATGCGAGCCTCGGTGTCGGGCGGCAGTGGCCCGGTCCGCGACCCCACGCCGGCCGAGCCCCAAATCTGTCCCCCGACGACGATGGGAACACCGACCATGGATTGGATGCCAAGCGCGCGGATGACCGCGGCCGTCGGACCGGCCGCGTGCTCGTGGCTGTCCATCCGGGCGGGCCGGCCGGTGCGCAGAATCATCGGGGCGACGTGGTCGCCATCCAGCGGTAACCGCTCGCCAACCAGCGGAGGGTTTGCCAGGTCTTGGTTGAAGCTTGCAAGCGCCTCGATGACGAGGAAGTCGCCTTCGTAGCGGGTCACCGTCGCGTTGTAGGCGTCCAGACAACCGGCCAACTCCTCGGCCACCGCGTTGAACACCGCCGCAGGTTCCGCCTCACGGGCAACCAATTCCGCCACCCGGCGCAACGCCGTTTGCTGTCGAGCAAGCTGACGGAGGCTGTCACGGCTGGCATTCAGCTGTTCACGCGCCGCCGCATTGGCGATCGCGGTGGCCACCAGATCGGCGAAGTCTGCGATCCGCACCTCCGTGTCGGCAGCCAGCGGCCCGGTCCGCGACCCTACGGCAGCAACGCCCCACAGCTGTGTCCCGACGACGATGGGGACGCCGACCATCGATTGCAAGCCAATCTCGCGAATACGGGCGGCCGCGGGACCGGCCGCGTGCTCATAGCTGTCCATCCGAGCGGGACGGCCGGTGCGCCGAACTATCACGGCGACGTCGTCGCCGTCCACCGGAAATCGCTCACCGACTGCCGGCGGGTCTGCCAGCTCAACCTCGGGGCGTCCCAGAGCGGCAATGACGATTGCATCCCCTTCGTAGCGGGCCACCGTCGCGTTGTAGACGTCAAGACAACCGGCCATCTCCTCGGCCACCGCGTTGAACACCTCGGCAGGTTCCGCCTCACGGGCAACCAGTTCCGCCACGCGGCGCAACGCCGTCTGCTGTCGGGCCAGCTGACGGAGGCTATTGCGGCTGGCCTGCAGGCGCTCCCGGCTGGCATCCAGTTGCTCGCGCGCCGCGGTATTGGCGATCGCGGTAGCCACCAGATCGGCGAAGTCTGCGATGCGCGCCTCGGAATCGGACGACAGCGGTTCCCGCTCCGCGGAGCC
>NZ_JBKQOI010000023.1:0-14630 GCF_052145595.1 Mycobacterium sp. | reverse complement strand
ACCTTTTGGGCCAGATGGGCCTGAACGTCGTCGTGGTGGAACGCGATCCCAACATCTATGCGCGGGCGCGGGCCATCTCCACCGACGAGGAGGTGGTGCGCATCTGGCAGCAGGTCGGGCTGGCCGACCGGCTCAACGCCGACATGCAACCCGGGAACGGGGCCAACTTCGTCGACGCCAACGGCGTACCGTTCGTGCGACTGCTGCCGGTGTCCAGAGGCAATGGACACCCACCTCAGCAGTTCATCTATCAGCCCGCCCTGGAAAAGGTGCTGCGATCCGGGGTCGACCGCTTCCCCAACGTCTCTGTTCTTCTCGAGCACGAATGCCTGCGGGTCATCCAGCGCGATGATCACGTCGAGTTGATGCTCGCCGATCTCAAGGGCGACGAATTCCGGCGAATCCGGGCCTCTTACGTGATCGCCGCCGACGGCGCGTCCAGCCCCATCCGCGGCCAGTTGAGCGTCGGCTATTCGGGCCGCACCTACGGCGAGCGCTGGATCGTCATCGACACCAAAGTGCTCAAGGAATGGACCGGCCATGACCGGCTTCGGTTCCACTGCAACCCGGCACGGCCCACCGTGGACTGCCCCACTCCGTTAGGTCATCACCGCTGGGAGTTCCCGGTGCGCGACGACGAGGACGAGAAGGACCTGCTGTCCGAGGACGCGATCTGGAAGGTGCTCGGCGACCAGGGAATCACCGAGGAAAACGTGAAGATCCTCGGCTTCGCCTGCTACAGCCACCACGTCCGGTTCGCCGACCGCTGGCGGGTGGGCCGGGTCTTCCTGGCCGGCGACGCCGCGCACGCGATGCCGCCGTGGATCGGTCAGGGCATGTGCGCCGGCGTGCGCGACGTGGCGAACCTGTGCTGGAAGCTGGGCGCCGTGCTGCGCGGGTCGCTGCCCGAATCCGTGCTCGATTCCTACCAGGCCGAGCGGCTGCCACACGTGAAGGACGTGACCACCCGCGCGGTCAAGACCGGCAAGTTGATCATCCAACGCAAGCCGTGGCGCGCCACCGCACGCAACCACATCTTCCGCACCGCCAGCAAGGTGCCCGGCTTCACCTCATGGTTGCGCCAAAACCGCTGGCTGCCCGATGCGCATTACCGCAAGGGACTGCTGGCACACAACGGCAACGGCGCCGTCGGCTGGCTGATCCCCCAACCGTGGGTGGTCGACGAGAAGGGCGACGCAGTCCGCCTCGACGACGTCATCGGCGGCCGCTGGGTGGTCGTGCATCTCGGCCCCGCGTCCGATTGCCAGGCCTGGCGGGCAGCTGGCGTGCCGGTAGTGAAAATCCTTGTGCCCGGCAGCAAGCCGAGCGCCGACAGCGTTGTGGACGCCGACGGCATGCTGACGCGCTGGTTCGACCAGAAGGGCGCGTCGGTGGTGGTCGTGCGACCCGACGGTTTCGTCTACGCCGGCGCCGCCGAAGGCCAACCGCTGCCGCCACCCCCGACCGGCTTCAAGGCATAGAGGAACAGCAATGACCAGCAACACCATGACCGAACGAACCGTCCGCGTAGACGGCAAGGACATCTTCGTCGCCGAGGCCGGCACCGGTCCGCCCATAGTTCTGCTGCACGGCGGCGGACCCGGCGCGTCGGGCGTGTCGAATTATTCCCGCAACATCGACGCCCTGGCGGAACACTTCCGCGTCCTGGTGCCCGACATGCCGGGCTACGGCCGCTCCGCCAAGGGCGTCGACCGCCGCGATCCGTTCGGGTACCTCGCCGACCACATCCGCGGGATGCTCGACGAACTCGGCATCCAGCGGGCTCATCTGGTCGGGAACTCCTACGGCGGTTCTTGCGCACTGCGACTCGCCCTGGACACCCCGCAGCGGGTCGACAAGCTCGTGCTGATGGGGCCCGGCGGCGTCGGAACCACGCGCGGGCTTCCCACCCCGGGCCTCAAGAGCCTGTTGTCGTACTACGGCGGCGACGGGCCGACCCTGGACAAGCTGCGCACGTTCATTCGGACGTATCTGGTGTTCGACGGCGATGCTGTACCTGAATCGTTGATCGAATCCAGGTATGCGGCCTCGATCGACCCCGACGTCGTCGCCAACCCGCCGCTGCAACGCCCGGCGGGGCTGGGCACGCTGTGGCGAATGGACTTCACCCGCGACAGCAGGCTCAGCACCCTCGAGACGCCGACGCTGGTGATCTGGGGACGCGACGACAAGGTCAACAAGCCAAGCGGCGCAACGATGCTCGCGGAGCGGATGCCCAACGCCGACGTCCTGATCACCGCCAACACCGGCCACTGGGTGCAGTGGGAACGCGCCGACTTCTTCAACGCCGTCACCACCGCATTCCTCACGCCCTAAAACCTTTCTAGGAGATTCGATGTCCACTGATCTGTTCGGCAACGTCCACCTGGGCTATGCCGTGATCGAAACGAACAAGTTCGACGACTGGAAGCGCTTCGGTCGCGACGCGATCGGCATGCACTGCGACGACATGGCACCCGACGCGATCCGATTCCGCTTGGATGCCAACGAATGCCGCATCCTGCTGCGGCGGGGACCGGCCGAGGACGTCGACGCGCTGGGTTGGCACCTCGACGACCACGCGACCTTCGACGAAATCAATCGCCGCGTCATCGACCACGGGGTGCCCGCCGTTGAGGGCACCGAGGAGGAAGCCAAGCTGCGAGGAGTCGAGCGCTTCCTGCGCTTCCCCGGGCCCAACGGGCTGACCCAGGAGATCTACACCACCGCCCGCACCGCACCCCTGCCCCTGCAAATACCCGGCACCGGATTCGTCACCGGCGCAGGCGGACTCGGTCACGTCGCCCTCTTCACGAAGAAGCCTCACGAGGTCCGCGGCTATTACAACCACGTCTTCGACGCACGCCTGTCCGACTACATCGACGAGACCATCAACGGCATGAGGCTGAAGATCCGATTCCTGCGCGTCAACGAACGCCACCACTCCGTGGCGATCGCATCGGTGAACGCCTTGCCCATCAACCCGATCCGCACCCGAGTCCAGCACGTCAACGTCCAGGTCGCCACACTCAACGACATGGTCACCTCCTACCAGCGCGTCAAAGAACTGGGATTCCACATGGCCCTGTCCGTCGGCCAACACACCAACGACAAAGAACTGTCGTACTACGCGATGACCCCTTCGGGATTCGAATGGGAGGTCGGATGGAATCCGATCGTCGTCGACGAAGCCACCTGGAAACCCACCACCCACCAGGGCATCAGCATCTGGGGCCACACCCCGGAAGGGCAAACCGTCATCGACAAGCTCAATCAGTTCGCGGTTGCCGCGCGCTCCCTGCTTCATCGCGAAGACACCGTTGTGGCGTTGAGCACACCTGGGATCGCCGACGACTAGCGGCAGACGAATCGGCGCCGGGCTCGTCAGAATGACGTGACGTCTGAGCGCGCATCGATGACTTTGGACTTCTACGCAGCGGGCTATGAGCACCGAGACGATGACGCAAGAAGCCGACCAACGGCGAAGTGTCGGAGGACCGATATGACGGCCATAGCCGACGATCCACCTGCTTTCGACCGGCCACGACGCCGACGTAGTCTTCGTTTCCGCAGCCGTCGAGCGTCATTCTTCTCCTCAGGGGCGCGGCCCACGGAGGATGGTCGTGCGCTGACGGGTGTCGCCGATGGCGTTGGATGAATGAGCATGTGGCGGGGGCGCACATCGCGCGGGGTGCGCGAAATTACCCGGGGCCTCGGCATTCTCGACGCTGAGGTGTTTGAGGCGGTCGCGAACACGCCAAGTCCGCTGCTAGACAAGGCGATGCCGGCGCTGACCCGCGCCGCCGATCACGCCAAGCTGTGGCTTGCGATCGCGGCAGCCATGACAATGTCGGGCAATCGGTCGGCTCGTCAAGGCGCCGGCCGTGGCGTAGCCAGCCTGGCGGTGACAAGCTTGGTCACCAACCAACTGGCTAAGCGCATCTGGCGGCGACAGCGGCCCCCTTACGGGCTCGTTCCGCTCGTGCGGCGCCTGCAAAAATACCCGAAATCGCATTCGCTGCCCTCCGGTCACGCCGCCAGCGCTGCCGCCTTCGCGGTCGGCGTCGGAGTGCAAAATCCAATATTAGGGCTAGTGATGGCGCTACTTGCTGGCCTTGTCGGCTTATCGCGCGTCGCAACCGGCGCTCACTACCCCAGCGACGTCTTGGCGGGCTTCGGCATCGGGGCGTCAATCGCCGTATTGGGCGCGCGGGTGGTCCCCCCGATCGTCGAGCACAACCTCCCACCGCCGACCCACTGCACGTCGAGATGCCGCCCCGACCCGACGGCGCGGGCCTAGTCCTGGTCGTCAACCCCGCGTCGGGCAGCGGAACGGGACACCGCGTCATCGGCGAAGTACGAAGGGAACTGCCGAAAGCCGAGATCATCGAACTCACCACGAACGACAGCTTGGAGGCGGTGCTCCGCGCGGCGGCCGAGCGTGCCGAGGTGCTGGGCATCGGAGGTGGCGACGGAACCGTGGCGTGTGCTGCCGCGATAGCGGCGGACATGGGCCGCCCGCTCGCGGTTTTCCCGGCCGGCACGTTCAACCACTTCGCCAAGGACATCGGCTGTGATCATGAAGCCAAGACCATCCGGGCGATCCGGGAGGGCACCGTTTCGTGCGTCGACCTGGTGTGCTTCAACGGCGCCCAGATGGTCATTAATACCGCAAGCATTGGTGGCTATCCGAGATTCGTGCGGACGCGCGAACGGTTTGAACACAAGATCGGCAAGCCGGCGGCAGCGGTCTACGCAATGTTTCACACCTTGCGCCACGAGGACGCGGTGCCCATCCGCTACGACAACAAGACCATGAAGACATCACTGTTCTTCCTGGGTAACTCGACCTACGTGCCGTCCGGCTTCGCGCCCGTGCAGCGAAACCGGATGGACACCGGGCTGATCGATGTGCGGATCCTAGAGATCGGCCGCCGGTTGAGCAGGCTTCGCATCATGACGGCGCTCATGCTTGGGCGGCTGGAACGGAGCCGGCTATATCACGAGCATCATGTCCCCGAGTTCAGCTTCACCTCTGTTGACGGACCGACCGCCGTCGCGCTGGACGGCGAGGTAGACGGCTACCACGACCACGCGAGCTTCAGCGTCCGCTACCGGGTTCTTCGGGTGTTTTGCCCGCGGCGGGATCGGTGAGTTCACTTGAAATGTCGGACAAGTCCGTTGTCTTTCCGGCACAACCGTACAGTTCTAGGACTGCCATGAAGATGGAAAAACCGGTCCGCCGTTTTGATGGGAATGTTGCAAACCCGCAGGCAGAAGGTTCGGCGTCCGCCACGCGGTTCGGGAACCTGATATGTGAGCAAGGTTGTCAAGGGGGCAGGAGAAAGTTGTCCCGATTGGAGCCAGGGCTGAGTTGGGGTTGGCTGGCCCGGTCGTGGCGTCGGCGGTCGTTGCTCACGACGGTGGTGTCAGGCTGATATGCGCGGGTTGGGTACCGCATGACGATGGTTCGGATGTGAACGTTACTGCGATCTACAGTCGAGCGTCGGACATGATTGGCTATCAATCATGTTGTGGCTCATAGGTTCTTGACAGGTTGGTTCACTCACCGCGCCGACTCCTGCTGCACCGGGCCAGCCAAGTATGTGGAGTCGGCTGGCTACTGCAGGGTTGCCAGCGACCAGCACCAGCCGGCGAGCTCGCGGGCGATCGCGACATTGGCGACCAAAGGATTCTTGCCGCGTTCGGTGAAGGACCGCCAACGCTGGTTGAGCCGTCGGTTGCCCGCGTGTCCGCGTGCCCTCAATGCGGGCTCCACTTTGGCCCAGCGGGCCCGCATCGTGGGCCCAGAGGTGCTGTAGGACTTGCGGTGATGCCAGGCCGCCTCGATCAGCAGTCGGCGCACGTGAGTGTTGCCGGCCTTGGTGATCGACCCGTGGACCCGGGAGGCTCCCGAGGAGTATTCGCAGGGAACCAGCCCGACATAGGCGCCGATCGAGGATCCGGTGAACCGGGACCAGTCACCGATCTCGACGGTCAAAGCCAGACCGGTCAGCGCGGAGATGCCCCGGAGGCATCCCAACCGGTTGACCGGGTCGGCGAACCTAGGCGAGGCGGCCACCTCCCCGATCTGCTCATCGAGGCGATCCCGCGCCGCGGTCGCTGATAGGACAGCGTCGAAGTAGTGGTCGAATGCCGCCGCCTGATGGACGTCGTCGAACCGCTGCCGGCGCAGCCACAGCTCATGGATACCGGTCCAAGGGGTCCCACCCGAGTACACGATTCCCTGTCGCAGAAGCATTTTCGACAACCGGTGGCGCACCCGCATCAGATCGGCGCGCGCATCTTCGCGGGCCCGCACCAGATCGCGGACCGCCTCGATCTCCCGATCGGGGACCATCACCGCCGTGATCTCACCAAGACGCAGCAGCCTCGCCAGGTGCGCGGCATCGCGGGCATCGGTTTTCACTCGATCCCCGGCCGGGCGCTGCAACTTCGACGGCGCCGCGACCACACATTCCATCCCGGCATCACTCACCGCCCGTGCCAACCCGAACCCGGTTGGGCCGGCCTCATAGGCCACCCGCACCGGCGCCCGCAGCTGATGCAACCAGCCCAGGATCTCGCCGTGATCCGGGCACAACCGCGCCCGAGCGACCTTGCCTGTCTCCTCGTCGACGGCGTGCGCGACCACTGAAAGCGCGTGCACATCCAACCCGACACTCGTACCCTGAACAATCACCGGAGGCCTCCTGATCTGCAAATGTGGCTCTACCAGCGCGAGTGTTCACCCACGCCGGCAACCCACGAATCGTTTTGCAGCACGAGGCCTTCGGCCTCGCTAGCCCCCATACCGTCTACAGCAACCCGGGGGGGACCGTACGAATCTACAACCGGCGTGCCGAACAGCTCGCCGCCGCGACGCAGTACATGACGGACGCTTTGCCAAGGGTCGTGGCCGACCGAGGCTCCGGCGAAGTGGGCGTCGCGACGGCCACGGGGTGCCTCGACGAGGCGTTGGACGGTGCCTGGCTTGCCGTCGAGTCCGTTCCGGAAAAGCTCGAGATCAAGATTCCGCTGTGGCGCCAGATCGACCAGGCGGCGCCGCCGGACGCCAGCTTCGCGACCAACTCGTCGTTGTATCCGTCGCCTCTGATGGCCGAAAATGTGGGGACAAACGCCGTTTGTGCAACACACACTTTTAGATGCCACCGGAGGCCAACGCGGTTGACCTGATGTCCGACGGGACGACGCGCGTGGCTTCTTCGGGCCTTCTGGCGCGGCCCGACCGGGATCTGGCTGGTTAGTCTCGCCACAACCCTGTAGACGATACCGGGCGACCGTGGTGGTGCGGCGCCAGTCGTCACAGACGACCGATTCGACGTCGAGCTCGCACTGTTGATCTGCCATAGCCGTGTTGTCTACCAGAGACAACAGTCTGCCCATCTTTGTCGTTTGGCGACGGACCCGGGCACGCAGCCGGGGCTTAGCATGCGTATGTGACTCGCTCGTACACGTACACTTTCGAGGACATCCAGAACCGCCCGGTCGCGGTGATCGGAGCGGGAACGCTGGGTCGCCGTATCGCGCTGATGTTCGCCAGCCGTGGCGGAACCGTGCGGATCTTTGCCCCACGCGCTGAACAGCGCGCCTCCGCGGTCCACTACGTGACGGAGACCCTACCGAAGCTGGTGGCTGACCGAGGCTTTGGTGAAGTGGGTGGCGCGACGGCCGCGGGGTCGCTCGAAGAGGCGTTGGACGATGCGTGGCTTGCCGTCGAATCCGTCCCGGAGAAGCTCGAGATCAAGATGGCAGCGTGGGACCAGATCGACCAAGCGGCGCGACCGGACACCATCTTCGCGACCAACTCGTCGTCGTACCCGTCGCGCCTGATGGCCGGGTATGTACGGGACAAATCCCGGTTGTGCAACATGCACTTCTACATGCCGCCCGAGGCCAACGCGGTCGACCTGATGTCCGACGGTGAGACCGACCGCGGCCTGCTCGACACCCTACTGACCGTGCTGCCCGAGTTCGGCGTCCACCCCTTCGAGGCGCGCCGGGAGTGCACCGGCTTCATTTTCAATCGCATCTGGGCGGCCATCAAGCGCGAGTCGCTGGCCGTGGTCGCCGAAGGCGTGGCCCGCCCAGAGGATGTCGACGGGATGTTCAAGAGCAACCTGGGCGTGCCGGCCGGGCCGTTCCAGATGATGGACGCGGTCGGGCTCGACGTGGTGCTCGATATCGAGAACCACTACGCCGAAGAGTTCCCGCACCTGCCGAAGCACGTGCGGGACTTGTTGCAGTCCTATGTCGATGCCGGCAAGCTCGGCGTCAAGACCGGCGAGGGCTTCTACACCTATCCGAAGTCCTGAACCGTTACTTCGCGTTGGACCGGACAATCAACTGTCCTGTGGTGAGCGCCTGCTGGGTGCGTTGAGCGGCGGCGGCCGGGTCGATGGTAGTCGTGTCGATCACGTGGTGCTCATAGGCTCCGAGGTCCAGCGAATTGGCGATATATGGCCTGGATCGGTTCGGTGGTGGTAAGCGCATCATGGACCGCGGTTTCGTCCGCGGTGCAGGGTGGTGACCTCGTCCGGATGCAGGACAAGGTAGTGGATCTGCTCAGGTGCGGGATCTAAGGCCGCGCAAAAGCGCTGCATGAACCAGGGTCCTACGATGCCGTCCACGATCAACGTGATGGGCGCCGTTGGCGTAGGTGGCCGCCGCGCGCGAGCGCGGCGATGCCAGCTGGCCGTCGCTGGTTCAACGCGGGCGTAACGCCACGGCGAAAACCGCGAGGGCGGTTCGCGGTGGCGTTACGCCCGCCGAGCCAGGTAGGCAAGCGCGAGCTTGGCGGCGTTGGCGCCGCACATGCCGTGGGCGCCTGGCCCCGGTGGCGTGGCCGCCGAGCAGATGTACATGCCCGGGACTCCAATGCTATACGGTGACAACGTAATTCGTGGCCCGAACGTCAGCTGACGAACGTCCTTGGCGCCGGTCATGATGTCGCCTCCGACGTAATTGGGGTTGTAGGTGGCCATCTGCGTCGTCGACCGAACTGCCAACCCGATGATGCGTTCGGCGAAACCGGGGGCGAACCGCTCGATCTGGGCGATGATCGCCTCGGTCGCGTCGCCGGTATAGCCGTTCGGGACGTGCGCGTAGCTCCACACCGGATGCGTCCTGCCCACCGAGCGTTGCGGATCGGCCAGATACTGCTGACCAACCAGCACGAACGGCCGTTCGGGCATGCGTCCGGCGTGGATCTCGCGCTCGGTCGCGGCAAGTTGGGAGTAGGTGCCGGCCAGGTGCACCGTGCCGGCCCGATGGGCGTCCGGGTTCGTCCAGGGCACGCCGCCCTCGACGGCGAAATCGACTTTGAACGCACCGGGGCCACGCCGGAACTTGGTAAAGGCAGCCGAAACTCGGCGCGGAAGACGGTCCCCGAGGATCCCCGCGACCGCACTTGGCGCCAGATCGAACATCGTGACGTCCGCCGGCGGCAGCTGCGACGCCGTTCGGACCCGGACACCAGTCTCGATCTTGCCGCCCAAATCGCCCAGCAGCGCCACCATCGCGTCGGTGATCGACTGCGATCCACCCTCGGCCACCGCCCAGCCGTGCCGGTGGCCGGCCGCGATGATGCCCATCCCGATAGCGGAGGTCATCGGGTAGTGCAGCGGCCGGAAGGCGTGGGCCGCAACACCTCCGAACAACGCTCGCCCCTCCTCGGTGCGGAACAGCCGGGCGAACGCGGACCCAGGAAGCACGGTGGGCGCGCCGAACCGGGCCAGCATCAGCGGATGATGCGGGAACCGCAGCAGGGGCCGCATGATGTCCTCGCTGAGCGCGTCGAACCGGGCCGCCGGGTAACCGAACGCCAACCGCCACCGCCGTCCGTCGCGACCGAGACCGGCCGCGGTCGCCTCCACCGAGCGGCGCAGCACGCCGGCGCTGCCCCCGTCGAGGGGATGCACGCAATCGATCTCCGGCCAGCGCCACGTCAGGCCGTACCGCTGCAGGTCGAAGCTGCTCAGGAACTGCGAGCCGACGGCCATCGGATGGATCGCCGAGCAGTGGTCGTGCAGCAGGCCGGGGACGATCGCCTCGCCGCTGCGGGCGCCACCGCCGACCTCGTCGGCGGCCTCGAGCACGGTGACCTGCACGCCTTCGGCGGCAAGGGAGATGGCGGCGGCGAGCCCGTTGGGCCCACCGCCCACCACCAATGCGGTACTCATGCCAGCGCTCCGTGACCGTGGTCCTGATCCTCCCGGACGGCAGCCGGCTTGGTGCCGCGCAGCGACCAGCTCACCTGAGTCGGGATGGGGCCGTTGGGCAGCCAGGGCTGTTCGGCGACCGCGTCGGCCACCTTCCAGGTGCCGCGTTCGACGACCCCGAGCGCGGCGTCGATGAGCTGGTAGTGCTGGACCCCGCTGCCGAAGGCCTCCGACTCCACCCAGGCGATGACGCACTCGCCCGGTTCGAAGGCGGCTTCGCTCTGCACGGCCTTGATCAGGTCTGCATTGTGCAGGTGGCCGTCGCCGAAGTTAAATCCGATCAGCGAGTTGCAGACGAACTCACCCTCGCGCACGGTGCGGGTGTCGAGGTCGGGCAGGTGCGTCAACAGCAGCGAGAACAGGCCCCGGCCCTGGCTGTGCATGGTTCGCCACGCAGTCGTCTTCTGCAAGGTAACCTCCGCCCACTTCGGCTCGTAGCCGGCCGCGATGAACTGGTCGATCTGGTTTGACGCCGAGCGGGTGACCCGGTTCAGCTTCTGCTCGGCACCGGGCACGAAGGTCCACACCGCCGAGGCCCAGTTCCCCGCGTACTGCCGCATCGCAGGCAGGAAGGACACCTTGTCCGGGCGCAGGTTGCCCAGCACCGGGTAGAACAGCAGCCCCGCGGCGATGACGAGAGCCAGCCACGGCGGCGACATGTTCCACGGGGCGTATCCGTCGCGGTTCGGGAAGCCGATAAACAGGAAGATTGTGGTGTAGCCGAAGACCACGTTCCATTCCAGCGGCACCGCCAGCGGGAAGGTCGAGATGATGAACAGGTGGAAGCCCACCATCAACAACGCCGCTACCAGCGTCACCCACTTATTCGTGGAGAAGAACAGGACCAGCGGAGCGATGATCTCGACCGTGGTGCCATTCACGTGCGCCATGAAGTCCGCCAGCCGCGATGGCCGCATGTCGCGCCCGAAGTCGCGGTAGTGGGCCCGCCGCACCCATTTGGGCGCGAAAATTGTATTGCTGACCATCGGCGGAATGACGTTGGAGAAGTGCTTACCGAACTTCGAGAAGCCGGCGCCGACCCAAACCACCACAATGACCATTTTCAGCGCGATGATCATGTTGACGAACGGCAGCACGGCGAAGATGACCATGACCGGCAGGTACTGCTCGCCACGGGCGGCCAGGAAGATGGTCTTGTCCCGCAGACCGATCAGCACCAGCAGCGCGATCGGCGCGATCAGCAGGGCCGGGTTCACCAGACCGGATGTGTTGTCGGGCACCGCCTTCGACAGCGAGTCGCTGTGCACGCCCGGCGACAGCAGCGGGACGGCCAGGCTCACCAGCAGTGCCAGGTAGAGCGCGATATCGAACCAGGTGCGCTGGTCGCCGTTGGTGAACGGCACCCACTTCCACGGGCGCAGCCGGATGGTTCCCGGCCGGGCCCAGAACAGGATGCCGCCGGTCATCGGCTTGACCTTGCCGGCCAACGGCCCCCAGGAGCCTGCCACACCAATGGCTTCGAGCAGCACAGTCCACAGGATGACCTTCTGGTAGACGATCGGTTGGTTCCACCATTCGGACACATGCCAGAAGGCGGGCAGCCCCGACGTCAACGTGGCGACCGTGATGCCGCCGATCGCGAAGAAAACGACCAGCTTCACGATGTAGATGGTGTGGATCATCCTGGGCGAGCCAAAGCCGTTTTCGGCCCAGTCGATGGCGAGGATCCGCATCCGCTCCATCAGGGGCTTCTGCAAGAAGGTGTCCGGATCGACATCTGGAAGATAGGGCTTGGTGAATCCCATTTGAGTGGCTCCTTTGACAGTTGTTTGCCGAGGGTGGCGCCCACATTAGGAATTGTGCGCCTCGTGACACAGTCGCGTATCAACAAAACCGCGCGGCGGTCTTATCGCCGGGCGACAACCACGTCTAACGTCATTGGGGTGAAGAAATCGCACCTCGACAGCGATGTCGGGGTGAAGAGTTACGTCGCCGAGGTCGCCGGCCGATTGCACGGACGGGTGGCCGAGGTGTCCTCGGAGCTTCGTCGCTCCCTCGAGGAGCAGATCCCGGAGCTGCGCGGCGATCCAGCGCTCGTGGAGTTGCTCGGGACCAGTGTCGAGGGCAACGTGGATACGCTCCTGCACGCGTTGCGCTACGACATCGCAGTCGAGCGAGTCGAGGCCCCCACCGCAGCGCTGGAGTATGCCCGCCGATTGGCACAGCACGGGGTGCCCGTCAACGCGCTGGTGCGCGCCTATCGGCTCGGTCAGCGCTGGATGAATGAGGCGGTTTTCGCCGAATTGCGCACGATCGACATCCCGGAACCGATGAGAGTGGAGGTGATCGAGGCGATCACCGCTACGATGTTCGGGTACATCGACTGGATGTCGCAGCAAGTCGTCGCCGTCTACGAAGACGAACGCGAACGCTGGCTGGAGACCCAGAACAGCCTTCGCGCCCTGCGGGTGCGTGAGGTTCTGGCCGCGAACAAGGCCATCGATGTCGATGCGGCAACCACGTCGATCCGTTATCCGCTGCGGTGGCACCATCTCGGGCTCATCATGTGGTACCCGGACCCGGGCTCCGAAGGCGACGACCTTGCCAGGCTGCAACGGTTTGTTCGCGAAATGGGCGAAGCCGCCGGCGCCGGTGCCGGCCCGCTCTTCGTTGCCGCCGATCGAAGCTGTGGGTGGGGGTGGCTGCCGTATCGCGCCGCGGTGACCGACGCCGCGGATGTCGTTGCGAAGGTCCGCCGGTTCGCGCTGACCCGCCCGGACTCGCCGAGTGTGGCAATGGGGACGATTTCGAGCGGAATCGAAGGCTTTCGCCGCTCACACCGGGAGGCGGCCGACGCCCGCGGTGTCGCGATCGTCCGAGAGCGGCCCAATTCATCGACGCCGACGGTTATCGCCGCCACGGATCCGGGGTTGTCCGTGGTGGCGCGTCTCGGTGGCGACGTGGTCGGCACCCGCGAATGGGTGGCGGCCGTGCTGGGCGACCTTGCCGGCGACAACGAGAACGACGCGCGGCTGCGTGAGACGTTGCGGATGTATCTGGCGTGCGGTTCCAGCTACAAGGTGGCCGCCGAGGAACTCAACTTGCACTTCAACTCGGTGAAGTATCGCGTGGGCCGCGCCGTCGTCCGGCGCGGCCGCGAGATCGGCAGCGACCGGCTCGAAGTCGAACTCGCGCTGCTCGCGTGCCACTGGTACGGCCCCGCGGTTCTGCAGCCCAAATGATCAGGCCCGCACCTGCTGGTGCGGGCCCGGTCGGGTGGCGCGGTGCAGACGTCACGCCATGGCGGGAACGGCGAGATGCGGGGATGCCGTGCGCCGCGGGAAGTTCGCCGCAACGCGCTCTTGAGTGCTGGTCCGCGCCTGGCCGGTGAGGAGGTGGACAGCGGTGATGAGCGCCGGCAGGAGCACGGGGGCCAGGACAATCAGGATGATGAGAGCGGGCAGTAGCATGGTTTCACCTAGGTTTCTCCGCGAAGCGGTACAGTCGGAATCGGGCGTGGTGCTTGATAATTCGACCCGGCTGGATCGAATCATTGGGTTCGTCGCAAAACGTACCGACGCCACCGCGGTGCGGTCATGTCCTGAACCAATCAACTTGCGACGCGTTCTTGTCTTCCGGCGACAATTTGGTCGCGGAGGGGCCCAGCTACCGCGCGTCCGCGCACCATACATCAGCGGTTTCAGCCCGACATTGTTCGCGATACCTATGCGCGATGCCGAATTGTGTCACGAAGGACATTTTCTTTACGTCGATTCTGATTAATGATATTGGAATGACAACTAGCGAAAAGACTGTTTTCGAAGGTCCACTGCAGCAGCTTGCTCGCAGCGCGTGGCAGTTGCTTCTGCTCATCGGTGTCACGTCGGTGGCACTCGGTGTCATTGTGCTGGTCTGGCCAGGCAAGACACTGTTGGTGGCGGGTGTCCTGTTCGGCATCTACCTGGTGGTATCCGGGGTCGGGTATGTGTTTGCCGCCTTCGGCGCACACGCCGGCGCCGCAATGAGAGTGCTAATGTTCCTTACCGGTGTCGTGTCGCTGGTGCTGGGTTTCTTTTGCTTCCGCGACAGACTCGAGTCGATCCTGCTTTTGGCCCTGTGGATCGGCATTAGCTGGGTGTTCCGCGGGGTGACCCTGCTCGCCGCGGCGTTATCCTTCGACCACCTGCCCGGACGCGGTTGGCAGGCGCTCGCCGGTGCGATCATCATTATCGGCGGCGGGGTGCTGATCATCTCCCCGCTGGATTCGATCGGGATCTTGACCCTGGTCGCCGGCTGGTGGCTGATCGTCATCGGCATCATCGATGTCATCGACGCGTTCCAGGTTCGCCACCGGGCGAAACACGTGGCTGAAAAGCTCGGGGCCGCTTAAGGCAGTCGCCGCTCGACCTCGAACGCCAGACACAGCTC
>NZ_JBKQOI010000022.1:0-26398 GCF_052145595.1 Mycobacterium sp. | reverse complement strand
CGTAGCCGGGGGCGGGCACCTCGCTGGTCAGGCCGGTCGGACCCGGACACAGCGGGCACTGGTCGGCGGGCGGCTTGTAGGTGCGGTCCTGGCGCAGCGCCGCGATGATCACCCACTGTCCCGTTGACCGGTCGAACCGCAGCTGCGACTGGTTCGGGTCGCGCCCCGGCAACGGCCTGCGATCTTCGACCGGCGCCGGGCGATGCCCGGGCAACGCGAAGAACAGCAGGTCACGGCCATCGGCCAGCTTTGCCCGCGTAGGCATTGTCACGACGTCGAAGACTAGCTTGGCCGCCGCGACGCAGTTCGGGTAACCATGTGGTGTCCAGCAGCGAAGGGGGGTCACCCGATAACTGTTCTCTACGAAAGGGCCCGGACTGTTGCGGCTGCGGATGGCGACCCGGACGACGGCCGCGCTCGGCTGTTCCCTGCTGATCTGACCGCTGTGCCCGCGCTTCGCCAGATCGAGCGGGCCGTCGTGACCCCGGCGATCAACGCCGGCGCGCGCGACGGCGTGAAGGTGCCCAGCGCGGCGGCGGGCTGAGCATCGGGCTCAGCGTCGACGCCGAACTCGACACCACCAGCTAGCACAAAGCCCGTCAAGGTCGCCTCAAGGAAACGGGAAACCCCGTCAACACGAGTTCCACGGTGGATCGAACCACCGGCTCAACCCGGCGACACGCCCAACATCAACCTGAAAGCACGATCGACGGGCCCTCAGCTGATCACCGACAATGTTCCGTCGGGGTCGGTGACGTAGACGTCGCCGGTGATGGGGCTCACTGCCACCTGCCCGGGGTTGCCGGCGGGGAGTGAGATGGTGGTGACGGCGGGGTTGATGACGGCCACCGCGGGCAAGCCGTTGTAGTCGTAGCTGACGTAGACGTCGCCGGCGTAGGTACCGGTGGGGCTGACCGCCACACCCGTTGGGGTGTAGTTGAGGGTCATAGGGGTGGCGGCGTAGGTGGTGGGGTCGATCACCGTCACCGTGCTGTTGAGGCTGTTGGTGACGTAGACGTCGCCGCCGGTGACGGGGCTGACCGCCACTTCCGGTAAACCGCCTGCTGGGCCGATGGGGATGTTGTTGATGATGGGGTTGTTCGCAGGGTTGATGACCGACAGCGTGGCGCCGCTGGCGCCGCTGACGCCGTCGGCGTTGGTGACGTAGACGTAGCCGGTGGGGCTTACCGCCACGCTGTACGGGCCGTTGCCGACCGCGATGTTGGTGGGCATCAAGGTGTTGGAGGGGCTGATCACCGACACCGCGTTGTAGCCAAAGTCGGCGACGTAGACGTCGCCGGCGTTGGGGGTGCCGGCAGGGGCGACCGCCACCCCGTCCGGGGCGGCTTGGTACCCGACGTTGATGTTGTTGTGGACAATGTTGGTGGTGGGGTCGATCCACGACACCGTGCCGCCAGTCTGGTCGCCGGCGCCGGAGAGGTTGGCGACGTAGATGTCGCCGGCGTTGGGGGTGCCGGCAGGGGCGACCGCCACCCCTCGCGGGTTAACTTGGACCTGGTACTGGTTGATGAGGTTGTTGTTGGAGTCGAACACCAACACCTGGCCGGGACCGCCGTTGGTGCCGTCGACGGAGACGTAGATGTCGCCGGCGTTGGGGGTGCCGGCAGGGGCGACCGCCACCCCCTCTGGGTGGTAGCCGAGGGGGATGGTTTTGGTGAGGCTTTGGCCCCCGCCGCCGCTGCCGGTGCCGCCTTGACCGCCCTGGCCGCCGGCGCCGCCGTTACCTCCGGTGGTGCCGGTGGGTGCAGAGCCTTGGTTGCCCGCGCTGCCGGCGGTGCCGGCGCCGCCGCTTGCGCCGCCTTGGCCGCCTTGGCCGCCGCCGCCGCCGCTACCGCCGTTGCTGCCGGTGCCGCCTTGGCCGCCCTGGCCGCCGGTGCCGCCTTGGCCGCCTTGGCCGGCTTGGCCGGACGTGTTGGACCCGCCGGTGCCGCCGATGCCGCCGCCACCGCCGGTGCCGCCCTGCCCGCCCGCACCCTGGTGGCCGCCGGTCCCGCCGGCCGCCCCGCCGGTGCCGCCGGTGCCGCCGCTGCCACCGAGGGCGCCTTGGCCGCCCTGGCCGCCGCCGGTGTTGCCGGTGTTGCCGGTGCTGCCCGCCCCGCCGCCGCCGCCGGTGCCGCCCTGGCCGCCGGTGCCGCCGCTGCCGGCGCTCCCGGTCGCCGCGGTGCCACCGAAGCCGGTGCCCCCGACCCCGCCGCCGCCGCCGGTACCCCCGGTGCCCCCGGTGCCGCCCTGACCGCCGGCCACCCCCGGGTTGGCGCTGTTATCGATGCCCTGCCCGCCCTGACCGCCGATGCCGCCGCCACCGCCGGTGCCGCCCTGCCCGCCGGCACCCTGGTGGCCGCCGGTCCCGCCGGCCGCCCCGCCGACACCACCCTGGCCGCCGCCGCCGCCGAGAGCGCCTTGCCCGCCCTGGCCGCCCCCGGCCGCGCCGGAGCTGCCCTCCCCGCCGCCGCCTCCGGTGCCGCCCTGACCGCCGGTGCCGCCGCTGCCGGCGCTCCCCGTGGCCGCGGTGCCACCGAAGCCGGTGCCCCCGACCCCGCCGCCGCCGCCGGTACCCCCGGTGCCCCCGGGGCCGCCCTGACCGCCGGCCACCCCCGGGTTGGCGCTGTTGTCGATGCCCGTGCCGCCCTGGCCGCCGGTGCCACCCTGGCCGCCGGTGCCACCCTGCCCGCCGACACCCTGATGGCCGCCGGTCCCGGCGCCGGCCGCCCCGCCGACACCACCCTGGCCGCCGTTCCCGCCGCCGGCGCCGTTAGTGCCCTGTCCGCCTCCGGCCGCGCCTTGGCTACCCTGCGCGCCCTGACCGCCGGTGCCACCCTGCCCGCCAGCACCACCCGATCCACCGAAAAGCGCCAAGTCGGCCCCGCCGGTCCCCCCGGTGCCGCCGGTGCCGCCGAGCACCCCGGTCGCCCCGGTACCCCCGGTGCCGCCCTGGCCACCGGCCCCGCCGCTACCGCTCAGCAGTCCGCCGGTCCCGCCAACCCCGCCGTGCCCGCCGGTGCCCCCGGCAGTGGCGGCCGCACCGCCCTGCCCACCGATCCCGCCGTTGCCGAACAGCCCCGCCGCACCACCGGCCCCGCCGGCCTGCCCGAGCCCACCGGCCGCGCCGTTACCACCGTTGCCGAAAAGCCACCCGCCAGCACCGCCGTTGCCCCCCGGCATCGTCGCGTTGGCGCCGTTGCCGAACACCGGGCGCCCCGTCAGGAGCTGCCAGGGCGAAAACCATTGAACGCCCGAAGCCGCCTGCTCCAAGGCTTGCAATGGCGAGGCGTTAGCGGCCTCGGCGGCCACATACGCGCCCCCCGCGCCGTTCAAAGCCTGCACGAACTCGGTATGGAACGCCGCCGCCTGCGCGCTGAGCGCCTGAAACTGCTGGCCATGACTGGAAAACAGCGACGCGATCGCCGCCGACACTTCATCCTCGGCCGCGGCGATCACCCCGGTAATCGGGGCCGCGGCCACCGAAGTGGCCGCCCTCAGCGATGATCCGATGCCCGCCACATCCGCTGCGGCCGCCGCCAGCATGTCTGGTGCTGCGATTACATACATCATGGCGGTACTCCTATCAGGCCATTTCTTGACCGTCGGAGATATGACTTTGGTATGGATTAGACCATTAGTATGCATCGCGAGCAATAACCAGATCTTTGGTTTTCGTTAGCCTTGGCGACAACCTCAACGCGGCCTGCGGCCGTGGCGAAGGGACTGGTCCTCGCGTGGGGTGCTGGGTGGCGCGGCTGGCATCTCCATCCAAGAAGTTGCCGCTGCAGGAGCGAGCGGAGCTACGCCGCATAGCGCCATTCGGTGGAACGAGCAACCGCCCGGTTGAGGCGGGTTCGGCGACGGTGGCTGCCAGAAGCTACGCGGCCCGGCCCCAAGGCCAAGCTCGCAAGACGCCCCTATAGCCCGGGCAAACACGCAGGGAAGTAGCAGGGCTGATTCGGGCCCTGAGCTTTCCTTACCAGATCGAGCAGCCTGACGACCGCCAGCCCCAGCATCCCTTCCACCTCCGGCCGTTGATCCGGAGGGAGATTTTGGACGTCTCTGTCGACGGTGGGGAGAAATTGCTGTAGCCCCGCCAACCGCTGCTGTCGCTGCGCCGGGGTGAGACTGTCCCAGCTGTCGTCCAGATCGGAGATCTGCCGCAGCAGATCTTGCACCTCCGACTTGGGGTCGCCCTGAGGGGCGGCCGGCGGCTGCTGCGGGTAGAAGTGACTCAGCGCGGGTTGCACCGCAACCTCGGCCTGCGCGGGACTCGCTGTCACCACCGCGCCGGCCAACAGGCCGGCCGCAACCATCGCCGTGATTCTCATGGCGCTGAATCTCACTGTGATGGCGCGCATTTCGTGCTCCTCCGCCGGGAAATGGTTTGTCCGCGCTAGGGAGCGAACACGCAGATGAATCCGAGGGCCTGCATGCATTCCTCCCGGGTGTGGAAGATGGGAGGCGGTGGCGGCGGAGGAGGTCCCTCGACGATATTGTCGGGGCAACCACCGTAATACCCCGGAGGACACTGCTCGTGGTACACGTGACAGACGCTCAGGTCCCACCCCGTAGCCTGCAACCCCGGCCAGACGTAATCGCCTGGGCACCAGCGCATCCCGGGGCCTTTGTAGCACCCCGATCTTGTCGAACAGTGGTCCCCGTCGGCGTGCGCGGTGGCCGCGGCCAGCCCCACCCCGACCATCGCGACACCGCCCGAAAGCAGGACGCCGGCAATGGCCCGCTTCAAAGGGTGAGTGGTGTTCATGTTGTGTAGGTTGCCGCACACCGCTTGCCGGATTTTCGTCAAATCCTTGCGAGATTCTTGCGTTCGTTCGACATCGGCGCGGCTAGCATCTCCCTAACATCAGTCCAAGGAGCGATCCCATGACGACTCCGAACCTCCCACCCGGGTTCGACTTCACCGATCCCGATATCTATGCCCACCGGCTACCGGTGCAAGAGTTGGCGGAGCTGCGCCGAACGGCGCCGATCTGGTGGAACGAGCAACCACTCGATCAAGGCGGTTTCGGCGACGGGGGGTACTGGGTGGTGACCAAACACCGCGACGTCCGCGAGGCATCGCTGCGCACCGACGTCTTCTCGTCGGCCGCCAAGTCCGTCGTGCCGCGCTACCGGGAGGATCAGGCGGCGGGCCAGATCGAGGCCGGCCGGACATCGATGATCATGATGGACGATCCCGAACACAACAGGCTGCGCAAGATCGTCTCGCGTGCCTTCACGCCACGTGCGGTTGAGCGGCTGCGCGCTGATCTGAGTGACCGTGCGCAGCGCATCGCTGCCGAAGCCGCGGCAGCGGGGTCGGGCGACTTTGTCCGCCAGGTGGCTTGCGAGCTGCCGCTGCAGGCGATCGCCGGTCTGCTCGGGGTGCCGCTGGAGGACTATGACAAGCTTTTCGACTGGTCCAACCAGATGATCGGCAGCGACGACCCAGAATTCGCCGAGCACGACGCGCTGACCTCGGCCGGCGAATTGATGTGGTATGCCATGCAATTGGCGGCGCGCAAGGCCGAGGATCCGGGTGACGACATCGTCACGGCGCTGGTCAAAGCCGACGCCGAGGGCCAACGGCTGTCCGACGCCGAGTTCGGCATGTTCGTGGTCACGCTGGGCATCGCCGGCAACGAGACGACCCGCAACTCGATCACGCAGGGCATGATGGCCTTCGCCGAGTACCCGGACCAGTGGGAGCTGTTCAAGGCGCAGCGGCCGAAGACCGCGGCCGACGAGATCATCCGGTGGGCAACCCCGATCACCGCGTTTCAGCGCACCGCCGCAGCGGACGCCGAGCTCGGCGGAGTGCGGATCGGCAAGGGCCAGCGGGTCGTGCTGTTCTACCGGTCCGCCAACTTCGACGAAGAGGTCTTCGACGACCCATACTCATTCAACGTCCTGCGCAGCCCCAACCCACACCTCGCATTCGGCGGCACCGGCGCGCACTACTGCATCGGTGCCAACCTGGCGCGCATGACGATCGATCTGATGTTCAACGCGATGGCCGACCACATGCCCGAGCTGACCCCCGCGGGAGATCCCGAGCGGCTGCGGTCACCGTTTATTAACGGCATCAAGCACTGGCAGGTGAACTACCAGGGCGGGTGCCCCGTCGCCCGTTAGCCCGTTTGGTGGCACGGCGCCGAGCGGCACAATCGCAGTATGCGAATCGCCCTCAGCGGTGCCGGCGTGGCCGGAGCGGCGCTTGCCCATTGGCTTTATCGCACCGGCCACACTCCGACGGTGATTGAGCAGGCGCCTAAATTCCGCACCGGCGGCTACATGATCGACTTCTGGGGCGTCGGCTACCAAGTCGCCAAACGCATGGGCATAGAGGACCCGATCCGCGTCGCCGGGTACCAGATTGAATGGCTCCGCTCCGTTGGCTCAAGCGGCGACATCAAAGCGGACGTCGACGTCGACGTCTTTCGCCGCATGATCGGTGACGATTTCACCAGCCTGCCCCGCAGCGACCTGGCCGCCGCGATCTACGCGACCATCGAAGACAAGGTCGAAACCATCTTCGGCGACAGCATCGCCAACGTCGACGAGCACAGTGACGGTGTTCGGCTCCGCTTCGAGAAGGGCGCGCCGCGCGATTTCGACCTGGTCATCGGCGCCGACGGATTGCACTCCAACGTGCGTCGTCTCGTCTTCGGGCCGGAGGAGGACTTCGAGCACTACTTGGGCTGCAGGGTAGCGGCCTGCGTGGTGGACGGCTACCGTCCGCGCGACGAGCTGGTCTACGTCACCTACAGCACCCCGGGCCGGCAGCTGGCGCGTTTCGCGCTGCGCGGCGACCGCACGATGTTCTTGTTCATCTTCCGGGCCGAGCACGGGAGCGCCGCTGTCGCGCCAAAAGATCAGCTGCGCAACGAGTTCGGCGATGTCGGCTGGGAAGGCCGGGAAATCCTGGCGGCGCTCGACCACGTCGACGACCTGTACTTCGACGTCGTCAGCCAGATCCGCATGGATCGCTGGTCGCGTGGCCGGGTGCTGCTGATCGGTGATGCGGCCGGGTGCATTTCGTTGCTCGGCGGCGAGGGCACCGGCCTGGCGATCACCGAGGCCTACGTGTTGGCCGGCGAGCTCGCGCGCGGCCGCGGCGACTTCCGCCGCGCCTTCGATGCCTACGAGGCGCGCCTGCGTCCGTTCATCAAGACCAAGCAAACCGGTGCGGTGCGCTATATCCCATTTTTCGCGACGAGGACCCGTTTCGGCCTGTGGTTTCGCAACGTGGCGATGCGCACGATGAATTTTGGGCCGCTGGCAACACTTTTCGCGGGCAGCGTACGCGACGACTTCGAGCTGCCCGACTACGGCATATAGCTATCCTGCCAGCGTCTGCGTCGCTGCCGGCAATGGGACGTCCCTGATCGCATTGACGCGGATTCGCGCGCCGCGCTGCGGTACCAGGATGACGTGCTTGAGCTTCTGCCGTTCGTCGGCCGCCGTAGTGGTGCTCAATTCCACCCGGCGCAATATTTCCCGCAACACCACGCGGATCTCGACCATGGCGAAGCCGGCGCCCAGGCAGCGACGGTTGCCGCCGCCGAACGGGAACCACGTGGTGGGGCCCAGGGTGGCGCCGAGCATCCGATCCGGGTCGAATCGGTCCGGGTCCCGATAGACCGTCGGGCTGGCGTGCACCAGCCCCATTCCCGGGACCACCATGACCCCGGTGGGCAGCCGATAGCCGGCCAACTCGACCGGTTCGGTGAGTCGCCGGCCCACGTCGAACACAACCGGACGGATCCGCAACGTCTCCTTCGCCAGCGCGTCGAGATACTCGTCGCCGTTCGGGTCGCCCGCCGCACTTGATTCGGCGGCCTGCACCGCCTTGGTGAGCACGGCCGGGTGGCGGGTCAGACGCTCCAACGCCCAGGCCAGCCCCGTCGCGGTGGTGTCGTGGCCGGCCACCAGCAGCGTCATGAGCTGATCACGCAGTTCGCGGTCGGTCATGGTACGTCCGTGCTCATCGGTGGCTTGGACCAGCATGGCCAACACGTCGGTGCGCGCGGCCAGGTCGGGATCGGCGCGACGGTCGGCGATTTCGGCGTAGAGCAAGTCGTCGGCTTCTGCGATTCGCCGACGCAGCCCTCGCCACGGCCAGCGCTGCAGCAGCTCCGGTTTGGCCAGTGCCAGCGTCTCCCAGGGACCCACGTTGAGCAGGCGCGGCATGACCTTACGCAGCGCGTCGAGCCGGGCCGGGTCGGTGGCGCCGATGACCGTTCGCAGAATCACTTCGAGGGTGATCTCCGACATCTTGGGCGCCACCGCGAAGCTCTTGCCCACCGGCCACCCGGCGATGTTCGCCGCGGCGATCTCGGCCATCATCCCGGCTTGGTGCGCGACGGCGTCGCGATGGAATGGCGGCAGCATCAGGCGGCGCCGGTCACGATGCACGTCTTCATCGATCACCAACAGAGAGCTGTCTCCGAGCAGCCCGCTCAACATCTGGTTCGCCTCGCCGGCGTGAAAGACCCGCGGGTCGCCGGCGAACACGGTTTTGATATCGGCGGGATCGGCCAGATACACCATGGTGCCGATCGCCGCGATGCGCAGCGTGAAGACACTGCCATAGCGACGCTCACAGGCCGCCACGAAGCGCGGTCCATAGCCCACCGCCAATGCGGCCTGCACCGACCGGGGAAGCCGGGGTCCAGGTGGAAGTGTGGCGGACGAATTATTGCCCATGCATACAATTCTACGACCGATGTCCAGGGCAGGGCAGCAACGCAGCCGAGGGGCCGACTAAAGGCAATACATATTTGCTTTTATGTATGGCGACTGGGACAGTCGGCGCCCCAATCCGCGGCGTCGCGAAGCAGTCCAGGAAAACCACTAGTAGAGCGATGATCGGTCGATGTCGAAGGTTCAGTCTGGCAGCCGAGATCGTTGACAGCGACCTGCGGTGGCCATACATTGTGTCGAAGTCGTCCGCGAACCCGAGCCTCGTGGAACCGCACTGCACCGGCGGGAGACCATCATGACCGTAGGCGCTACTGCCGCAAGCGTTTTCGATGCCGACCTACCGACGCTGGTCTACGACGCCGAGGAAACTCCCGCCGAGATCTATCCCCGCCTTCAGGCAGCGCAACGACAGGCCTCCATCGCGATGGGGCCGTTCGGGCCCGAAGTGCTCTCCTACCACCTCGTCCGCTCCGTTCTTCGGGACACCCGATTCCAGATTCCGCCCGGCATAAATCTGCTCGCCCAGGGCGTCACTTCGGGCCCGTTGTGGGACAAGATGGTCAACAGCCTGTTGTGCCTCGAGGGAGACGCGCACCATCGGCTCCGCAGCCTGACGTCCAAGGCATTCACGCCTCGAGCGACCCTGCGCCTGCACGACACCATGGTCGAGGTGATGAACGAGATAGTCGATCGGGTCGCCGACTCGGGCCACTGTGACGTCGTCACCGACATCGCACGCCCCTACCCGGTCCCGATCATCTGCGCGCTGCTCGGCGCACCCCGCGAGGACTGGCAACAGTTCTCGTTGTGGGCGGACGACGTCTTCAAAGCCTTCAGCTTCAGCGTCGACATCCGCGAAGTAGAACCCGGCGTCATGCGTGCGTGGGGTGAGCTCGACGACTACGTCGACGACATGGTCGCCCGGCGCCGGCACAGCCTGACCGACGACCTGCTTTCCGACCTGATCCGCGCCGAGGATGACGGCGATCGCCTCAACACCGCCGAACTGCGCATGCTCGCCGGAGGCCTGCTGCTGGCGGGGACGGACACCACCCGCAACCAAGTGGCCGCCTCGGTGCATGTCCTGTGCGAGCACCCGGAGCAGTGGGAGCTGCTCAGGGAGCACCCCGAGTTGGCGATGCCCGCCGTCGAGGAAACCATGCGGCATTCGCCGATCGCGTGCGGCACCCTTCGACTCGTGATCGAGGATGCCGAACTGGAGGGCTACACGTTTCCCGCCGGCACCATGGTCCTGGTGAATACCGCTGCGGCCAACCGTGATCCCGCGGTGTACGACGACCCCGATCGCGTCGACATAACTCGTGCGGGGGCACCGCCGATATTGACCTTTGGCGGCGGCGTCCACTACTGCCTGGGCGCAAACCTGGCCAGGCGCGAGATTGCCGAAGCGCTGAACGTCCTCACCCATCGGATGCGCAACCCGCGTGTGGCCGGACCGGTGCCATGGAAGTCGATGGTCAGCCTGAGCGGGCCAAAGAGTCTGCCCATCGAGTTCGACACGGACCGGTAGCCCCGGCGTATCGTCCGAACGATGAACGCGCGCACGACACCTGAGGGCGCGGTGCTGGTGTCGGCGGAGAACTTCACCCGGGCCGAAAGCGATTTTTATTTCAGCAACGTCGTCAAGGATGGCGGGTTCGGGAAGTTCAACCACATCCGGGAACTCACGCCCATGGACAAGCAGCTGGTAATCCGCTCGAACCGCGACACACTGTATTCGGCGGGCGTCTTCGACCTCGACGCCGGGCCCGTCACGATCTCGCTGCCCGACGCCCGCGGTCGATTCATGTCCATGCAGGTGATCACCGAAGACCATTACGTGCCCGCGGTGTTCTACGGGCAGGGCGAACGTACCCTGACCCGCGGCGACATAGGCACGCGATATGTGATGGTGGCCGTCCGCACGCTGGTCGATCCCAACGACGACGCCGACCTCGCGAAGGTCCACGCACTACAGGACGCCGTCGCGGTGCAACAGGACAGCCCCGGCAGTTTCGACATTCCGAATTGGGACCCCGTCAGTCACAAGTCGGTGCGGGACGCGCTCCTCCAACTCGCGGCCACGTTGTCCGACTCCAAGAGGATGTTCGGCACCAAGAACGACACCGACGCGGTCCGACATCTGCTCGGGTCAGCCGCAGCGTGGGGCGGCAATCCCGAAAAGGACGCCATGTATTTCAGCTTCAGTCGGGCCGGCAATGACGGCGCGACCGCGTATCGGCTCGTTGTGGATCAGGTGCCGGTCGATGGGTTCTGGTCGGTCACCGTCTACAACAAAGACGGATACTTCACACCGAACCAGCGAAACGCCTATTCGCTCAACAACCTCACCGCCCAACGCGCCGCCGACGGCAAGATCATCATCCAGTTCGGCGGCTGCGAAGACGCGACGGCCAACTGCCTGCCGATCACGCCGGGGTGGAATTACCTGGTCCGGCTCTATCGACCGCAAGCCAAGATCCTCAACGGCGAGTGGACATTCCCTGAAGCCGAACAGGTTTCGTGATCGAACAACTCACACGGCAGACGCGCGGGCAAGGTGGCACCGCAATCAGCCAGACGACTCGCGCGAGCCGAAACTGTCTACGACCGTGACCAAAGTGTTCATGCGTCGTTCGCAGGCCGAGCGTGCCCGGCCGGGACGGTCTATGAGCGCGCCGAGGTCCTTCAGACCGTCTGTCGTGGCGACCAGAACAGCAGCAAGATCGTCGGCGTCGCCGGCCAGCTAGCGCTGATTGTTGGCTTGTGTCGGGCATGAACACACGGCCGCTTCCCAGTCCGCCAACACTTTCCGCCGGACCACGCTGCCAGTGTCAGGTGATCCCCGGGTGATCTGACAACCAGGGATGGGCCGATTCCAGTTGAGAGGCAACACGGATGAGGACGTCCTCCCGGCCGTAGGCGGCGGCGAGCTGAATGCCAATCGGCAAGCCCTCGGCATTCCGGTGCAGGGGCAGGCTGATCGCCGGCTGCCCACTCAAGTTGAAGGGCGGCGTGAACGCGGCGAACTGCCCGGCGCGGCGCATCGGTGCGGTTGGATGCTCGGGATTGTTCTCGAATTCCGTCAGTGGTAGCGGCGGTTCGGCCAACGTTGGCGTGAGTAGCAGGTCCCAGCCGTCCGCCCACCACTGCTGCAGCGCACGCCGGAAGGCCCAGCCCGCCGCCTGCGCCGCGGCGTAGTCGACGGCGGTCAACCGCTGGGCTTGCTGGGCGAGCACCCAGTTCACCGGCTCAATGTCGTCCGCGGTCATTTCGCGTCCGAGCGTCTCGCTGAACCCGCGCACTGCCATCGCCATCTGCGTCGCCCACAGCGCCATGAACTTCTGGGGCAACGTGACATCGGCGAGGCACGCCGGCCACGCCGGCTCGACGATGTGCCCAAGCCCCTCCAAAATCGACGCGGCGACGCGCACCGCCGAGACGCAGTCTTGATGCAGGAAGTCCCGGCGCGGATGGACGTCGAGCAGCCCGATGCGCAACCGACCGGGGTCGGCGCCGACCTCCTCGACGTACGGCCGCCGAGGCGCCGGTGCGATCACGGTGTCACCGACACCGGGACCGCGCACCGCGTCGAGCAGCCCCGCCGTGTCGCGCACCGTGCGGCTAACGCACAGTTCGACCCCAAGTCCCGCCTCGGCGCGCGCCGGGCCGACCGTGATCCGCCCCTGGCTCGGCTTGAGTCCCACCAGCCCGCAGCACGACGCCGGGATGCGGATGCTCCCGCCCCCGTCCGAAGCGTTAGCGAAAGGGACCATCCCGGCGGCCACTGCTGCGGCCGCGCCGCCACTCGACCCGCCCGGCGTGCGGTCCAGCGCCCACGGGTTGCGGGTCGCCCCCCAAGCAATCGGCTGTGCGGTCGGAAGGCTGCCCATCTCGGAGCTATTCGTCCGTCCGGCGATGACCAGCCCGGCCGCCTTGAACCGGGCCACCAGCGTGGTATCGGCGGCGTCGATCTTGCCCGCCCCTTTAAGCGCCGCATTGCCGTTCGAAAGGGTCTGACCGGCGAAACTCGTATACAGGTCCTTGAGCAAAAATGGGATGCCGCGGAACGGTCCGTCGGGCAGGTTCGGATCGGCGGCCACGGACCGGGCGTGATCGAACCACTCGATAACCACAGCGTTCAACCACGGGTTCGACTGTTCGATCCGCTCGATCGCGGCCTCCAGCAGCTCGCTCGGCGCGACCTCGCCCTTGGCCACCAGCGCAGCCTGGTCTGTGGCGTCCATCCAGCGTGTCTGATCGGCAAGACCACTCATGTGTCTCGGTCTACCACCGTCGAGAGACCACAAGCGTGACGCGCGGCCTGTTGGCAGTTGGACACGTGAGGTCAGTCTCAGCTTCGCATAAACACCGCCGTACCCGAGTCGCGGTTGCACCGAGCCGCCTCTACGCTCGTTGGTTGCACGAACTTTAACGGGGGTTTTGTTGATGAATGGGGCTAAGGGGGGAACTGTGTCCAAATACAGACTTGCCCTGGTGGTGTCCACCGTCTGCCTCGTCGTCGCATCCTGTTCGGAAACCGTGGGTCCGCCCGCGGCCACACCGACCACCTCGACTTCAAGCTCGACAACCACCACCAGCAGCACGGCTCCGGCGCCGCCTCCGGTAACGGGTCCGTTGGAAAAAGACTGGAAAAGCTATGGCGGAACGGCGTACTTCGGTTGTCCCGATAAATTTTCACTCAACGATTCGGCACTCGAGGAAATCCGCCCCAAGGTATTCGATACGAAGACAGGACAATACGTAGCACCGGCAATCCCCGCGGTCCCCGCCGGCGAGAAGCTGACCGGTGGCATGTGTGCGCTGACCGGCACGGCGGACGACATGAAGGTCGTCTACGTGGTGACGACCGTCAAACCGGCGCAAGCGTCAGAACCCGAAGTCACCAAGGCGACCGCATATGCGTTCGACCTCAAGACGAACCAGCCACTGGCGACAAAAGAACTGCAGGCACCCACCCCTGACCTGAATCTGACCGCAGCGAACGAATGGGGGCTGGCCGCGACCGCGTCGGGGGTGGCGTGGGTAAACGCCTTCACCGACGGGCACAGCACCGCGTCGCCGCCTCGCACCGTCATCCTTTCCCCTACCGATCTGTCCATGATGTGGAACGACCCGCAGCCGGGCCGCGTTTGGCAGGACGTCCTTTCATTTCAACGCAACACCGACGCAAGCAAGACGTCGGGAGCGGAGTTGCGCCGGCCGAGCGGCGAAGCGATATACCAAGACAACGACATCTGGACCGTCGATGCCGAATTATCCGACGGCCCCGACAAACTGGTGAAGATCACGCACGGGGATTCGTACAACCCACCGGTCGTGTCGACGATGTTCTACGATCTGAACGCAAAGTCCATCATCAAGATCGGCGACTCGGACAGGATTTCCGGCGGCGGATTGGCCGCAACTCTGTCGGAAGGAAAATTGTTCGTTGATGGGCGCGATTCGGATAACTCGCAGTTCGGGTTCGGGGTGTGGAACCTGCGGACGCAGCATTGGGATTTGCTCAAGACCCGGGATGACGCGCAGAAAATGTCGATTTCCAAATTGGCATTCTTCGAAGACCACCTCTACGTCACCAACGTCGGCAACACCTTTGCCGTGATCGCCTTGCCCGCTACCGATCCGGTTTCGACAACCTGGTCCGTGCGGCCCTTTGCGCGGATATCGGGCTGGACGCTGGTATGCCGCGGTGAGAATGCCGCGGCGTTGAACGGAGACTGCAAGGACATCGTGATGGTCCAAGATCAGGACGGCCGCTTTCCCGGCCCCTGGTTCTGAAGCTTTAAGCGCTCACATCCAGCCGAGGGCTTGCGGGGCCATATAGAGCCCGAAACCCATGACGACAAGACATAGGGCGCGGGTGATGTGTTTGCGTAGCCCGCGCATGCGCCACTGCTCGGGCAGCGCTTTGGCCTCCAACGCGAGCAGCAGGCCGAGGACGATGGGTAGCAGCAGGGCGTTCATGACTTCGACGTCCACCGCCAGGTTGACCAAATCGACGCTGGCCAAGACCAGCGCGGCGCCGACGATGTGGGCAAGCGCATAGGTGATGTAGAACTTGGCGGTGGCACGGTTGGGCCGCTCGTTGAGGGTATGCCGCCACCCGAAGACCTCGGAGAGTCCCCACGCGCCGGCGAGGGAGGCGACGATAGCGGCGACCAGCGCCGCGCCGAGCATCCCCAGGCCGAACAACACGGTACCGCCGACGTGGCCCAGGTACGGGGTGAGCGCCTGCGAGATCTGGCCGACGGTATCCAGCGTCGCCTCGCCGTTGTGTGTCCCGATCGTCGCGCCGACGGTGATTACCACCGCGATCATGATCAGTTGGGTCAGCACCGCGCCGACGGCGGTGTCGTGCCGCTCCTGCCGAATCGTGGCCACCGACAACTGCTTATCGACCACCGCGCCCTGCTGATAGAAGATCATCCAGGGCATGATGACTGCGCCGACGTTGGCCGCCACCAGCAGCAGATACGACGGGTTGCCCAACGGCATCGACGACAGGCCGTGCATAAGCGCTTTCGGGTCAGGCCGGGACATGACCATGGCGACCAGAAACGCCAGTTCGGCCGCGCCGACGGCAAGACCGATGCGCTCAACCCGCCGATAGCTGCCGGTCAAGGCCAGCGCCAACAACGCCGCGGTCGCGACCGGTACGCTCACCCAGCGCGAGACCCCGAAAAGCTCACCAACCCCGGCGACACCGGCGAACTCGGTCAGCAGTGCTCCGATCGCCGACGCGAACAGTGTGAACGCCGAAACCCACGCCCAGCCGCGGCCGAACCGTTCTCTGATCAGCGCGCCGTGTCCCCGTTTGGTGACGATGCCCAACCGCACGGTCATTTCCTGTACGACATAGAGGATCGGCATCAAGATCAGCTGGGGCAGCACCATCCGATAGCCCCACTGAGCGCCGGACTGCGACGCCGTGATCAGCGACCCCGCGTCGGTGTCGGCCAACATCACCACAAGGCCGGGACCCCACACGGTCAGCAGTCCCCACCGCAACCACCGACGACGGCGGGACAACAAATCCGAGGATTGGTCGAACGCGTCCGCCACTCGTGCGGTTGTATCGGTCACCCTTGACCAACTCCTTCGTACGATGGCGTCTCGCGCCACCGGGCCCGCACACAACTAGCTGACAACAAACGACAATAAACTAAGCCTCGCCTAACCAGCGATTGTTTCGGGCCTCCGGCAAACCTCAATAGGGCCTAGTGCCACCCGGCAAGAGGACCAACGTCCCAGCGAGCCACGTCACAAGCTGTTTGCTGCCAGAAACATCATTGCCAGAAGTGTGATTGTTCCTCTCCGATACGGAGAGTACGTTCTAAAAGTATGCAAACGGTGCGTAGTTTTTGCCGCGTCTGCACCTCCGTCTGCGGGATCCTCGTCGACGTCGACGGGGACGAGGTGATCCGGGTCCGTGGCGATCAGGACCATCCGTTCTCGCACGGTTACACCTGCGCGAAGGGTCGCGCGCTGCCGCTGCTGCACCACCACCCGGACCGTCTTGAACATCCGCGGATGCGGGTGGACGGACGGCTGCAGGACGCCACGTGGGAAGCCTGTCTCGACGATCTGGGCACGCGACTGAAGGACATCATCGACCGGCACGGGCCCGAGTCGGTCGCCTTTTACTTCAGCACCATGGAGAGCGCCGGATTCCGGATGGCCGAAGCCTTACACGCGGCGATCGGCACCCCGGCAAAGTTCAGCCCACTGACCATCGACGGCACCGCCAAACCGTTGGTCTCGGATCTGGTGGGTGGATTCATGGGGCTGTCCGGCCGAACGGACCTCGACAACGCCGACTTTCTGATGCTGGTCGGCGTCAACCCGGTGGTCTCGCATGGCCACGCGATCTCGATGCCCAACCCGACGGGCACGGTGCGCGACATCGCCAGGCGCGGGCAGGTGTGGGTGATCGACCCGCGGCGCACGGAGACCGCGCGACTGGCCACCGGCCATCTGGCGCCGCGTCCCAGTACCGACCACGCGGTGCTGGCCTATCTGGTTCGCGAGATTCTGAGCGACGGCATGAAGACGGATGTGCCGGTTCAGGGCATCGACGCGCTGGCGGCCGCCGTCGAGCCGTTCACGTTAGGGCACACCGCGAGGCTCGCCGATGTGACCGACACCGAGCTGGCGCGGCTGTGCGCGGCGGTGCGCGCCGCCAAGTGCGTCGCGATCGAAACCGGGACCGGCGTCACCATGACGGCCGACCGGGCCAATGTCACCCAGTGGCTGGCGTGGGTGCTGATGATCCTCACCGGCGCGATGAACCGTCCCGGCGGGACGTGGTTCCATCCCGGATTCGCCTATCAGCTGGAGGCTTTCGGCGACCTGCTGCCGATCACACCGATCGAGGGATCGTTCGGTCCCGGCCCACGCAGCCGCCCGAAGGCGCAGGCGTTCATCAACGAGTGGCCGTGTGCCGTGCTGCCCGACGAAATCGAGGCGGGGAACATCCGCGCCCTGATCAACGTCGGCGGCAGCTTGGTCACCAGCTTCCCCGAGACGGGCAAGCTGATCCCGGCCCTGCAGAACCTCGAAGTGTTCGCCACCACCGAGATCATCAACAACGAGACCACGGAGTTGGCCACCCATGTGTTACCGACCAAGGATCCGCTGGAGCGGCCCGACATCACGATTCACGACATTTTGAGTTCCCGGGTGTCCGTGCAGTACAGCCCGGCCGTCGTGGAGCCGGTCGGCGAGCGGCGGTCGATGTGGTGGGTCTTTGCCGAGATCGGCCGGCGGCTCGGTTATGAGCTCGGCAGTCTCGGGGACCCAAAGACCAGCACCGACGACGACGTGCTCGCCGTTCTGTTGGCCGGCGCCCGGACCAAATACGACGAGGTGGCGGCCACGGGTTGGGCGGAGGTCCCCCGCGAGCTACCGGCGAAATGGGTTGAGGAGCATATCGAGCGGGTGGGCGGCTGGCGGCTGGCGCCGCCGCTGCTCGTCGATCAACTCGCCGCTCTTCAGCCCCCCGCGCCCCTGGTGATGGTGCCGCGCCGGCAGCGCAAGAAGCTGAATGGACAGCTCGATTTTTTGGGTGAAGCCCCCGAAATCCTCATCCATCCCGACGATGGCGCCGTCGCGGGCGTGGTGAGCGGCCAAAAGGTAACCGTCCGCAGCGCCAACGGGCAACTGACCGGCATTGCGAAAGTCGACGATTCGATCCGGCGCGGGGCGGTGTCGATACCGCACGGCCACCACGTGGCCAACGTCAATCGCCTGACCAACAAGGACGACATCGATGTCGTCACGGGCATGGTGCGCTATTCCGGCATACCCGTGAGCCTGCACCCGGCGTGACTCGGTCGTCGGGATTCAACGCTCCACCCACGGCTAGTGGTGGCCGCCACCGCCGATCTCGCCGCCGCCACCGCCGCTAGAGCCGCCACTGCTGATCTCGCCGCCCCCGCCACCGCTGGAGGCGCCTCCGCTGATCTCGCTACCCCCCACCGCCGCTGGAGCCGCCGCTGCTGGAGCCGCCGATGCTGCCGCCGCCGATCTCGCCGCCGCTGTGGCCGCCAACGCCAGCGCCACCTTCATTGCCGCCACCGCCCGAGGGGTGACCGCCGACGTCGTCGCCAGGACCGCCGCCAGTGCCGCTTTCACCGCCGCGGACCGGCGGAATGTCCGGGGCCGGTGGAGATTCGTGGCCCGGCGTGCCCGGGACCGGGGGAGATTCGTGGCCCGGCATGTCCTGGGGCCGTGGAGCATCGGGCGGTGGCAAGTGGATCGGGGGTTGAGGCTCGGGAACGTGAGCCGGCGGCTGTGGTACCGGGACGTGAACCGGCGGGTGCGACACCGGCACGTGCGTCGGGGGCTGAGACACCGGTGGCGGTGCCGGGGCGTGCGCCGGCGGTTGGGGCGCGGGAAGGTTGAGCGGAGGCGGCGGCGAATCGGGAGCCGGCGCGTGGGCCACTGCCGCGGGATCCGGCACGCCCGGAAGAGGGACCACCACCGGCACTGGCACCGACGGAGCCCCGGAAATCGGCGCAGCGGGCGGCGGTCCCACCGGAGCGGGCGGGTTCAACGGATGCGGCGCCGCCACCGCGCCCGACTGGGAAATAGATCTGGGTTGCGGCCCGGACGATTTAGCCGACGGCGCGGGTGCCTGCCCGGTTGGGACGATGAGGTCGTGGCCGGGGCTGGGACGCAAAGTGACTCCCGGGCGGATACCAAGCGCCAGTGCAACTTCCATCGCCACCACCGCACTAATGGCGACAACAGCAGACGCGGTGCCTAACAGCAGGACCGGCCTGCGCCGCTGCTCGCTCGCGTCCGTGCCGCCGTCCTCAGCGGTATCCATGACCTCGGTGAGAGCGTCGGCCTCCTCGTCTGGCACCGCGCTGTAGGCGAGCTCCTCATCACCCGGCTCGCCGCCGGAAGGAACATCAGAAACATAGAAGTGACCGGGAGCCACCGCATCGAGGTCCACCTCGCCGGTGCCGGGATTCTGCGCGTAGGCCAGCGCTGCGGTGGACGAGGCGAACAGGGGTGCATTGGCAGAAGCCAGCGCCGCGCCGCGGGCCAGCGCGGTCTCCGGCTCCTCGGGCGCGGTCACCAAAAGCGAGGTGGCCGTCTGCAACTGCGGTGTGATCGGGGCAATGTCGACGCCTGAGCCGACGACGAACAAGCCCTCCGGGCAGGTTTCCCGCGACTCGAGGCGGGCGATCATCTCGGTGACTTCCGCCGCGTCGTCCACCGTGTTCAGCGGCTCTTTGCGCAAATCCGTGATTGAACCCTCGGCAACGTCAACGACGGCCAAAGTCGCGCACGCGGGCTCGATGAAAAGCATTGCGATGCGGTCATATTCACTTGCCCGCCCTGCAGTCTGCGCCAGTGCCGCGGCGGCCAAGAAAGGCGAGATCAGCGTGACGTCCTCGACCTCGCGCGCGGCCAACGCTCCTCGCAACGCGGCCACCTCCAGCTGATCGGTCCAGGTCACGCCAATCGAGCGCACCTGGTCGCCGCCCTCGTCCACCCCTTCGCGCGCATCCAGAATCGCCGTGAGCATCTGATCGGCCGCGGTCGTCGAATTGCCCGATTCGACGGTGACGCCGTCGGCGTTTTCACCTTCCAACAGCACCATGCGGATCGTTGAGGGTGATATGGACGCCCCGAGCACAATGTCCATTGCTCCTCCAAAGGTTGCTACCGAGAACGGCCTGGACGGAGGAGAGCGCCGCGCGGGCCGACTGATAAAGAAAGATGCTCGCCGCGAAAACTTGGCAGCGCTGTAGCCCTAGCTAGGTGGAGGGTATGAAGCGTTGGGCGCTGCCGTTGCGGCTCATTATTGGCGGCACAGTTCGTGGAAACCCATCGCGACGCTCGCCGGTTCGGGTTGTGGTGAAACTGCTGGTTTTCCGGAGGGCCGGATCTTAAAATATTGGCTGACTGTCGACTCGATGATGACCGGGTGGTCACGGGTCGTCGTTGCGGGAGGCTCGGAATGGCGTTGGTGGTCATTCAGCCGGGCATACCGACAGCAGCCGGCAATATGTCGGGAATCGGTTCGGCGATCAGTATGACGACTGCGGCCGCGGCGGCTGGCGCCGCCACCCGCGGTGGCGATCGCCTGAGAAAGGCCGGCCGAGAAACCCCACTGTGAAGGGAGGTGACTCGGGCTTGCTAAACACGCAGGTTCTCGACACGGGCTACCAAAACATTGGCAGAAACGACTCGGGGGGCTTCAACAAGGTTGATAACCAGTCGGGTTTCTTCCATTAGCCCCTTATCGTTGCTGGCCGAGTGGTATTCCGACCGGGAGGCAAGCGATGGGACACAAGGCAACAGTGGAACTCGTGCTCGACTGTCAAGAGCCAAAGAGGCTCGCTAAGTTCTGGCGCGAGGCGCTCGACTATCGCGACCACTACACGGACGCGACTCTGGCCGTGCTCGTTCCCAAAGAAGGGATCGCTTCACCCCTTCTTCTTCAAGGGGTACCCGAACCCAAGGTGGGCAAGAACCGGATGCACGTCGACATTGTGGTCGACGACGTCGAGGCCGAGGTCCACCGGCTGCAGGCACTCGGCGCTCGTCACATCGACGAAGGCGTGCAGAGCTTTGGGGGAACCCAATGGGTGAGAATGTCGGACCCCGAGCAGAATGAGTTCTGCGTCTCCACCGGCGTCGAGTGGTAAGGTTTGATACCAGACCCTATGTTGCGGCAACGGTTTTCGCGCTCGTTGTTGGTGGTTGGAGGACGTGGGAGACTTCGCGGTCGCGGGGCGGGTGTGTCCAATCTCCGGAGAATCCCGCCCGGGCGATTCGCTACACCGTCTCGTCGGTGCCGCTGGAACCCGCGGAGCCGTTGCCGTTCGGGCCCGTACCGGCAGCCCCACCCGCCCCGGCAGTGGTTATCGCCCCTGCGATCGCGTAAGCGTTGCCGCCGGTGCCCCCATTTCCGCCGACGCCGAAGGTCCCGAGCAATCCGCCGTTAGCCGAGGCGCCGCCGGCTCCGCCAGCCCCGCCGATGGCTGCGCCCCCGGAGTAGTCGAAGGCAGCGCCGCCGTTGCCGCCTATGCCGCCATTGCCGGCGTCGCCGGTGCCCACGCCGCCGGTTCCACCGACCCCGCCCTCGCCGCCGGTAGCGGTACCCATCGTACCGAAGGGAAAGCTCCCCATGATCGCATCGCCACCGTTGCCGCCCGCACCGCCGGACGCGGCCAGGCCGGTGCCGTTACCGCCATTGCCACCGTTCCCGCCGGTGATGGAGAACCCGTATCCGTCGGCGAAGGCGCTCCCCCCGTTGCCGCCAGCGCCGCCGCCGAGGTCGCCGTTCCCACCGATTCCGCCGTTACCGCCGCTATAGTCGCCACTTCCGCCGTTCCCTCCGGCACCGCCGATACCAACCGTGCTGGCCCCGCCAGCACCGCCGTCGCCCGGTGTACCGAAAATCCCGATACTGCCGCCGTTCCCGCCGGCACCGCCGTTACCCACGTTCGCGGCGCCACCGACACCACCGGCCCCACCATTACCGAACAAGAACCCGCCGTTACCGCCGTTACCGCCGGCACCGCCGCCGAGAAGCCCATTGGCCCCGCCGGCGCCGCCAGCCCCACCGTTACCGATAAGCAGCGCGTCCCCGCCGTTCCCGCCGGCCGCGCCGGCCGCACCGGCGGCTCCGGCACCGCCGCTACCAAAGAAACCGGCGTTACCCCCGCTGCCGCCGTTAACCCCGTTTCCGCCGTTGCCCCACAACCATCCGCCGTTGTAACCATTAGGGTGCGCCGCTGTCCCGTTAGCGCCGTTACCGATCATTCCACCCGTCAATTCGATAAAGTTACCCTGTTGAAGTACGCCGCCTATCTCGTTGATCTGGATTCCCACGTCCGTCAAGTTATTTCCGATGATCGGATCAGTGCCGCTGGGTGCGTCGTTGCCGAGCAAGTTGATCCCAGTTAGGGCAATACCGCCCTGCTGATTGACGGCCAGGCCCGTGGCACCCGTGGAGCCGATGCCGCCCAACCCGGTTCCGCCGAGTCCGCCGACTCCGCCGAGGACCGTGCCCCCATTCAGGTAGCTCGTGAAAACGGACGCAAAGAGATTGTTGACAAGGTTATTGCTCTCGTAGGCCTCAACGTAAAAGGGATGGATAAAGTTGTAGCCACCCAAGAACGCGTTCCCGCCGTTGCCGCCGTTCCCACCGAAGCCGGTGGTGCCGTTTCCGCCGGTCCCACCGGTGCCGCCGGTTTCGCCGGTTAAGGGTAAAAGGCCTCCCAGATCGTTGTTGAACACTGCGCCGCCGGTGCCGCCGTTACCGCCGTTGACGCCGTTGCCGCCGTTGCCGCCGTTGCCGGCGAGGAAGACGCCAGCCCCGCCGGCACCGCCGCTGCCGCCGGTGCCAACTGTGCTAGCGCCGCCGTTACCGCCGTTCCCGGGATGTGCCATGAAGTCGGTTGGGCCGCCGAGGTTGATTAAGCCGGCGTCGCCGCCGTTACCGCCGTTACCGCCGTTACCGGAGGAACTCGCAGCCGCCCCGCCATCCCCGCCGGCTGCGCCGACACCGACCAAGAACCCACCGGCCCCGCCGTTCCCGCCGTTCCCGCCGTTCAACCCAGCCTGGCCGATCCCACCGATCCCACCCAGACCACCGTTACCCAAGATGGAAGCGTTGCCGCCGTTCCCGCCGTTCGCGCCGGCCCCGCCGGACCCGCCAGCGCCGCCGTTACCGAGAAACCCGGCATTACCCCCGTTACCGCCGGGAACGCCGGGGGTGGTCGAGTTCCAACCGTTGCCACCGTTACCCACCAAGAGCCCGCCGTTTCCGCCATTCGGGCTGGTCGCGGTCCCGTCGGCGCCGTTGCCGATTAGCGGAGCCCCGAAAAGCAGCTGGGCGGGCGTATTGACCGCACTCAGCACCTGCTCCTGCGCGGCCCGCAACGGTGAAACGTTGGTCGCCTCTGCAGCCGCATACGAACTCCCCGCCCCAGCCAACAACTGCGCGAAATCGCTGTGAAACAGCGCAGCCTGCGAGCTCAACGCCTGAAATTCCGCACCGAAATCGGAAAACACCGACGCGACCGCCGCCGACACCTCATCACCTGCCGCAGCAGCCAGCGACGTCGTCGAGGCCGCCGCCACGGTATGAGCCGCGTTAATCGACGAGCCCAAACCCGACAGATCCGCCGCCACGGCAGCCAACGCAGCCGGCTCCGCGATCACAGATGCCATCGTTGACCTCCAACAAAGATCCCGGCGCTTCTACACCGCCGCACCACCGTCGTCGTGGCCCACCAAGGCGACCTAGAACCGAAATCCCTCACTCTCCGCCTCCGGACGTCGGCGCCGCCAAACCACTTGATCGACGTCCCGTTACCCATAACCGGCGCAAGCTAAACCCGCTCAAAGCCCGCTGGCACCATCTGAGGCAGTACCGCCCATCAAACTGATGGCCAGGCCGAGCGCTCAACGCCCGGAACTGCGCCGCCGCCGCCGAGTTTGCTGCACGGATCGATGAAGCGATCCGTGCAGCATCAGCCGCCCCCGCGGCCAACACTTCCGGCGAAGCGTTCGGATGCGACATCGCTGCCTCCCACGCGGCCAACCAATTGGACCGCCAGCTATGTTTAGCAGAACTTTACATACTAATAGCAGCACATTTACCCGGCAACAAACTCTGTAGTCTCATGGCAAACTAGCTCAAAACACGGGTGCCGACCAGGTGCCACCTCGAGAAGCTGTTCGCCGGGCCGTTCACTTTTCACGCCGATGCGGCAGCGCCCCCGGCTTTACGACGCGCCCCGGACACCGCCCGGCGACTCCGGGGGCCGTCAAGTCATTGCTGGTGGCAGGTACAGGATTCGAACCTGTGAAGCTTTCGCGACGGATTTACAGTCCGCAGGACGCATGTTCACGAGATTTCGACAGATGTGGTGAAGTCCACTGACCTGCCCTAATGGTGTCAGGGCATGTCACCGGATGCCTGCGTGTTGCCGCCGAGTTGTGACAACGCCGTGACAAGGTGCGGCCGGATTTCGGCCACCGTTGCCCCTCACAGTGCTCGGCGTGCAGCCAGTCATATTGCGAGCGACGCGCCACGCGCGGGCGAGTAGCCGGAGTTCGCCGACGATAGTCTCAATGTCGAGCATGCGCGGAGGTTCGCCGATTTCCTCGTACCGCACCCGCGCCCGCCGCGCACTGCTCGCCAAAGACCGCACCACCGACTAAACCCCGGCCCAGGGCTTGGCTTTCCGTGGCGCCTCAGCACCATCGGCGCGTCGAGTGGTTAAAGGGTGTCGAACAACTGGGTTCGGTCGAGGCGGCGAGACGGATCCACCAAAGCCCCGCGGTCAAGACCTGGGCGAAGGACCTGCTTCAACCCGTGTCAGCCGTGTGGTCCGTCTTGGCCGGACATCCCACCTTGGCCGAACGGCCCGGCCAACCCGGGTTTACCACCGGTCCCACCGGGCCCGCCCTGCGTGGGCGGAGTGCCAGCCCCACCGGCGCCACCGGCCTTCTCCCTACGCATTGTGAGCCTCTGACAAGGGTGTAGTACTCGCACATTCTTCGACATGGAGTTGGCTGCCCCCTAATACGACGCGAGGGCCGCGGGCGACGAGATCGGGCCCGCCCGCGAGGAGAGCAGGGGCGGCCCGATCAACTACTCAGACGCGGACTAGACGGTATGGAGGCTGACTCGAGGCCGAAGGCCTCGGGCTGCAATCGGACGTGGGTTGCCGGTGGCGGGTGAAGACTCGCTCCGGTAGAGCCACAGTTGCAGATCAGGAGGCCTCCGGTGAGTTTCAACGGTACGAGTGTCGGGTTGGATGTGCATGCGCTTTCGGTGGTTGCGCATGCCGTCGATGAGAAAACAGGCCACGTTGAGCGGGCGCGGCTGTGTCCCGATCACGGCGAAATTCTCGACTGGTTGCACCGGCTGCGAGGACCGGTGCGGGTGGCCTATGAGGCTGGCCCCACGGGGTTCGGTTTGGCTCGTGCGTTGACCGGAGCCCAGATCGAGTGCCTGGTCGCTGCGCCGTCGAAGTTGATCCGGCCGCCCGGGGATCGGGTCAAGACCGATCGCCGGGACGCCGCGCATCTGACCAAGCTGCGGCGCTTGGGTGAGATCACCGCGGTGACGGTCCCTGACCGGGAAGTGGAAGCGGCCCGCGATCTGGTGCGGGCTCGCGAGGACGCCCGCGCGGATCTGATGCGGGCGCGTCATCGACTGTCCAAACTGCTGCTACGCCAGGGGCGGGTGTATTCGGGCGGACATGCATGGAATGGCGTACACGAGACCTGGTTACGACGTCAGCGTTTCGACGACCCGCACACCGCGGCCGCCTTCGATCATCACTTCGATGCCGTCCTAAACGCTACGGCGGCTCGGGATCGCCTCGATGAGCAGATCGTCGAAGTCGGCGGCCTGCCCCGGTTCGCCGACATGGTTAACCGGCTCGGGTGTCTACGCGGCATCTCGGCGCTGACGGGGCTGGCGTTGACCGTGGAGATCGGCGACTGGACCCGGTTCACCGGCGCCTCGATCGGCGCCTACGTCGGCCTGGTCCCCACCGAGTACTCCTCGGGAGCATCTCGGGTACAGGGCTCCATCACCAAGGCCGGCAATGCCCACGTGCGCAGGCTGTTGATCGAAGCGGCCTGGCACCACCGGGCCTCCTACCGCAATCCCGGTCCGACAATGCGGGCCCGCTGGGCCAAAGTCGACCCCGCGCTCAAAGCACGTGGGCACGCCGGTAACCGGCGCCTGCACCAACAGTGGTGCCGCTTCAACGAGCGCAAGAAGCACCACGTCGTGGCCAACGTCGCGATCGCCCGCGAACTCGCCGGCTGGTGCTGGTCACTGGCCACTTTGGAGTGACACATCACAGCAGGACTTGATCGGTTTCAGCTACGACCCACGGCGAGGTAGGCGAACTGGACCTGCGTTACACCTATGAGCCACAACGAGATCCACCAAATCTCGGTGTGACGCCCGACCCTAGAGAGCAGCCACCGTTCGCGCCGAACCATCGTCTTGCGGTACCCAACCCGCGTATATCAGTTGTGTGGTCCCCTTCCGGGGACGCCCGCGCATGCGGGAAAATCGGGTGCGGTCGCTCGCCGAGGTCGATCATTCTTGGCGCTGGTGAGCCCGTATATCAGTTTGATCCGGGGAGCCGATGGTGGGGCTGCGCAT
>NZ_JBKQOI010000021.1:0-11806 GCF_052145595.1 Mycobacterium sp. | reverse complement strand
CTGGGGGAATTCGGGCAACGGCAATACGGGCGCGTGGAATTCGGGACTGGTCAACACGGGTTTCGGGTTCACTACGAACACGGGCGCCACCAACTCGGGCTTCAACAACACCGGTTCAGATGTCTCGGGCTTTGACAATTCTGCCACCTCCGGGTTTGCCTCGGGCTTCTTCAACAACGCTATCGGTGGGGGTGCGATGTCAGGTATCGGCAATACCGGACTCCCCGGCGCGGTATCCGGCTTCTTCAACACAGGTACCGACTTAGCGGGTTTCTTCAGCCTCAGCCGACTGTTCGCGGGTTAGGCGGACATGTGGTCGGACTTCGGCTGACATGCTGAGGCGATGTCCCACCTCCTAGCCGCCTGCTGCGCTCACGGATGCTGGCTGGATACCGAGATCACCTCTCCGGTAAGGTAACTCGAGTACTCGCTGGCCAGAAACGCGATGGTGGCCGCCACTTCCCAGGGCTCGGCGGCACGCCCGAACGCCTCATCTGCGGACAGCCGGTCGAGCAGGTCGGCCGAGGTGGTCTTGTCCAGGAATTTGTGCCGGGCGATGCTCGGCGATACCGCGTTGATCCGAACCCCGCACTCGACGGCTTCTATTGCGCTGCAACGAGTTAACGCCATCACCCCGGCCTTGGCGGCCGCATAGTGCGACTGCGAGTGCTGGGCCCGCCAGCCCAGGACGCTGGCGTTGTTGACGATCACCCCGCCGTGCGCCGCTTCGCGGAAATACCGCAGCGCCGCCCGGGTGGCCCGGAACACCGAAGTCAGAGTTACGTCCAGGACGCGGTCCCATTCGTCGTCGGTCATGTCGGCCACCGGCGTCTGCCCACCCAGCCCCGCGTTGTTGACCAGCACGTCGATGCGGCCCATGCGCGCGGCGGCAGAGTCGATGAGCGCGTCGACCTGGGCGGTGGACGTCACGTCGCACACCACGTTCTCGACCCGGCCGAGTCCCAGCGCGGACAGTTCGTCGGCGGTCTCCCCGAGCCGTCGCTCGTGGTGGTCGGAGATCACCACGTCGGCTCCCTCGGCCAGGGCCCGCCGTGCTGTGGCCGAGCCGATGCCGGTGCCGGCGGCCGCGGTGACGACAACCACCTTTCCGTTCAGAAGCCCATGTCCGGCAACCTCTTCCGGTGCTTCGGACAGACTCATCCCTTAACCTCCCGAGGCAGGCCGAGCACCCGCTCGGCGATGATGTTGCGCTGGATCTCGTTGGATCCGCCGTAGATGGTGTCGGCGCGGGTGAACAGAAACAGCCGCTGCCATTCGTCGAGTTCGCCGTCGGTCAAGGTCATGCCGGGCTTGCCGATCACGTCCATCGCCAGCTCGCCAAGGTCGCGATGCCAGTTGGCCCACAACAACTTCGACACATTGTCCTGGCCGGGCTGCTCGACGTCCATGGTCGCCAGGGCATAGCTGCGCATGGCCCGCAGCCCGGTCCACGCCCGCGTCAGCCGCTCCCGGATGAACGGGTCGTCGGCGGCGCCGTTGCGCTGCGCGAGCTCGGCAAGATTGGAAAGTTCACGGGCGTAAACGATCTGCTGGCCCAGCGTCGAGACGCCGCGCTCGAAGGTCAGCGTGCCCATCGCGACCCGCCAGCCGTCGCCCGGTGCGCCGACCACCATGTTGGCGTCGGTGCGGGCGTCGTCGAAGAACACCTCGTTGAACTCCGAGGTGCCGGTGATCTGGATGATCGGCCGCACCTGGACGCCCGGCTGGTCCAGCGGCACCAGCAGGTACGACAGGCCGGCGTGCCGCTTGGAGCCCTTCTCGGTGCGCGCCACCACGAAGCACCACTGCGACAGGTGCGCGAGCGACGTCCACACCTTCTGGCCGTTGATCACCCATTGATCGCCGTCGAGCTCGGCGGTGGTCGACACGTTGGCCAGGTCGCTGCCGGCGCCGGGCTCCGAGTACCCCTGGCACCACAGCTCGGTGACATCGAGGATGCGCGGCAGGAAGCGCTGCTGCTGCTCGGGCGTCCCGAACGCGATCAGCGTCGGCCCCAGCAGTTCCTCGCCGAAGTGGTTGACCTTCACGGGCGCGTCGGCGCGGGCGTACTCCTCGTAGAACGCCACCCGGTGCGCGGTCGGCAGCCCCCGCCCGCCGTGCTCGACCGGCCAGCCCAGGCATGTCAGCCCCGCGGCCGCGAGGTGCTGGTTCCACGCCCGGCGTTCCTCGAATGCCTCGTGCTCGCGCCCCGGTCCGCCGAGGCCCCTGAGAGCTGCGAATTCGCCGACCAGATTGTCGGCGAGCCAATCGCGGACCTCGGCCCGGAACTCCTCGACGTCCTGCATGCCCTGTAGGCTAACCTACCAAGCACTTGCTTTGTAGCGCGCCGTAGGAGAAGTGTCGATGGCCAACGATCCCCGCACCGTGCCCGCGGCGCTGGATCGTTTGGCGCACCAGCTTCCCGAACACGACGCGCTGATCACCGAGGAACGATCCTTTACCGCCGCCGCCCTGCGCGACGAGATATACCGCGCCGCGGCCGCACTGATCGCGCTCGGCGTTCAGCCGGGAGACCGGGTGGCCATCTGGTCGCCGAACACCTGGCATTGGGTCATGGCCTGCCTGGCGATCCACCACGCCGGCGCCGCCATGGTGCCGCTGAACACCCGTTACACCGCCGAAGAGGCCACCGACATCCTGGCCCGCACGGCCGCGCCGGTGCTGTTCGCGATGGGTCAATTCCTCGGCACCGACCGGGTTTCCGGCCTGGACCGCGACGCCCTGCCCGCACTGCGGCACATCGTGCGGGTGCCGATAGAAGCAGACGACGGGACCTGGGACGACTTCATCGCCAAAGGCTCCGAACCCGCGGCCCTCGACGCGGTAGCCGCTCGCGCCGCCGCCGTCACGCCCGACGACGTCAGCGACATCCTGTTCACCTCCGGCACCACCGGCCGCAGCAAAGGCGTGCTCTGTGCGCACCGGCAATCACTGTCGGCCTCGGCGTCGTGGGCCGCCAACGGCAAAATCACCGGCGACGACCGCTACCTGTGCATCAACCCGTTCTTCCACAACTTCGGTTACAAGGCCGGCATCCTGGCCTGCCTGCAAACGGGCGCAACCCTGATCCCACACCTGATCTTCGACCCGCTGCGCGCGCTGCAGGCGATCGAGCAACACCGCATCACCGTGTTGCCCGGACCGCCCACCATCTACCAGACCCTGCTGGACCATCCGGCACGCCACGACTACGACCTGAGCTCGCTGCGGTTCGCGGTGACCGGCGCGGCCACCGTGCCGGTGGTGCTGGTGGAACGCATGCAGTCCGAACTCGACATCGACATCGTGCTGACCGCCTACGGCCTGACCGAGGCCAACGGCATGGGCACCATGTGCCGCGCCGACGACGACGCGGTCACCGTAGCCACCACCTGCGGGCGCCCGTTCGCCGACTTCCAACTACGCATCGACTCGCCAGCTCCCGGCGAAGCCGGAGAGGTGTTGCTGCGCGGGCCGAACGTGATGCTGGGCTACCTAGACGACCCGGAGGCGACCGCCGCGGCCATCGACGCCGACGGCTGGCTGCACACCGGCGACGTCGGCGCCGTCGACGAGGCCGGTAACCTGCGCATCACCGACCGGCTCAAGGACATGTACATCTGCGGCGGATTCAACGTCTATCCCGCCGAGGTCGAGCAGGTGCTGGCCCGGCTGGAGGGGGTGGCCGACGCCGCGGTGATCGGGGTTCCCGACGAGCGGCTGGGCGAGGTCGGCCGGGCGTTCGTGGTGGCCCGGCCCGGTTCCAACCTCGACGAGCAATCGGTGATCGCTTATACCCGTGAGCATTTGGCGAACTTTAAGGCGCCCCGATCGGTGCGGTTCGTCGACGCGTTGCCGCGCAATCCGGGCGGCAAGGTGGTCAAACCACAACTGCGAGAGCTGGCCTGATGGACCTGCAGTTAGACGAAGAGACACTGGCTTTCCAAGCCGAGGTGCGGGAATTCCTCTCGGCCAACGCCGAATCGATCCCGACGAAGTCCTACGACAACGCCGAAGGCTTTGCGCAGCACCGCCATTGGGACCGCGTGTTGTTCGACGCCGGCCTGTCGGTGATCACCTGGCCGGAAAAGTATGGCGGCCGTGACGCGCCGTTGCTGCATTGGGTGGTGTTCGAGGAGGAGTATTTTCGCGCCGGCGCGCCGGGCCGGGCCAGCGCCAACGGCACGTCGATGCTGGCCCCGACGCTGTTTGCGCACGGCACCGAGGAGCAGCTGGACCGGATTCTGCCCAAAATGGCCAGCGGCGAGCAGATCTGGGCGCAGGCCTGGTCGGAACCCGAATCCGGCAGCGACCTGGCATCACTGCGGTCCACCGCGACCAGGACGGACGGCGGCTGGCTGCTCAACGGGCAAAAGATCTGGAGCTCGCGGGCGCCGTTCGCCGAGATGGGATTTGGGCTGTTCCGGTCCGACCCCACGGCCGAGCGACACAACGGCCTGACGTATCTCATGTTCGACCTGAAGGCCAAGGGCGTCACGGTGCGCCCCATCGTCCAGTTGGGTGGCGATACCGGCTTCGGTGAGATCTTTCTCGACGACGTCTTCGTGCCCGACGAGGACGTGATCGGCACCCCCAACGACGGCTGGCGGGCGGCCATGAGCACGTCCAGCAATGAGCGCGGCATGTCGCTCCGCAGCCCGGCCCGCTTCCTGGCGGTGGCAGAGCGACTGGTGCAGCTGTGGAAGGACCGCGGCCGTCCCCCGGCCTTCGCCGACCGGGTCGCCGACGGATGGATCAAGGCGCAGGCCTACCGGCTGCAGACCTTCGGCACGGTGACCAGGCTGGCCGCCGGCGGCGAACTGGGCGCCGAATCGTCGGTGACCAAGGTGTTCTGGTCCGACCTGGACGTGGCGTTGCACCAGACCGCGCTTGACATGCTGGGCGCCGATGGGGAGCTTGCCGGCCCATGGAACGATGGCCTGCTGTTCGCGTTGGGCGGTCCGATCTACGCCGGCACTAACGAGATTCAGCGCAACATCATCTCCGAGCGGCTGCTGGGCCTGCCGCGCGAAAAGTCCGGGGGCACGAAGTGAAATTTGCGCTAGACGACCAGCAGCGCGACTTCGCGGCCAGCATCGACGCGGCACTGTGCGCGGCGGACCTGCCGGGCGCGGTCCGGGCCTGGTCAGCCGGCGATGTCGCGCCCGGGCGAAAGGTGTGGGAGCAGCTGGCCAACCTGGGCGTCACCGCGCTGGCCGTCCCGGAGAAATTCGACGGCATCGAGGCCCATCCGGTCGACCTGGTCGTCGCGATCGAACGACTGGGGCGTTGGTGCGTGCCCGGCCCGGTGGCCGAATCCATCGCGGTGGCACCGGTTTTGCTGGGCGACGATGAACGCTGCGCCGGGCTGGCTTCCGGTGAGCTGATCGCCACCGTCGCACTGCCGCCGCAAATGCCGCGCGCGGTCGACGCCGAGGCGGCCGGACTGGTGCTGCTGGCCACCGCCGATGGCGTCGCCGTGGCCCAGCCGGGACAACGGCACCAGTCCGTCGACCCCAGCCGCCGCCTTTACGACGTGATCCCGACCGGCAGGGGGTGGCAGGCCCCGAAAGGAGGAGTCAAGCGCGCCTACGAGTTCGGTTCGGTGGCCACCGCGGCGCAGCTGGTCGGCGCCGCCGAGGCGCTGCTCGACGCCGCCGTCGACTACGCCAAACAGCGGACCCAGTTCGGCCGGGCCATCGGCTCGTATCAGGCGATCAAGCACAAGCTCGCCGACGTGCACATCGCGATCGAGCTGGCCCGCCCGCTGGTATACGGGGCTGCGCTGTCGTTGGAGCCGCGCGACGTCAGCGCCGCGAAAGCGGCAGCATCCGAGGCGGCCCTGCTGGCGGCGCGGGCGGCGTTACAAACGCATGGCGCGATCGGATTCACCCAGGAACATGACCTGTCGCTGTGGCTGCTCCGCGTGCAGGCGTTACGCTCGGCGTGGGGTGATGCCGAGGCACATCGGCGCAGAGTGCTGGAGTCGCTATGAGGAGCGGCGCTCGTGAGTGAAGAACGGCAAATGCTGCGGGAAACCGTCGCCGCTCTGGTGGCCAAGCACGCCGATCCGGCGGCGGTGCGCGCGGCGATGGAGTCCGACCGTGGCTACGACGAGTCGCTGTGGCAGCTGCTGTGTGAGCAGGTCGGCGCCGCCGCGCTGGTGATACCCGAGGAGCTGGGCGGCGCGGGCGGTGAACTGGCCGACGCCGCAACCGTTTTGCAGGAGCTCGGCCGTGCCCTGGTGCCCTCCCCGCTACTGGGCACCACGCTGGCGGAGCTGGCGCTGCTCGCCGCACCCGAGCCCGACGTCCAGACACTGGAAGGCCTTGCCGAGGGAAGCTCGATCGGTGCGGTGGTGCTCGATGCCGACTATGTGGTCAACGGCGACATCGCCGACGTCATCGTCGCCGTCACCGACGGCCGGCTGAGCAGATGGACCCGATTCACCGCAGAGCCCGTCGCCACCATGGACCCCACCCGCCGACTGGGCCGCGTGCGGCCCGAGGAGACCGAAGCGATAGGCGCGGACCCGGGCATCGCCGACAGCGCGGCCATCCTGCTGGCGGCCGAACAGGTCGGGGCCGCCGAACGCTGTCTGGAATTGACCGTCGAATACGCCAAGAGCCGTGTGCAATTCGGACGTCCGATCGGCAGCTTCCAGGCACTCAAGCACCGGATGGCCGATCTCTACGTCGCGATTGCCGCCGCGAAGGCCGTCGTGTCCGACGCGTGCGACGACCCCACCCTCACCAACGCCGCCACCGCGCGCCTCGCCGCCAGCGAGGCGCTGACCACCGTGGCCGCCGAAGGTATACAGCTCCACGGCGGTATCGCGATCACCTGGGAACACGACATGCATCTGTATTTCAAACGCGCACATGGCAGTGCGCACCTGCTGGCCTCGCCGAGAGAGTTGCTTCGCCAACTGGAAGCCGAGGTGCTCCCACAGCCGTGAATGACCATGTCGCCCTGCGTGCCGGCATCCCGCCGTTCTATGTGATGGATGTCTGGCTGGCCGCCGCGGGGCGCCAGCGCAGCCATGGCGATCTGGTAAACCTGTCGGCGGGCCAGCCCAGTGTCGGCGCACCCGAGCCGGTGCGCGCAGCGGCCGCGGCCGCCCTGCATCTCAACGAGCTGGGCTACACCGTGGCACTGGGCATCCCCGAGCTGCGAACCGCGATCGCCGCCGATTACCAGCGCCGGCACGGGATCGACGTCGAGTCCGACGCGGTGGTGGTCACCACGGGTTCCTCGGGTGGGTTTCTGCTCGCCTTTCTCGCGTGCTTCGACGTGGGCGATCGCGTGGCGCTGGCCAGCCCCGGCTACCCGTGCTACCGGAACATCCTGTCGGCGTTGGGATGTGAGGTGGTCGAGATCGCCTGCGGGCCGAAGACCCGCTTCCAGCCCACCGCGCACATGCTCGCCGAACTCGACCCGCCGGTGCAGGGCGTGATCGTCGCCAGCCCGGCCAATCCCACCGGGACGGTCATACCACCGGCCGAATTGGCCGCGATCGCCTCCTGGTGTGAGGCCTCCGGAGTCCGCCTGATCAGCGATGAGGTTTACCACGGCCTGGTCTACGAAGGCGCGCCGCAGACCAGCTGCGCCTGGCAGACATCACGAAACGCAGTGGTGGTCAACAGCTTTTCCAAGTACTACGCGATGACTGGCTGGCGGCTGGGCTGGCTGCTGCTGCCACCTGAGCTGCGCCGGGCGGTCGATTGCCTGACCGGCAACTTCACCATCTGCCCGCCGGTCCTGTCGCAGATCGCCGCGGTGGCGGCGTTCACACCCGAGGCCAAAGCCGAAGCCGACGGCAATCTGAAGCACTATGCGGTCAACCGTTCGCTGCTCCTCGACGGGCTGCGCCGAATCGGCGTCGACCGGCTGGCGCCTACCGACGGTGCGTTCTATGTGTACGCCGACGTCTCCGACTTCACCAGCGACTCCCTCGAGTTCTGCTCGAAGTTGCTGGCCGACACCGGCGTTGCCATCGCACCGGGCATCGACTTCGACACCGCGCGCGGCAATTCCTTCGTCCGGCTGTCGTTCGCCGGACCGACGAGCGACATCGAAGAGGCCCTGCGACGCATCGGGCCCTGGCTGCCCGGCCGCTAGTTATCGGCTGAATCGGCCCGCGAGGTAATCGGTTCGGCAGGCGCCGCGGGCGAGTTTGCCGCTCGTTGTGCGGGGGATGGTGCCGGCGGCCACGAGCCGCACGTCGGCGATCCGGATATGGTGCTGACGCGAGACCGCCGCGCGTATCGCCTCGGTGATCGACGCCGGCTCCAAGCGGCCGGCGCCCGCGGCGCGCTCGGCGACGATAACGACCTGTTCGCCGGTGTCACCGTTCGGTGAGCCGAGCACGCCGGCGGGAACGGAAAACGCGGCGACATAGCCGCTGCGGATCGCGGTCGAGGCCTCGCTGACCGTGGTTTCGATGTCGTGCGGGTAGTGGTTGCGCCCATCGACGATGATGACGTCTTTGATTCGCCCCGTCAGGTACAGCTCGCCGCCCACATAGACGCCGAGATCACCGGTGGCCAGCCAGCAGCCATTGTCCGGGGCGCCCTCGGCGTGGCTGCCGTGTTCGAGCCGTGACTGGAGCTTGTTGCCGAATACTCGTCGCGTTTCGTCCTCGCGGCCGAAGTATCCGCGGCCGATGTTGGCTCCGTGCAACCAGATTTCCCCCACGGTACCGTCGGGCGCCTCGGCGCCATCCGGGTCGGTGATCACCAACCACTGAGCAGGGATCGGCTGGCCGCACGACACATAGGCGACCGCACCCGGTGCCGCATGCCCGACGCTGACTGCGTGACCCGCGCCGAGCTGCTCCCGGTCGAAGAAGACAGCGCCGGCCGCGGCATCCTGGCTGATGCTGGCAACCGACAACGTCGCTTCCGCCATCCCGTAGGAGGGCTTAACCGCATTCGCGGGAAAACCGTACGGCGCGAACGCGTTTGTGAATTTCTCGATCGCCGACATGGTCACCGGCTCGGACCCGTTCAGCACGCACACCACGTTGCTGAGGTCCAGGGCCTGGGCTTCCGGGCCGTTCGGGGGCAGTCCTCGCTCGGCGCTCAATTCAAAGGCGAAGTTGGGTGCGGCCGCCATGGTCCGGCCGCTGGTCGCCGCGATGCTCAACTGCTTGATCCATCGATACGGTCGGCGCAGAAACGCCATGGGATCCATCAACGTGATGTGCGCCCCGGTCAAGGCCGGGAACACGATCATCATCAAACCCATGTCGTGGTACAACGGTAGCCAGCTGACACAGCGGACGCCCATGTCCAGCCCGCCGGCCAAAATCATCTGCATCGCGTTCGTATAGACGGCACGGTGCGTGATCTCCACTCCGGCCGGCGTGCGCGTCGAACCCGAGGTGTACTGCAGATAGGCGACATCGTCGGTATCGCGGTGCGGGGCGATGAACATCGCAGCGAGTGTTGCCGGTATCGCGTCAACCGCGATTACCCGCGGCCGCTCGTTGGGCGCCAGCGTCCGAATGAACGTGCGCACCGACTCTGCCGCGGCGGTCCTTGTCAACACCGCTGCAGGCCGGGCGTCGGCCAGCACCGCCGCCAACCGCTCGGCGTGCCCTGACAAGGTCGGTGCGAACAGAGGGATCGAGATATTGCCTGCGTGGACGGCACCGAAGAAGGCAGCCACATAGTCGAGCCCCTGTGGCGCCAGGATCGCTACCCGATCCCCCGGCTTGGTGACCTGCTGCAGGCGGGCACCGATCGCACAGACCCGCGACGACAACTCTTCCCAACTGAGCTCGATCGTCCGCCCGTCCTGGTCCTTCGAGTAGTCGACGAAGCGGTACGCGGGGCTGTCAGCATGATCGGTTCGGTTGCGGTCGAAATACGACGTCAGCGTCACACCCTCGGGCACCACGATCGCGCTGTCGCTGAAAACGTACGGATTCGTGTCGCCCGCAGGGGCCGCGACAATGTTGTTCAGCATATGATCCCGATTCACCATGGGACAGGCTAGTAGCAATACTAACCATTTGGCTTCCTCTGGGAGTATGGCGGTCATCACTATTGCGCGCGAAAGTGATCCAGAAGCGAGCCTCTACGCATCCAGGATCTTCTCGATGCGCGTCTCGAGGCCGCGGCGCTCACCGAGATCGGCCACATTGATGCCCAACCGGTCAATCAGGGTGTCCACGACGGCGGCAGCGTTGTCGAGCCGGATCTTTTCCGTTGCATCGGCGCGGTGGATGGCCAGGTTGCGGTCCTCGAGGTTCAACCGGGCGTCGTCGGTGACCAGCGCGGCCATCAGGTTCGTCACGAACTGCGACGAAGGGTGGGTCGAGACGAACCAGCTACCTACTTTCAGATCGATGTCTGGCTCGGTGCGGGTGGAGAATTCGTAGAGCGGCTTCCACTCGCCGCGAAACTGGGCTTGCAGGACCAACCCGTCGCCGCGGTCCTCCAGTCGGTACGGCTCGTGCGTTGTCTGTTGCACGCTGCCGGTTTCGAGGCGAATGGGCGAAGCCGGCGTCTGGCCGCCGAAACCGACGTCGACGAGATAGGACCTCGGGGCGCAGGGGAACGTCACCACCAGCACGGTGTGAGTCTGTGCTCCCACCGGCGCGCCCGGCGGCAGCATCCAGAGCACTCGCCCGGCCAGCCGTCGCACCCGAAAGCCCAGCTCTGCCAGCACGTAACCCATCAGCCCGTTCTGCTCGTAGCAGTAACCACCCCGGCGCCGGTGCACCAGCTTGTCGATCAAAGCCTCTGGACTGAGGTCGTCGACCGGCACTCCCATCAGCGGATCGAGGTTCTCGAACGGAATGGTCCGAGTGTGAGCGGTCACCAGATCCTGCAGTACCTCGAGGTTCGGCTCGGCCGTGCCGCGGTAGTCGACGCGCTCGAAGTATGCGTTCAGATCCAGCGTCATATCGCCATTCTGGCCCGAGCCTCCGTCTCGCACACCCGGCCCGCATCGTCCCCGGGCCAGAAACTTCGCTTGTTTGATATCTGTCGAATACGGGGAACCTGTGGAGACGGCTGCAGCACCTACACACACGGACCTAGCAATGGAGCCCATTATGAGCATGAGCACCACCACCTGGATTGTGATCGCCGCCGTCGTGGCAGTCCTGCTGATTGCCGGCCTGATCGTTGCGGTAAGCGGAGCAATGCGTCGACGCCGCCAACGGCAGGCCGAAGAGATTCGCGAACAAGCTCAGCTAGCGACGGCCAAAGTCGAACGGCGTGAGGCACTCGCCGATGAAACAGCCGCCAGGGCCCGTGCCGCACAGGCCGAGGCCGAGGCCAAGGCCGCCGAGGCCGCCAGGCTGCAGGAGCAGGCGGCCAAGCACCACAGCGATGCGGCTGCGTCGCGCGAACAACTCCACGAACAGTGGAAACGTGCCGACAGCATCGATCCGAAAGTCAAGAACGATGCGCGGCACGAGGAGTCGCATCAACCGGCGACCGACGCCCAGGCCGTCGAGCAAGGATATCGGGCGTCATCCGGCTGAATCGCTCGGTATCGCTCGGTTAGGCCCGATGGCCCGCCCCCTCAACGGGCCATCGGGCGCCGACCGTCGCCTCCGCTCACACGAGTTGCAGAACCCGCGGCCGTCAAACATCGAGGAGTCGCGAGCGTAACGCCACAGCGGTTTTCCGAAATATCGCCGTGGCGTTACGCTCGCGGCGACTAGACCGAAGTTACGGCAGCTGAAATAGGTGAATCCCGGGGTGACCTGGGGATTGGCTGGTTTCGTGGGGTGGTTGTTCTGGCTACGCGGCGGCGGTGAGCGGTATCGGGGTGTCGAGCAGGTCGA